>NZ_AP021881.1:3056265-3361892 GCF_009937995.1 Sulfuriferula nivalis
TTCTAAGTAGCGCCACATCAATGTGTCAGGTATAGACATGATTTTGCCAAAGATCTCATTTGCCGGCTCCGTAATACCTATATAGTTACCTAGCGACTTGGACATTTTATTAACCCCATCCAAACCTTCCAATAAAGGCATGGTCAACACACACTGGGGAGCCTGACCATAATGCTTTTGCAACTCACGCCCCATCAACAAGTTAAATTTCTGATCAGTTCCGCCCAACTCCAAATCGGAGTTCAATGCCACCGAGTCATAACCCTGCACCAAGGGGTACAGAAACTCATGTATTGCAATAGGCTGATTATTTTTATAACGTTTACTAAAATCGTCCCGTTCCAGCATGCGCGCAACCGTGTGCGTTGCAGCCAACTTCATCACTCCCGCCGACCCTAACTGATCCATCCATGTGGAATTAAATACCACCTCAGTTTTATCTGGATCAAGAATCTTGAACACCTGCTCTGTGTATGACTTCGCATTTTCGGCAACCTGCTCACGCGTGAGTGGCGGGCGCGTAGTATTCTTGCCGGTGGGATCTCCTATCATTCCAGTAAAATCGCCAATCAGAAACAATGCATGATGACCCAAATCCTGCAATTGCTTCATTTTATTCAACAGCACTGTATGACCCAGATGCAAATCTGGCGCAGTTGGATCAAACCCGGCTTTAACCCGCAATACCTTGCCCGCCTTCAACTTCGCCACTAATTCATGCTCAACAATTAATTCATCACAACCACGCTTAATGATCTGCAGCGCTTCATTTACCCCAGCAACCATCACACTAACCCCATAATAATCAACACACTAAATCTAAAGCTTCTCATTGCCGACACGTTCTGTTACTATCACGTGTCGAGCACGCAGTAAGGAAATGAAACAATGGCGAGAATCAAACGTAATAGCAATTTACTAACACACGGCGAACGTGTAAACGCACGCAAAGTTCGCTTACGCTGGTTGATTGCTCTGTCCAGCCTTCCATTATTCGGCATGGTAACCGCTTTTGGTATAGCTCCGCAAACAGATACCTCCAACGTTACCGTTTCCACCGTTGTTGAAAACTTGGCGCTACCCGAAACAATCAGCCTTGCCGACACAAGCACTAACACATATATCCGCGACGAACGTATCGAACGTGGCGACACTGCTGCAAGCATACTCAAACGTTTGGGCGTAAATAACGAACAAATATCGGCATTCCTGAAAACCCCGGATGCGACACATGCACTAATACAAATAAATCCTGGCAAGCGCATACAAGCCGAGGTCAGCGATGATGGCAAATTAATTTGGTTACGTCATGCCAGCACAGATGGCAAAATGTTAAACATTATCGCCCAGAACAACCAATTCAACACCAGTGTAACTACCGCCCCACTTGAAACAGCAACTGTAATGAAGTCAGGCGTAATTCGTAACTCATTATTTGGCGCTACTGATGCCGCAGGCATACCTGACGCCATTGCCACACAAATGGCGGATCTGTTTTCTACCGACATAGACTTCCATCAGGATCTGCGCAAAGGCGACAACTTCAACGTTGTCTACGAGACCAAATCTTTAAATGGTCAAATGGTAATGACAGGGCGCGTTCTTGCTGCTGAATTTGTGAATGCTGGACACGCCTACCGCGCAGTGTTTTTCGATGGCGCAAATGGCAAGGGTGAATATTACACTCCTGAAGGCAAACCACTAAAAAAAGCATTTTTACGTTCGCCACTTGAATTTACACGTATCAGCTCTGGCTTCGAAATGCGTTTTCACCCCATTTTGAAACAATGGCGCCAACACAAAGGTATTGATTACGCAGCCCCAATCGGAACAAAAGTTCGTGCGATTGCTGATGCAACCGTTGAGTTTGTAGGCCAGCAAACGGGCTATGGCAACTTTATCGTACTTAAGCATAGTGGCAACTACAGCACTGCTTATGGTCATCTTTCAGCCTTTGCCCAAGGACTGCACAAAGGTGAAAAAGTTAGTCAAGGCGATTTAATTGGATATGTAGGCATGACGGGCTGGGCAACTGGACCACACTTACATTACGAGTTCAGAATTGCTGGTGTAGCAACGAATCCGCTTACCGCAAATATACCTGTTGCCTTTCCTATTGCAGCTCAACAGCTACCTAAATTTAAAGCGGAAGCACAACCTTTGGTCGCGCGACTCAACTTGCTAGACGGCACCAACCTTACCGCCATGGAATAAGCACGGCATCGTGTCCGATAAAACTCACCTTATCGGACTCATGTCCGGCACAAGTTTAGACGGTATTGATGCAGCATTGGTCTGTTTTGATGCATCGCACCCCGCAGGCTGTTTGATTGAAACGCAATATGATGCTTACCCACCCGAGCTAAGCCAACGCATACTTGCATTGCAAGATACTGGTGATGATGAAATCCATCGCACCGCAGTTCTTGCCAACGAACTCGCTGATCTGTATGCCGCTAGCGTCAACAAGCTTATCGCAAAATCTCATATTCACCCAACAGCCATCGCCTGCCATGGGCAAACCATACGTCATCGACCCGATGCAAGCTACACCATACAATTAGTCAATGCCGCTCGCCTGACTGAAAAAACACTAACCACAGTGATAGCCGACTTTCGTAGCCGCGACATTGCTGCAGGAGGTCAAGGCGCCCCGCTGGTTCCTGCTTTCCATGCCGCAGCCTTCAGGCGACCCGATTTACACAGAGTTATTGTTAACATAGGCGGCATTGCCAATATCAGTGACTTGCCAGTCGAGGGGAAAATCACCGGATTTGATTGTGGTCCAGGCATAGGTCTTTTAGACACATGGTGCCTGACCCATACCGGCGAGCCTTATGATAAAGATGGTGCTTGGGCAGCACAAGGTGAAGCATTACCTAAACTGCTTACCAAATTACTAAGCCATCCATATTTTAAATTACCCCCACCCAAAAGTGCGGGTAGGGAACAGTTCAATAATCAGTGGCTAAATTCATTACTGACAGGAAATGAGTCTCCCGTTGATGTGCAAGCAACACTTGTACAATTCACTGCTGACAGCATCGCCCAAGCAATCAATACACTATGCACTCCAAACGTTGATGAACTTTATTTGTGCGGAGGTGGCGTACATAACCAAGCACTAACATCGGCTCTTAAAATTGCACTACCCAAGCTCAACATCCAACGCACCGATGTTATCGGCATTCATGCAGACTGGCTTGAAGCACATGCGTTTGCCTGGCTAGGCTGGCAAACTCTACAGAATTTGCCAGGCAACCTGACTGAAGTCACAGGTGCCGAGCACCCATGCATATTAGGCGCCATCTACCCAGCATAAAAAAGGAGGCCGAAGCCTCCTTTTTTAGCATTCTCACATTACTAATTTAAGCAGAGAACGATGAACCACAACCACAAGTTGAAGTCGCGTTAGGGTTCTTAATTACGAACTGCGCACCTTCCAGACCTTCTTGATAATCAATCTCAGCACCTACCAAATACTGATAGCTCATAGGATCAATTAGCAAAGTCACGCCATTTTTAACCATAGCGGTATCATCTTCGTTCATGACTTCATCAAAAGTGAAGCCATATTGGAAACCTGAACAGCCACCACCGCTAACAAACACGCGCAGTTTCAAATCAGCATTACCTTCTTCTTCAATCAGTTGTGAAACCTTGTTCGCTGCGTTATCAGTAAACACTAACACAGGTTGCATTTCAGTCATTGCATTCATTTTAAAACTCCTATAAACAGTATTTTACCATTATCTACATGCCCATGCCTTACGTCAAGGCAACAGTCCAATTAATTCTAATCCCATCGACTCTGCGAAACCGAACATAATATTCATATTCTGCACAGCCTGGCCTGCAGCGCCTTTAACCAAATTATCGATCACTGACAACACCACAACCATATCGCCATTTTGCGGCCTGTGCCAAGAGATACGACAAGTGTTTGCACCTCGAACGGAACGCGTCTCAGGATGCGAGCCCGCAGGCATCACATCAACAAACGGCTCATTCTGATACCGCTGTTCAAATAGCGCCTGTATATCCACACCATGCGTCACCCGCGCGTACAAAGTCGCATGAATGCCCCGGATCAGCGGTGTTAAATGTGGCACGAAAGTAAAATTAACATTCTTCCCTGAAAATCCAGCCAAACCCTGACTAATTTCGGGCAGATGCCGATGTCCAGATGCACCATAAGCAGCAAAACTGTCTGCAGATTCAGCAAACAAAGCCCTTACAGACGCACCACGCCCGGCACCACTCACTCCCGACTTAGCATCCGCAATGAGACAAGAGGTATCAGCCACACCTGCAGCCAATAACGGTAAAAAGCCTAATTGCACTGCAGTAGGGTAACAACCAGGGTTCGCAATCAATCTGGCCGTTTTAATCTGCTCACGATTCACCTCAGGCAAACCATAAACTGCCTCCTCTACCAGCTCTGGACAAGCATGCTCCATGCCGTACCATTTAGACCAGACTACCAAATCCTTAATACGGAAATCAGCCGCCAAATCAATTACGCGGACACCTGCTGCCAATAACTCTCGCGCCTGTTGCATCGCAATACCATTTGGCGTGGCGAAAAACACCACATCACAACTTGCTAAATCCGCTTGCTCGGGATCAGAAAAAGCCAAATCCACATGCCCACGTAAATTAGGAAACATATCAGCAACGCGCATACCGGCTTCTTTACGTGAAGTAATCGCAGCCAGCTCAACCTGTGGATGCAACGCCAACAAACGCAATAACTCGACACCTGTATACCCTGTACCACCGACTATGCCAACCTTAATCATGCGCAACTTCCTTAATGTGCAAAAACATTATCATAACTCACAGACAACAAAAAAGCCGCCCAGTTCAAGGCGGCTTTTTCGATGGGCAAAATAAACAATGCCCGAATAATTAACGCTTGGAGAACTGTTTAGCGCGACGAGCTTTACGCAAGCCGACTTTCTTACGCTCAACCACACGCGCATCACGTGTTACGAAACCAGCTTTTTTCAATGAAGTCTTCAGACCCAAATCAAACTCAATCAGCGCACGGGTAATACCGTGGCGGATTGCACCAGCTTGACCAGATTCACCACCACCATGCACATTGACCATAATGTCAAATGCAGATACGTTGCTGGTTAATTCTAAAGGCTGACGAACGATCATACGACCTGTTTCACGAGAAAAATACTCATCAACAGGTTTTTCGTTCACAACAATATTTCCACTACCCGCTTTAATGAAAACACGAGCAACAGCGTTTTTGCGACGGCCAGTGCCGTAGTAATAATTTCCGATCATGGCTTAACCTCTGATTTCCAAAGCTTTAGGCTGTTGTGCAGAGTGCGGGTGGGTTGCACCTGCGTAGCACTTCAACTTTTTAATCATTGCATAGCCCAATGGGCCTTTAGGCAACATGCCCTTAACTGCTTTTTCTAAAACACGACCTGGAAAACGCGCTTGCATTTTCGCAAAGGTAGTTTCATAGATACCACCTGGGTAACCAGTGTGACGATAATATTTCTTATCTTCAGCTTTATTACCGGTTACTTTTAATTTCTCAACGTTAACAACAACGATAAAATCGCCAGTATCAACGTGAGGGGTAAATTCTGGCTTATGCTTGCCGCGTAAAATACGTGCAACTTCAGCAGCTACGTGTCCCAAAACTTTATCTGTTGCATCAACAACAAACCATTCACGATTAATCTCGTGTGCTTTGGCTGAAAACGTGCTCATTGCGGTAAAGGTGTTCATTTCAAACCCCTGCTAATTCTTAAACATGGAAAGCCGAGTATAATAATTCAAATAGCTAATCATGTCAAACACTCCCATCAATATTTGTTCCACTCACTATAAAAATGTCCTGGATTTTTACTATTTTTATCAGCGCCTTACTCTTGCCGCCACTCAGCCTTATTCTGCTTGGTGGCATAAGCCTAGGATTACTTAACCGCCATCGCTTGCTTGGCAAAATACTCTGCACAACCACTTTGATACTGCTATGCGCACTATCCATGCCTGTTATCGCTGATAGGCTACTGGCGCAATTTGAACATTACCCCGTAATCAATTTAGCCCACCCGCCTGCCGCAGATGCAATTGTTATCTTGGGTGCCGGCAGCTATTTTGATGCGCCTGAGTACGGTGGCGACACCGTTAGTCGCTATGCGTTAGAACGCGTGCGTTACGGCGCGCGACTTGCACGCGCTACTCATTTACCCGTTGCAGTCAGTGGAGGCAACCCTGCCGGCGGTGTAGCTGAAGCCTATTTAATGCGCGACACGTTGCAGCAAGATTTTAACGTTGCCACTCGCTGGATCGAACCTCACTCAAACAACACATGGGCAAATGCTCACGCCAGCCGTGCACTATTACCCAGTCAGATTAATCGTATCTATCTGGTAACCCATGCCTGGCACTTACCTCGTGCCATCTATGCTTTTGAGCATGCTGGATTTACCGTTATTCCTGCTGGCACAGGTTACAGCCTGGCCAAGCATATCAATCCAATTGACTTTATTCCGCAGCCACGCGGACTGACCAACAGTTATTTTGCAATCCATGAAGCGATAGGACTTATCTGGTATCGACTTAAAGGTTAGAATTATTCATCACTCACAAGGAGAAAACGCATGAAAGCACGTATCAAATGGATAGAAGGTGTAGCATTTGTGGGCGAAACAGGCAGCGGCCATGGCTTAGTAATGGATGGCTCGGTTGAAGGCGGGGGGCGCAATTTAGGTCCACGTCCTATGGAAATGATGTTGTTAGGTGCAGGTGGATGCACATCTTATGACGTCGTTACTATATTGAAAAAAGCACGTGCCGACATCGTAGATTGCGTTGCTGAAATTGAGGCAGTGCGTGCCGACACTGATCCTAAAGTATTTACCAAAATTCACTTGCACTTCATCGTCAGTGGCCGCAATCTCAAACCTGAATTAGTGGCTCGCGCAATCAATCTTTCAGCGGAAAAATACTGTTCAGCATCTATTATGCTGGGGAAAACTGCCGAGATGACACATGACTTTGAAATTGTAGAAATTTAACTCATCTCGACAGATCAGATCTTAATCTGGACTTGAAATACTGTATCGGGACATATCCCGATACAGTATTAAACTGGATAGCAGCGTACTGAATATACCGTGTTGTTTTTGATAATATCAAATAACAAATCAATATTAGGGTGTTTGCCAGGGTTCTGACGCGCATCATCAGTATGCTCTGCAAACAATGCTAACGCCTCTTGCGCGCCTTTTTGACCGATACCACCCCACTTTAGCGCAGCGTGATAATACACACGAAATGAACCTGCACTACCTGGTTTGTTTTCTATCACACCGCAGACATTACCCATTTCATCAAACAGTTTCATAGAACCAAACGCATCAACGTTCTCAAGTTTTTCAAGATTTTCTGCAAAATTCGCCATGACTTATACTTTCGTTCAAATGGTGAGCATTATACCCAATAAGCTGTTTTCGTCATCACTTTAGACATGAGCTGCATCACCCCTTTCACCGGCATGGGTAAGGCTGCACCGCCATGAGCCACAGCAGTCTCAGCATGACGTGCCTCATCCTCCTGCATCTGTTCAACCACCGCACGGCTTTTCGCATCAGCCACTGGCAATTCAGTCAAATGCGCTGCTAAATGCGACCCTACCTGCCGTTCAGTCTCAGCCAAAAATCCCAAATTCCACTTATCTCCCAACGCACCCGCCGCCATACCCACAGCTAACGAACTCGCATACCAGACGGGATTAAGCAAACTCTTGCGACCACCCAAAGCATCTATCCGTGCTTCGCACCACGCCAGGTGTTCTGTTTCTTCACGAGCAGCTTCAGCCAACGCCGCTTTTGCTTCAGGATTGCGTGCGGTCAACGACTGACCTTGATACAAAGCTTGAGCACACACCTCACCAACATGATTAATCCGCATCAGACTTGCCGCATGTTTTTTCTCTGCCTCCGTCAATGCCGCATCTTCTAACTCCTTGCCAGGAACAGCACGCACACTTTGCGCGGGTGCAAGTACGGTACGCAAACCATTATCCAACGCTAATATCAACGCATCTAAATTCATTACCATCTCACTTACTCGACTAATTTATGCAAGAATAACGCGAATTCATCCAAGATTAAACCTCAACATGCGTTACTGGCTCATACTGTTCCTTGCTTTTTTATCTCCTAGTCATGCAGCACCGCTATCTCACGCGGTTTTAAATGCGCTCAATGCCGCACATATACCAGAACAAAACACAGGCATCATCATTTGGGACAGTATGAGCCCCGCCCCAAGCATCATGATTAATCCCAATCGTGCATTTAATCCGGCATCTACCATGAAGTTGCTTACCAGCTATGCTGCACTCAATCTGCTTGGCCCTGCCTACACATGGAAAACCGACATCTATTACGACGGCAATTTGCACGATGGCACACTGAATGGCAATCTTTATCTCAAAGGTTTTGGCGACCCTGACTTAACCGTAGAACGATACTGGATGTTACTGCATCAATTGCGTTTAAGCGGCATACAGCACATCAACGGTGATCTGGTCATCGACCAACGTTACTTCCAACTCAGTCCTCGTCCACAATTCGACGATCACCCTAATCGCGCTTATAACGCAGAGCCTGCTGCGCTGATGGTCAATTTCAACAGCAGTGAAATCAAGCTCACACCCAATACGACGAATGTTACTGTACAAGCTGAACCACTTCCCAGCGATACGCATATCTTTAATCACATCACGCTTAACAACGAAACCTGCGGAGAGTGGCGCGATGCCATACACACCGAATGGCAAGCTGATACGCATCAGCTCAGCTTAAATGGCAACTATGCCAGAGACTGCGGTGAAAAATCTTTTGCACTCAATCTCGGTAATGCCAGCACACTGGCTGCAGGGCTTTTTCAACAGTTATGGCAAGCCGAGGGCGGCACAATAACTGGCACTTGGCGTGTAGCCAACACACCTGACAGCGCGCAGCTGGTTTTCAGCTACAGCTCTCCACCACTGGCGCAAATCATTTACGACATTAATAAATACAGCAACAACATCATGGCACGCAGTGTATTTTTAAGCCTGTCCTCGCCCCCTAGTGCTAACATAGCATCAGCCAGTGACAATGTTAAAAACTGGCTCAAACTGTCGCAACTGGACTTCCCTGAATTGATATTGGAAAACGGTGCCGGTTTATCCCGTCTGGAGCGCATCAGCCCATACCATATGGCACAACTGCTATACGCTGCGTACCATAGCCCCTATTACCCCGAACTTGCCAATAGCCTGCCCATCGTCGCTATGGACGGCACCATGAAAAAACGCCTGAAAGACACCCTCGTCGCAGGCCGCGCCCACATCAAAACAGGCACGCTGGATGGCGTAAAAACCATGGCCGGCTATGTACATGCCACCAATGGACACACCTACATCGTTGTCTTTTTTATCAACGACGAACACGCACAGGCAGGTGGTTTAGCGCAAGACACGCTATTACAAGAAGTCGATAATTAAATTGTAGCTATGTGAACTGACGCACATAACGACGATACGAAAAGAGCGTAGTATCTAATCTCCCACAGTCAGGAGAAAACATCATGAACCTACACTTAAGCATAGGACCACTCGCCGCACTTATCGCAGGCATACTTATATTGATTATGCCGCGTATGCTAAATCTAATCGTCGCAATTTATCTAATTGTCATTGGCATAATCGGTCTGTTTGGCACCCATTTTTGAGCGCCTAATCAGCATTCACCCAATCTCAATTTAATAAGGAATAATCATGCGTAAATTAATAATCAGCACACTTGCACTAAGCGTAGCACTCACAGGCTGTGCGGACATGTCCGCAACTCAGCGCGGCACGGCAACAGGCGCAGGAATAGGCGCAGGTTTAGGTGCGATTATTGGTGCAACAACGGCAGGCGGCGGTGGTGGGCGCGCAGCGACAGGCGCGGCAATAGGCGGTATTGCGGGTGCGGTTGCAGGCAATATCTGGTCGAACAAAATGGAACAGCAGAAGCAGCAAATGGAACAAGCCACTCAAGGCACAGGTGTACAGGTTAGCCAGACTGCTGACAACCGTTTAAAACTCGACATCCCCAGTGACATCTCATTTGACACTAACCGCGCCGATATCCGTCCGAATTTCCGTGTCATCCTGGATAAATTCGCCACCAGCCTGATCGAAAATCCAAGCACCCGAATTACTATCATTGGACATACCGACAACACTGGCAATGACGCAATCAACAACCCATTATCGCTAGCGCGAGCATCACATACACGCGACTACCTGACCGCACGTGGCGTGGCTGTTGCGCGGTTCAATGTTGATGGGCGCGGTTCACATGAACCCATTACCACCAATGACACCAGTGCAGGACGTGCGCAAAATCGTCGAGTCGAAATTTTTGTGGCTGAACCTCAACAATAAAGGCTGTGCACTATGGCCGTAACCATTATGCGTAGCTTGAATCCCGACAGGAACACACGACATGTATTACGGTGAGCGCTTCAACGCCATCACCCACCTCGTTGGTGCAGCACTATCCATTGCAGGCAGTGTGGTATTAATCACGCTTGCAGCACTACATGGCAACGCGCTGAAAATAACAGGTGTGGCTATCTACAGCTTTACTTTGATTACCCTCTACACCACTTCAACGCTCTACCACAGCCTGCGCGGACGCTCCAAAGACATACTGCGCAAACTAGACTACCAGGCCATCTACCTGCTCATTGCGGGGACATACACCCCATTTTGCCTGGTCACGCTCCACGGCACATGGGGCTGGTCACTACTAGCTATCGTGTGGACACTCGCAATCATAGGCATACTGCAAGAATTCTGGCCAAAAAATGAGGCCAGAATTCTATCCATCATCATCTACATACTCATGGGCTGGGTCATCCTGATTGCCATCATCCCGCTGCTCCACGCATTAGGCCGCACGGGCTTCATCTGGCTGGCTGCGGGTGGCTTGTTCTACACCGGGGGCATAGTTTTTTATGCCTATGATTATAAATTCAAACACTGGCACGGTATCTGGCACCTGTTCGTCATCGCTGGTAGCCTCATGCATTATTTCGCAATCTTATTCTTTGTTGTATAAGCCAGTCGTCATACTGGGGTAACAGCCACCGCTGGCGTTAATATCAACCGCCCATTCTGCACAGGAATTTGCTGCCCAGGGTTATGGTCCATACGCACCTTGCCCTGCTTGCTACCCAAACGATAAACCACATCATAACCCAATGTTTTTTTCGCACTTTCATATTCTGTTTTACAGCGCGATTTGATCTCGGTCTGCTTATCAGATTCCTGCATATTCTCTTGCACATGGTTCCCCGCATAACCGCCAGCCGCAGCACCTGCTACCGTCGCCACCGTTCTGCCTGTACCACCCCCCACCTGATTGCCCAATACCCCACCCAGCACCGCACCAATCGCGGTACCTGCAATCCGGTTTTCATCTTTTACCGGTGCCCGATGCACCACAGCCACATCTTTACATACACGATGTGACGTACGCACAGTTTCCGTCACTGGATCCACACTGACCACCTCCGCATAGGCAGGCTCAGCATGCATCACCTTATATCCAGCAACCCCGCCAATAGCCGTAACTGCAGCAGCCCCAGCCACTAAACCAATCAATAATGATTTATCCATTTTTCCCTCACATTAAAAAGTTAATGCAATGCTTAACGCTGATGTCTGTGTGCCAGACTGGATTGAACTAACCTAAAACCAGGCAAATCACTGGCATCTGTAGTATTCCCAGCATCATGTACTTGCACATCCTGAATTAACATATCTATTGTCCCTGTCACCTCTGCCCCATCTTCAACGGTCATGGCGGTATAGCGAATATGCCCATGAATTTTGGCGCTGGCATAAATCACTAGTCGTTTATGAACTATCAGCTCGCCCTCAAAAGTACCTCTTATTTCTGCCACATCAACCTCAGCCGTACCCTCAAACACGCCGCCTTCTGCAATCCGGATATGACGACTTTTCATCGACGACTCAACACGGCCCTCCACAATCAAAATTTCGCAATCCGTTATTTCAGATCCTTTAAGTTCGATATGCGGCCCTACCACCAGTTTGTTACCTTCATCCTTAGGTGGTTTCATTGTTGATGGCACAATCACAGGCGGTGCTGATGGTGACTTTAAATTGATTTTTGGCTCATCCGCGACTGCATTAGCATCCGCTTTACGCGCCTGTAGAAATTTTCTTAACATCTGACTTCTCCTATTGTCTTTATCTGACGACACTGAATTATTTTGCTTGGAAAAAACAACTAGAAAACAGTGAATTAATAATTAAAAAAGTGTCGCCCTTAAGCGACACCTGACCTGACAAACCCACTTTAATCAAACGCAGCCTTAATACGACTGCTGTAATTGCCCAGATAGAGCGCACCTATAAACAACATACGTGCGATATAAAGATTCAACATAAGAACTAAGTGGCTAAAATAAAGCATCATGATATTTTCCTATAAGTTAAGAGCGGGCTTAATTACCCAGCTAACCTAGCTACAGCAAACACCATGCCATTTATATTTATCATTAATTATCAATAAGTTAGATAATATTCTCGCAATTAATTACACGAATTTGTCGCCAATCGAAGACAGTTATTGATTTTCCAGCAACATATATACTTAGCAAAACCACATGCCAGCCACTACACATAACTGGCAGAGCAAATTCTCAACATCAGCACAGTCAACAACATTTATAAATGCCACTTGGCACAATTGAATAAATTCATATATGCTTACCGTCAGACGCTTGTTTTAATAACAAATATGGGAACAACATGAATACAGCAACCAAGCCTGCAAAACCCATGGCAACCGATCGATTTACGTCAACTTTTGACGATATCAAAGCACGTGTTGGTGATACGTTTCAGGTACAAATAGGTTCGGACGCGCAGGAAATCAGACACTCAGTCAAGCTACTGGGCTATCTGACTGGCAAAACCATAATGATTACTACCCCAGCAGTAAATAACAGCGCCATGTTGTTACGCGAAGGCCAGAACATAACTGTCCGTGCTTTTTCAGGAACGGCAGCTTATGCGTTCAGCTGCGACATTATCAAAGTCTGCAACACGCCGATTACCTATCTGCATTTAAGCTACCCAAAAACCACGCAAAAAGCCCCTATCCGCGCGGCCGCACGCATTAATTTTGACATCATCGGCGCATCAACCAATATTACGCATAATGAAAACAGCAATGCCGCACCCACACCGATTATCATTCACGATATCAGCACAACGGGGGCGTCAATTGCGTCAAGCACGCCATTAGGCAAAAAGGACGACATCTTGCGCATTGCTTTCCGCGCCAAGATACGTGACATTGTTGTTCACCCCACCCTCAAATGTGCAATACGCTCACTCACCAGCACCGATGATGAAGTCAATCCGATTAAATATGGGTTACAGTTTCTGGATTTAGATACGCAAGAACTGCTTACTTTGCAGAGCCTGGTTTATCAGAAAATACTGGAAGACAAATAAACTTAAGCTACGCACGATGTCGCAAGCGCAAACATCGTGCACACGTTCAAGCTTAAGCTTTAGATCCCGCACCATACAAATAATGCGAGAATTGCGCAAAGTCGCTACTGACTGAGCGGAACAATTTATCCATACTCAATACCGCCTGCTCAACAATATTAATTGCAATATAAGGATGCTCCACTTTCATCCGTTTATACATTGCACGGGATAACTTGAGTACTTGCGTGTCGGCCGCTTTAGCCACCAGACGTGCAGAGCGCGCACGTTTGTCGAAGAAAGACATCATCCCCAGCATTTCGCCCACACCGGTACGCACCACTTCATATTCATTCTGTCCGTCAGGAATAATCAACGCTATTTCGCCTTTCACAACGAAATACAATTCATCACCCACGTCACCCACGTCAGATACGACATCATCATAGTCAAAATGCAACACGCTCAAATAATTCAACAAGGTGTTCACTTCCGCTACGGTCAATGACTCACACAAATATTGCTGACTCATAAATTGAGCTAATTCTGCATGTTCTGCTAATTGTTTTGCGACCATTTCACTCTTCCTCTACATTAAATTCATCAGCGGCCTTCTGCATTAAACGCATGCCGCCTATCATACCTTCTACCCGACTCCGCACCCGCGCAGCCAACGCTTGCCAGCCGTCTTTATCGCTGGCTGCAGGAATGGGTTCAAACGGATAATGTCTATGCTGCACCCCTGCTCGTAAAATGGGCTTGGCAGCAAACGCAGCCTGATCCAGCGTCACCAGCAAATCCGCCCATGTTAACAACGCCTCATCCAGCACGGGCACATCACCCTCCACGCCAGCCAACACCGCAGCACGCGCTTCCAGCCACTCACGGCCTAATTTTTGCGCATAGTGCGCAGCCAAATTAGCCGGTGCGGGATGTAAACCACCCAAAAAAATCACCCGCGCACGTCTTTTGTAGCCCATATTCTTAGCCATCTATTTAAAACCATATTCATTTTATCGGGTTTTAGCCTAAAATTGCCATATCACACACAAATAACCAAGCCACTGTGCATACGCTACTTTTGCCCATACTACGCAGCCTGTCTGATGGCCAGTTTCATTCAGGCACTCAACTCGCCCTGCAACATCAAATTTCACGCGCCAGCGTGTGCAATATTATTGCGGGTGCAGCCGACTTGGGTATCACTGTACATAAAGTTCGTGGACGTGGTTACCAACTTGCCAGCCGCCCAGACTGGCTAGATGCTGAAGCTGTGCGAGCAGCCATGCCCGCCACAACAGCACCCTACCAGCTAGAAGTCATCGACAGTATTGCCTCAACCAACGCCACCCTGCTTCACGCCACTGACGATGCACCACATCGCCATTGCCTTGTGGCTGAACAACAAACTGCAGGTCGTGGACGGCGCGGTAAAGTCTGGCAGAGTGTTTTGGGTGGCAGCCTGACCTGCTCTATCCGCTGGCGCTTTAACCAGGGCATAGCGACACTTGCAGGACTCAGCCTCGCCGTTGGTGTCGCATTAATACGCAGCTTGCAACAACTAGGTTGCGATGGGATACAACTCAAATGGCCCAACGATCTGCTCTGGCATCAGCGTAAACTGGCCGGTATCCTCATCGAAGTACAAGGTGATATGAATGGTCCCTCGACCGCCATTATCGGCATCGGTATCAACATGCAACTCCCTGCTACTGCACGCAATCAGATTGATCAAGCGGTTACGGATATACAAGAAATACTCGGCCATCCATTATCCCGTAACGTGTTACTCGGCACACTACTCACCGAGCTCGCCGACGTCATGGACGATTTCGAACGCAATGGACTGCACAATTTACAAAAAGTGTGGCAAGCGTCACACGCCTACGCCGATCAACCAGTACAAATCCATATGAGCAATGGCCAAATCATTCAGGGTATCGCTGTCGGCCTGGCTGAAAATGGTGCACTCCTGCTGCGTACTGACGATGATAAACAAATCAGCGTCCACAGCGGTGAAGTCCATAGCGCCCGTAAATTAACGCCATGAACTTACTCCTCATTGACGCCGGCAACACCCGTATCAAATGGCGGCGCATCGGTGCAGATGGTGAACGCCGTAACGGCTATCTCAGCCATGCACAAGTTGACCAGCTTGCTGAACTGACAGGCATCATCAGCCACATCATCATCAGCAACGTGGCCGGAGCAGCATTAGGTGCTCGCATCAACCAGCAATATCCATCCTGCGCGCAATACATCCTGACCGCCAGCACACAACAATGTGGCGTACACAGCCATTACCAGCCCGCCACACAACTCGGCAGTGACCGTTGGGCGGCACTCATAGGCGCGCACCATCTGGGTGCCAACAACAGCATTATCGTCAGCGCAGGCACGGCAATTACCGTTGACGCATTAAGCCACGGCGAGTTTCTCGGCGGCATCATTATGCCGGGCACACAACTGATGCATAGCACACTCAGCCAGAATACTGCGCAACTGCCACGAGCTGATGGGTACATCAGCGAATTCCCTTCCAACACCGCAGACGCCATAACCACCGGCTGTATGTTAGCGCTCACTAGCGCCATTACAGCCATGCAAGAAAGACTAACAACCCGAAACACTATGCCAACTGACATCTGGCTACATGGCGGCGATGCAACCACTTTTAGCCCATTGCTTCCACACACACCGCATTTAGTGGACAATCTGGTTCTGACTGGCTTGGAAGTCATTGCACACGAGGTATACACTTGAGACTGCTGATTTTAATTCTACTGATAGCTAACGCACTGGTTTTCGCCTGGACACAATGGGGACAACCTGCACCCATCCCAGAGCCCAAAGAATTCAATCCGGAAAAAATTCATATCGTGCGTGAAAACGAGCCCGCGCAGCCTGTGGCCGCTGTAGCAAAGGCAGAACCAACTCCAGTGGCAGCAACTACTGAACCCGTTGCGCCACCCACACCCACACCCACACCCACACCCACACCCACACCCACACCCACACCCACACCCACACCCACACCCACACCTGCACCTGCACCTGCACCTGCACCTGCACCCACACCCACACCCACACCCACACCTGCACCCACACCTGCACCTGCACCTGCACCTGCACCTGCACCTGCAATAGTATCCGCCAAACCAGCTATCAGCTCAGCTACTACAACATGCGCCACTTGGGGACCTATTGCCGCTCAACGCGTTGAAGATGCACAAATACGCCTGAACAAACTGAAATTGGGCGATCGCCTTAATGTGCTAGAGACGCCAATACACAGCGGCCCATACTGGGTTTACCTGCCTCCGCTTAAATCCAAAGCCGAAGCTGATAATAAAACTGAAGAATTAAAAAATTCAGGTATCAAGGACATCTCCGTCATCCGTGATGGCAAATGGGAAAATGCGATTTCCATGGGCTTATACGGCAAAGAAGCCATTGCCAATGACCGTGTAGCCAAACTCAAAAAGCTGGGCATTAATGCCCAAATAGAAGCCAGAGGCAAAACCGCCCGCACGTTCGCACTACACCATCTGAGTGATGACGAACTGAAACAGATCAAACAAATGCAAACAGACTTTGGTGGTCCAGCGATCAAGAAAACTACATGTGAATAAGCCATATTTTGAGCAGAATATACAACGCACCATGAATCGACAGTCATAATGCGTGGCCAGAAAGTCTGCTATTCGGCGAGGCTGTGTGAAAACGGTCTAAAATTCTGACCGGGATGGGGTGGCCTCAGAAACACACTGGCTGCTCAATTTTGATTTGCAGGTGGTGTTGGGAACAGAGCAAGCAAAAGGCCCGATCAGGCCTGTATCGCCACCATCAACTCCTTGATTCCGATGATTTTCATCACTCGCTTCATGTTGTAGGCGAGTACATGCAGGCTCATTTCGGTACTGACCCGTTCCAAGGTTCGGGTCAGGAAATGGGTTGCTCCCATCCAATCCTTAAGCGTGCCGAACGGATGCTCAACGGTCTGTCGTCGAATTCGCATAGCATCTGGTTTTTTATCGAGACGTTTTTGCATGGCATCAAGGCTGGACTCATGCTCTCCACGGGAGATACGTCGATATGGGCTGGGAGTACATTTATCCTTGATTGAACAGCGAGGGCAATCCGAACTCGAGTATCTATGAATAAGTGCACCCCGCTCAATACTGGTGAACCGTTTGGTCAGTCGGCTTCCGGCCGGGCAACGGTATTCGTCTGTTTCTGGTTCGAAGATGAAATCTTCTTTGTCGAATCGTCCATCGGCTTTGGCCGATGAAGTCATTGGCTTGGAAACGAAAGGGGTAATGCCTGTTTCCTCGCAGGCATGTATTTCCTCGCCATTGAAATAGCCACGATCCGCAATCACCTGCAGATCGGACGCGACCATGGCCACCTTGGCTTGCTTGGCCATCTTTGCTAACTGACCCCGGTCACTCCCCGTATTGGTGACCTCGTGGGCAACGATGAGATGGTGCTGTGTATCGACCGCCGTTTGAACGTTATAACCCACCAACCCTCGACTGGTACTGGTTGCCATGGCGCGAGCATCCGGATCGGTTAACGAAATTTGTCCGCTGGGTACCTGATCCAGTTGAGCTTTAATTTCTTTCAGTTGCTCCAGCCTGACCTTCATCGTTGCCATCTTCTCCTTGAGTCGGGTTGTTCTCGCCTCGGCAATATCGGCAGGCTGCCGGTCTGCGGTATCCATTGCTGTCAGGTAACGCTCAATGCTACGATCAATTTCCTGTATCCGCTTTTCAAGTTTGCCGCGTGTGAAGTTGCGGTCATGTGCATTGACCGCTTTGAACTTGCTGCCATCAATAGCCACGACTGCTTGGGTGAAGAGATTTAGCTGGCGACATAGCACAATGAACTGATGGCAAACGTTGCGGATACCTTTGCTGTTGTCCTTCCTAAAGTCAGCAATGGTCTTGAAGTCGGGAGACAGCCTTCCGAGCAGCCACATCAGTTCAATATTCCGATGAGTTTCTCTTTCCAGCCGGCGGCTCGATTGAATGCGATTGAGATAGCCATACACATAAAGTTTCAGGAGCGTCGATGGGTGATACGAAGGTCGCCCGGTAGCGGCTGGCGCAACTGAAAAACCAAGGTCACTAAGATCGAGCTGATCGACAAACACATCAACAACCTGGACAGGATTGTCTTCACTGATATAGTCATCGAGGCACTCCGGTAGCAACGAGACTTGGCTCCGACATTCGCTATGGATAAATCGCTTCACGATAAGCCTAACATAATGTTTATATGCGTTATTTTAACACATAATGGCGATTTATCGTTTACACGGGGGCGACGTTTTCACACAGCCTCCGGCCAAACCAGACTGTCACTTTAGCCCTTACTCCATCAACTATGAACGACAGCTTTTGGCAGGCAAATTACATCGTTCAACTGCTGCGTAGCAGTAGTGGAACTTTACGTATATTCAGCTGAATGACTATTTTCAGTTGTGCAGCGGCCGTTCATGAGTAGAATATTGCAGACTTGATGCATGGCCACGAAAGAGTGATCAAGAGAGTTCGCAATTGAAGGTGTTAGATTGAATGAAAATTAATCTGGAGCTTAATATATCAATGTCATCCCCATGGATAGTTCGTATTCTAATGTCAGGTTTATTGCTGGCTTTATCAACCACAGCTTTTGGGTTTTCAACACATACAGATGAATGGACTGAAGAGGCGCTTTTACACGATGGGAAAGTAATAAAAATTAATCGAGAAGTCTATTGGACATTCCATTTTCTCTCTGGTGGCGACGCTAGTCCTCAATTGATGGAAAGTTATCCTGACAAATATTGGTTTAAGTTCATCAACCCATATACCAAGGAGACAATAAAGTGGCATGGGGACGAAGACTATGTTCCCGTTTTGTTAGATATTATGGACGGTGTTCCTTATTTGGCTGTACATGGGCCACAAGATCAAAAAACAAGAGCAAAGTATCTTTGCCCGGAAGTCCCGTATTTCTTTTATAAATATGATTCAAAAGGTTTTGGTAGCTGGACTCAAATTGCGCCAAAGGAATTTCCAAGTATATTGAAAAAAGCTAACCTTTCACCTACCATCCCATATGATATTGAAGACTATTATTATACATATAGGGGTGCAGCACCAAAAGATATACCCCAGCCAAATAAAGAGTTAACTCATGATATCGTATGGGCTTATATTAAAAATGATGAAAGGAGGTCTGGAGGGCGGCTTCAATCCATAATCGCTAATGAATGTCCTGTATGGCAGAAACCCGCTGCAATTATTTTGCCTTCACCTCAAAAAGTGACTTTAGAGATTTTGGAATCCAAAGAGTATTCACCTGAAAAACCATTCAATCCGGACGATTTGTTTGATAAAGAGAAATCTAAAGCATGTGTCAAACTTATAAAATTGGAGGATCCAAAAAATCCGCTAAAAAATGGTAGGTACTTATTTGTTAAAGACAAATCAGAGCTGAACGCCATACAACTTAGACCATTCGCATTGCCATTTTTCAACATGGTTTGTGATGGGGAGGATGTATGGTTTCCAAGCTATGATAAAGAAACAGGAATTGAACTAACTAAATACTCTAGTTCTGGAGAGTTGGTTTATAGGGTTAGGTTTCAAAGCCCATTTCCAGCATTAATAATTTTCTCATCAGTTAAAGCAATAGACGGCTATTTATACTTCGATTTATGGGACTCACAAATTAATGCGCAAGGAGGGCGTCTAAAACGCTCCTTGAAAGTCAGATTCCTTGAACCAAAAGTTGAACGAAGCCGCTATCGCGGAGAAATATTCCCGAACCATCAAATTACGCAGCATAATTTCGTCTCCCCCAGCAATGGAATTTTGATTACTGTACCACGAGGAGACGACATTGACAGCCCCCACACCCATCCCCGCGCACTTCGAGCACAATCACCAGCGACTGCTGAATTGCCTCAAGCTCAGAGGCATGCAGCCTAAAACCATCGCCTTGTATTCACACGGCGTACGGCGCGCAGCGGTGTATTTTAATGACCAGATAGACGCGCTCACCAAGCCACAATTAACCGACTATTTTGTTCGCATCCTGGATACCCATTCATGGAGTACGCTCAAACATGATCTGTATGGACTGAAGTTCTATTATGCCCATGTACTCAGCCAACCCTGGCCAGGTGCGGATCTGGTTAAACCACCCAAGTCATATAGCCTGCCCGACATCATTACCGTCGCCCAGGCACAACAAATCTTCATGGCCACCCGCGTATTGAGCTACCGCGTATTCTTCTTCACCCTCTACAGCCTGGGCTTACGATTAGGCGAAGGCTTACGCTTGCAGGTAGGGGATATCGATGCGGATCGGATGCGGGTGCAAGTACGCAACGCCAAAGGCAACCGTGATCGATTGGTGCCGTTATCAGAGAACACCTTGCAGGTATTGCGCCGTTTCTGGCTCACCCATCGCAACCCAAGCTTGCTCTTTCCTAATCGACACGGCGGTCTTGCCAAATCGCACTTGGCACGCACCCCGCTGGATCGTGGTGGTATCCAGACCACCTTGGGTCAAGTGACCCGTGACTGTGGCTTAAAAAAAGAATTACACCACACAGCCTGCGCCACAGCTATGCCACCCACCTGATAGAAGCTGGCATCGATTTACTCGAAATTCAGCAGATACTCGGACACCAGTCCATCCTCACCACCATCCGCTACACCCACCTCACCGAACAACGCCATCAGAGCGCACACACTCGCCTTAATCAATTAATGGAGAAATTCCACATTCATTGGGGCAAAGTCAAATGATCAGACTGGCGCACATCGTAGCAACCTACGCAGCTAAACTGCTTGCACAACACGGTCATCACCTATTGCCCAGCCAGCAAGCTGCCTTAACCGCCTTTCAAACCTGCCGTAGCCAGATGAGCCCGAGGATGCAACTTGCCTGTGATGATTGTCAAACACCCAGCTACCTGCCACATTCCTGCGGTCATCGGCATTGCCCGCATTGCCAGGCGCACGAATCACAGCGCTGGATAGACCAGCAATTACACAAATCCATCCCCGCCAACTACTTCATGCTCACCTTCACCGTGCCCGCCCAGTTGCGCACACTGGCCTGGCAACATCAGCGCGTCATGTATGACTTGATCACACGCTGCGCGTGGGAAACAGTCAACACCTTCAGCCAAAACGACAACAAGCTGCGCGGCAGCGCAGGGGCGGTGACTGTACTGCATACCCATAACCGCCGACTGGACTATCACCCCCATGTGCATCTCGTCATGCCCGCTGTCGCCTTTAACCCCAAACAGCGACGCATGCGTCATAAACACGGCAACTACCTGTTTAACCACAAAGCCCTGGCCAAAGTATTTCGTGCCAAATTACTGGCAGGCATCAGACAAGCAGGACTCACCCTGCCAAACGATTACCCGACCGATTGGGTGGTGGATTGCAAAGCCGTCGGCACTGGACAGCACGCTCTGATCTACCTTGGGCGCTATCTGTATCGGGGGGTGATACAGGAGAAAGACATCCTCTCCGACCGGCATGGTCAGGTCACCTTCCGTTACCGGAACAGCCAAACCAAACAAATGGAAACCCGTACCTTGAGTGGTGTAGCCTTCCTGCGACTGATACTGCAACACATTCTGCCCAAAGGCTACCGCCGCGCCCGCAACTTTGGCTACCTGCATCCCAATAGCAAACTACTCACCCAGCTACAGCTGACCCACCTATGGCGACGGAACAATCCGCCGCCAGCGCAACCCAGACCAGCGATACGTTGCCAATGTTGCGGTGGGGTGATGAAGATAGTGCGCACACGTATCAAAGCGATACCGCTAGCCACATCAGCCCCATCTATAAAACGGGAACACAGAGCAGATGACACAGGGTGGGAGACCATGCGCTAAACCAGCCCACACCGCCCACCTGCCAGACTAGGCAGGTATGGCCGTGCTCGCCCTGAAGAAGGCTGAAATTGGGTTAACATGCCCGAAAAGCCGACTAAAAACGGTGAGTTGAATAGAATAAGTTGCTGCAATGGCAACGTGAAGGTCGTGAAATGGCGGGTGGGATGCGTAACGCGTCCAGTTATGCCAGCATAGTCAAAAAGATATTTCCATAAGCGCTCAAGCAACACCCGCCCCAGCCATGCCGGGCTTGTCCAACAAACGGTTCAGATTGTGGCTCGCTTCGCGATCACAATCTAACCTTATTCGTTAGTCCTGTTAATGCTGAGAAATCAATTCTGTAATCCTTAACTTAATAAAACAAACTAGGTTAACTGCTCGACATCCCCTTAGGGGAAAAGGTGCTATCTCTCATGAATTGCAAAGCAGTCAGTCTGATTACTTACTTTCTATGACCTCATTGGATCGTTAATTAATATTGGAAAATTTAGAAAGCGGACACTCAGTTGTTCTCTGGAGGTGCCATATTGAAGGCGGCGTGAGCGTCCGCAAAGGCCGAAAAACAGTCATTAGACACAACATCCTCGACCGCCCACTCGGGGCGAGAGTACTCAATCACTCTCCCCACAAGCAACCATAAGTATTATGAGGCCTCAACATCGGCCTCAATATACCCGGTTTAAGGGTAGTAGATTTTACATAGTCTGATTTACAACCTCAGATTCTGCACACAAACCCTATTTCTTTAAGCTATCCCGGATCTCACGCAATAACACGATATCTTCTGGTATGACAGCAGGCACTGGCGCTGCAGCAGGCGCTTCGTTTTTCAACTTATTAATGGCTTTAACTGCAACAAATATCGCCAACGCCACAATAGTAAAATCAACTACCGTATTAATAAAACTGCCATACTTGATCAACGGTGCGCCAGCTTTTTCTGCCAGCTCTAACGTCGCATAAGTCTGATCGCCCAGGTTGAAATACAACTGTTTGAAATCCACGCCGCCTACCAACTGGCCGACCATAGGCATTACAATATCTTTAACGAACGAATCAACTATCTTGCCAAAGGCGCCACCAATAATCACACCCACAGCCAGATCAATCACGTTGCCTTTGATGGCAAACTCTTTAAACTCACTAATAAAACTCATATTACGCTCCCCAGTTTGACTATCAACAATCACTGCATGACCGATTATAGCGATCTCATCACAGTAATTATATAAAAATCCTACACTTTCACGGGGTGTTTGAACAATTTCCGTTGCAAGGTGCGCCTGTGCATATTTAACGCGCGAGCCGTTGCGGATATGTTGCCATCATGTTCATTCAATACTCGCTGTATGTGCTCCCATTCCAGCCTGTCCAGGGACGGCGTGGGTATATCTTGCACAACAGGTAGCACTACCTCATCCTGACGTAATGCTGCGACGATTTCATCCACTTCAGCGGGCTTCGCCAAGTAATGTGTTGCACCCAACTTAATCGCGTCCACAGCAGTAGCAATACTGGCATAGCCAGTCAGCATCACTATGCGCACCGCAGGATTTAACTGCCTTAGTTGCGCTATTAACGACAATCCGGTTTCACCAGCCATTTTCAGATCCAGCACGACATACGCAGGGATCAGCTGCTCTGCCAAGATGAGCGCACTGCTCACATTTTGCGCGGTACGCACAGTAAATCCGCGCCGAGTCATTGCCCGTGCCAGCACCATGCAAAAGGTTTCGTCATCGTCGACCAGCAGTAATTCCTGACTCATATCTCCCCACCCATTATTGGCAACCGCACTATTACTTTTGCGCCACCACCCTCACGTGCAAGCAACGCCACGCTGCCTCCATGTCGTTCTATCGTTGCATTGGCAAGATACAAACCAACACCGAAACCACCTTGTGCCTGTTTCGTAGTAAAAAATATTTTGCTGGCTTGCGCAGGATTAGCAAATCCGGCACCTCTATCCAACACCGCAATTTGTACATATGCCGCATCCCAATCAAGTTCAATTTCGACCTGTCCATTATCCGCATCTGCTGCGTTATTACACAAACTCAGTATTGCCTGATTCAGACTAGTGTCATTCAATACCACAGGCACTGTATGCTTGCCGATAACACGTGTCGTCACCTGTACTTGTGGCCGCATCAGTTGCCACTGACTAATCAACGCCGTCAGCCAAGTATCAAGCTGAACCTGCATGCCGGCATCAACTCGACCTTGCTGATTCACCTGCGTCAGTCGGGTCAATATAGATTTACATGCTGCAATCTGATTACGCAAAATAAGCAATGCGTCCTGCTTTACCTCGTCATCCTTGCACTCAAATTGCAGCTCCTCCGTGATCACCGACATCGTCGCTAATGGTGTAGATAACTCATGTGCTGCCCCTGCGGCCAGATTACCCAATGCCAACACCTGCTCGTCAGCCAAGGCGCGTTCACGTATGCTCGCCAGTTCCTGATCACGCGCTCGTATAGACGCCGCCATCTTGCCAATAAAAAAAGCGATCAGCACCGCACTCACAATAAAATTCAACCACATCCCAACCAAATGCAGGGAAAACTCTACAGCGCCTGGCGGCAAACTCAATGGCACAAACAATTGTGTTAACACTGAATACGCCAACACGCTCAATAGCGTCATCATCCACACATAGGTGGCTGGCAAAGTCGTCGCAGCAATAATAATCGGGATTAAATACAATGAAACAAACGGATTACTCGCACCACCGCTAAAATAGAGCAGCAATGTCAATGTCGCCATATCTGCCACCAATTGCACAAAAAATTCCAATGCTGTTACTGGGCTAGCCTGCCTTAACCGCAGCCAGGTTACTGCATTCAGCATTGCCAGTCCCACCACCACGCTCAACATGGCAGGTAGTGGCAGTGCAATATGCAGGCCAAATTCGGCAACGGCCAGTGCCAATAACTGCCCACCAACCGCGAACAGTCGCAGCACGAACAAATTGCGCAACATGCCTGCAACAGGAACAGTGCTAAATGAAGAAGATGGAATTAACATAGGCTTATTTTACTCGCCCATGCGAATAAATTGATAGCTGCGACATTTTGCCGCAGGCATTATTCATATAATTGCGTAACAATCTAGCTTTTATCATAAAGGGTCGCAGCATGAAAAAACTGAGCATACTTTTCAGCATCATTTTCTCACAGGCAGCCATGGCTGCTGACATTAAAGTCGAGAATGCGTGGATGCGCGCCACTGCCCCTGGTCAAGAAGTTGCCGGTGCATTCATGGATATTACCAGCACTGACAATGCGAAATTAGTTGGCGCAACTAGCACCGCTGCAGGCAAACTGGAACTGCATTCCATGAGTATGGATAACGGTGTAATGGAAATGCGACAAATGAAATCGATAGACCTGCCCAAAGGCAAAACCATACAACTCTCACCCGGCGGACTACACGTCATGCTGTTTGATTTGAAGCAACCGATGAAACAAGGGGAAACCATACCGATGACACTGGATGTCCTCACTGCCGACAAACATCATGAAAGCATCAAAATTGATGTGAGCGTACGCGATCTCGGTGGCAAGTAATAACTAACCCTGCACGCCCTGCCGCTTGAGGAATTCTTGTAATATCCGCAAGCGCATGGCACTGTCATTCATTTCCAGCAAATCCTGCTTGGCACGAGATTTAATAGGCAAGCTTTCTGCCAGGCGGTAACCTAACCAGGCGGCCTGTTCTGGGTGTGGTGGATTGGAAAAACGAGCAGCGCCGAGTTCCTGATAAATAGTGTCAAATACAGTGCTGCAAATATGGAATTCATCCTCGACCAACTGCGTGGGTTCAGCTGGCAGCAAACGCACTTCGGCCATGATCAAACCATCTTTCGCAACTTCACTGCTTTCAATTAAAAAGCGTTGCCCACCTTGAGCGGTGATATTGAGTATGCCTAATTGCGGCATGTCCCAATCGGCGATATGCGCCAAAGTGCCGACTGCATGAGGCTGTGCGGGCGTACCCACTTCTTCACCAGACTGAATCAGACAAATGCCGAATGGCGCATTATCTTTCATACACACTCTCGCCATATCGAGATAACGGGTCTCAAATAACTTGAGTGGCAATAAGCCGTCCGGATAGAGCACGGTATTTAATGGGAAAATCGGGATAGTCAAATGCGGGGTGTGATGTAACCGGTCAAACACCAAAGGTAACTTTTCTTTCAACCAACTCATACACTCTCTCCCCAGCGCGCCATCAGCTCATGAGGCACATGCAACTGATCCAATATCCGCGCTACGACAAAATCCACCAGGTCCGCTACGCTTTGCGGATGATGATAAAACCCAGGATTAGGCGGCAAAATCACCACACCCATACGGGCAAGCTTGAGCATATTCTCCAGATGCAACGCAGAATATGGCGTTTCCCGCGGAACCAGAATAAGTTTGCGCTGCTCCTTAAGCATCACATCCGCTGCACGCTCAATTAAATTATCTGCCAATCCTTGCGCTATCGCAGCAAGACTACCCATAGTGCAAGGGCACACCACCATAGCATCCGCAGGATTAGACCCGGATGCCACTGGTGCAAACCACTCTTCCCGCCCATACACCTGCAGCTGCCCTTCGTCGGCGCTGAAGTGCTGAGTTAAAAACGCCGCCAGCTCTTGCACGCGACTCGGCAAAGCCAAATCCAGTTCTTGTTTAATGACAATTTGCGCCGTGCTGGACACCAGCAAATGTACCTTGACGCCTGCCCCTAACAAACACTGTAACAAACGCACGCCGTAAGGCATGCCGGATGCGCCAGTCCAAGCCAAGGTTACACTACGTGGAGCTGGGTGCATGAGACTCACTTTCTACCAAATAGGCTGCAATTAAGCCATTGCTTAAACCAAATACCCACGCAGCCAAGGCAAACATCGGGCTTAAATAAAAAACATTTACACCAGGCATCAGCCATACCGATACCGCAGCCAATTGCGCGGCAATATGGGCAAATGCTGCCAATACACTGAGGCTGACCATACCGAAATAACGACTCGGTAAATACCGCGCGATCGCCAGTATAGCCAGACTCGCCATTGCACCGCTCACACTTAAGATAAATCCCGGCGTCAGGAAACTGCCTAACAAGATGCTACCAGCGACCACCCGCAAGCCTGTTACCCAGACGGCGGCACGCAAACCATATTGCTGCAACACCAGCAAGGTAACAATATTCGCCAAACCGGGCTTTACCCCAGGAATAGGGGAAGGCAGCGCCGCTTCCATCAGCATGAGCACTATGGCCAGCGCAGCCATGTAAGCAATACGATGATCTTCTGCAGTGGGTTTAATAGTTAAGACTGTCATATCGCCTTGCTGCTCCTACGATTTCTAAACTCACCTGATTAGGCAGGCAAATCGCCGCTTCACCTTCATGACTGATCCAGCCCTGCTTCACGCATAATTGTCTTGGCCCCGGATCGCTGATGACACGCGCACGCTGATGGTCAACGACAACCTGAGTAATACCCAACGGCCCAGGCACTGCTACTGTAAAAGGGCGTGCCAACGACGCGCTCAGAAACACCTCACCGCCACGTTTAATCAGTAATTTCTGCCCCGCTGGCGACAACCAGAAATGGATAAACAATACGACTACCAAAGCCAGGCTGAATACCAGTACCAGCCAATCCCCAGACCGAATCAAGGCTATGTGATTACGTAACAATTAGCTTAACTCTCTATGCCGCACCAAAGTCTGCACTTCTGCCTTAAAGTATGCCGCAAGCTGCTCAGTTAAATACACCGAACGGTGCTGTCCGCCAGTACAACCAATCGCCACAGTCAAATAGGCACGATTATCTCGTACAAAACATGGCAACCATTTATGGACATATTGCTGAATGTCAGCCAGCATCTCAGCAACATCTGGCGATGCCGCTAGAAACTTTATCACCGCAGCATCCCGTCCAGTTTGAGGACGTAAAACAGGATCATAATGTGGATTAGGCAAACAACGCACATCAAACACCAAATCTGCATCGAGTGGAATGCCGTGTTTAAAACCAAATGATGTAAACAACAAGGTCAACTTTGCGCTTTCCAGCGCCATCATGTCGCGTATCCAGCAGCGCAGTGTATTTGCAGACAAATCACTGGTGTCAATACGATGCGCTAACTGAGCAACATCATCCAGCCTGTCGCGTTCCAGAGCAATCGCATCCGGCAAAGTAATGTCATCATTACTTAACGGATGACGGCGACGCGTTTCAGAGAACCGCCGCACCAGAGTTTCGGTCTTGGCCTCCAAAAACAAAAGGCGCACATGCAAACGTTTGCGTAAATCCTCAATCAACGATGGCAGGTGCTGGTATGAATCCCCACTACGCGCATCAACACTAATCGCCAACTGGCGGTACTTATTCTGTGTCAGATAATCTATCGTTTCATTGACCAGCTTGGCGGGTAAATTATCTATGCAATAATACCCGGCATCCTCCAGCACGTTCAGTGCAATACTTTTCCCTGAGCCAGACAAGCCACTAATCAGCACCAGCTGCATTTCGCCAGCATACGACGGGCTCATTGGTTCGCCTGCAAAAAACGCTGTTGCCGTGCTATGAAGTCTTCCGCACTGTTTATCCCGCGCGCGCGCAAAATATAATTACGAGTGGCCACTTCAACCAATACTGCCAAGTTACGTCCTGCTGCAACTGGAATATATACTTTACTAATTTCTACGCCTAATATCGTTTCCGCTGTCGCCTCCATATCCAGACGTGAAATTCTTTCCTGAGGCATTCCTGTCTGATCTTGCAGATTCACAATCAGCTTCAGATTTTTCTTGAACTTCACTGCGGGTTCGCCAAACAGGGTACGAATATTCAACACACCCAGGCCACGCACTTCAAGAAAGTCCTGCAGCATGGGCGGACATTGCGCTTCCAATATCGCTGGCGCTACCTTATACAAATCCACCACATCATCGGCAACCAGCCGGTGACCACGTGTAATGAGTTCCAAGGCCAATTCACTTTTCCCTGCAGCAGAATTGCCAGTCAACATTACACCGATACCATCAACTTCCAGCATAACACCATGCACATTAATCGAGTCAGCCAAGGCATGAGTCAAATAATGCGACAACACCGCCATAAGCTCAGGGCTGGCCTGTGGTGAAGTGAACAAAGGTGTATGAGTACGTCGGGCGGCAACTAACAAGGGCGCTGGCACACTCTCGCCATTCGCAATAATGACTACAGCCAGCTCAGTGGCGAATAAGTTGTCGATTGCCTGTGCTAACTCGGCATCTCCCAGCTGTCGCAGATAATCCATCTCGGCGCAGCCCAATACCTGAACACGGTTCGGATGTACAAAATTCAAATGGCCCACCAAGGCCAAAGAAGGTTTTTGTACGGTATCACCGATAAGCTGCTTATCACCACCCTCCTCCCCTGCTACCCAGGTTAAATCCAAGGGCACGACAAGATCCGCAAACATTTTGCTAACAGGGATGGTATTAATCATGGTGTCCAGTTTCTAATAATAGCCAGTGCATCTTCAGCACTTTCACTGAGACACAACGCATCGCGCACTGTTTTACTGCTAAAAAACTGTGCCAGTTCGCTTAATATTTCCAAATGTAAATCAGTCGCCTGTGCTGGCACGAACAAAATGAATAACAAACGCACTGGCAGGTGATCAGGGGCATCGAATTCTATGGGATTGCGTAATCTGACGAATACGCCTGAAGCAGATTTAAGTCCTTTGATACGACCATGAGGCATGGCAACGCCTAGCCCCAGACCGGTAGAACCGAGTTTTTCTCTTGCTAACAAACTATCCAGCACAGTCTTTTCAGAAATACATGATTCTGCATGTAACAACTGTCCGACCTGCTCAAATAACTGTTTTTTACTCTCCGCCTCCACATCCAGCAGGATGCGGGTAACGGAAAGTAAGGATGCTAACTGATTCATGGAATGAGTGAATTACTCTTCTTCAACCAAGACTTGATGTTTAATACCACCATTGGTTTGATGTGTAGAACTGTGTTTTTCTTTATGTTTAACAACTTGGCGATCCAGTTTATCTGCCAAAGCATCAATCGCTGCGTACATATCTGCGTCTTCTGCCTGGACAAAAATATCTTTCCCGCTCATATGCACATTCGCCTCAACACTGTGTTTCAGCTTCTCTACGGTCATAATAACGCTGATATCAATTACGTGATCAAAGTGGCGTTTGATACGCTCCATTTTGGTAGTTACATATTCACGAATTGCTGGGGTAATTTCCAGATGATGACCGGTAATTTTGAGGTTCATGATATTCCCTTTCACTTGCTGGTTATAGCGCTTTGCGCTGGTTGGCGGGAGGGATTTGCAAAGATTCCCGATACTTGGCGATAGTCCGTCGTGCGACATTAATGCCTTGTTGAACGAGCATCTCCGCTATCTTCCCGTCGGATAAAGGCTTCTTAGTATTTTCCGCGCTAATCAGTTGCTTAATTAACGCACGAATTGCCGTCGCTGAGCAAGCACCACCTGCATCTGTGCTCACATGGCTACCGAAAAAGTATTTTAATTCAAAGATACCTCGAGGTGTCATCATGAATTTCTGCGTAGTGACTCGCGACACAGTCGATTCGTGCAATTCAACAATATCAGCAATTTCACGCAATACCAAGGGGCGCATGGCAACTTCACCATGTTCAAAAAAATGCTTTTGCCTGTCAACAATACACTGCGTTACCCGCAATATGGTATCAAAACGCTGCATAATGTTCTTAATCAGCCACTTAGCCTCTTGCAGCTGCCCAGACAGATGCTGATGATTTGCATCCCGGTTCCGCGACAAAATATCAGCATACATTTGATTAACACGCAGCTTGGGCATCGCTTCGGAATTCAAACTGGCTACCCAGCGCCCCTTAACTTTTTTCACTATCACATCAGGGATAATATAACGCGTATCCGACGTGCCAAATGCTTCACCAGGACGGGGATTCAATTGCTGGATCAGACTTTGCGCCGCGCCCAATGCCACATCATCGCAGTGCAGCTTGCGCTTTAGACCTGCATAATCATGCGCGCCCAACGCGGCCAATTCATGCGTTGCGATTTTTTGCGCCAAATCTAAATGCGGCGTATCGACTGGCAAAGCACGTAATTGCAAGAGCAGACACTCAGCTAAATCGCGCGCACCCACACCGGTAGGCTCGAGGTTCTGCAATTGTTTGAGTGCAATTTGCAAATCTTCTAAATCTACGTCCAGCTCTTCTGGCAGCATCGCCAGTATTTCATCCAGTGTCTGGGTTAAATAACCAGCTTCATTCAAATCGTCTATCAACAACGCCACCAAACGCTTATCGCGTTCGGATAACTGAGTCAGATTTAGCTGCCATAACAAATGGTCACGCAACGGCGGCTCATCTTGCGCAGTAGCCTGTGGTTCAAAATCCTCATCCAGATCATCACCCGAACCATAGTTTGGCGTTTCATCCCAGTCTAAATCATTGAGTTCGCGTGGCGCCGCTTCAACAGGTTGTTCACTTGCGCTTTCTTGCGTTGCTGATGTGGTCTCAAACTCCGCCGTATGAGGCGTACCATCATCAATACTGTCCACTCGCTCCAGCAGTGGATTCTCCTGCACCATCAGCTCCAGCTCTTGATTAAGCTCCAGAGTCGACAGCTGTAACAAGCGTATAGACTGCTGCAGCTGCGGCGTCAGCGTCAGATTCTGTGAGAATTTAAGTTGTAAACCTTGTTTCATAATTAAAGCCTGAAATGCTCGCCCAGATAGACCCGGCGCACACTTTCATTATGGATGATTTCATCAGGATTACCAGCAGCCAACACTGTACCGTCATTAATAATATACGCACGATCACAAATACCCAAGGTTTCACGCACATTGTGATCAGTAATCAGTATACCTATGCCACGCTCCGTCAAAAACCGTATCAACTTCTGGATATCTATCACCGCAATTGGATCTATCCCCGCAAAAGGCTCATCCAATAGTACAAAACGTGGATTCATTGCCAGCGCACGCGCAATTTCCACGCGCCTGCGTTCACCGCCAGACAAGCTCATCGCAGAGGCATCACGCAGATGCTCAACATGCAAATCAGCCAGTAAACTTTCTAAATGTTGCGAGATCTCTTCATCACTGTAATGTTTCAATTCCAGAATTGCACGGATATTTTGTTCCACAGTCATCTTGCGGAAAATCGACGCCTCTTGAGGCAAATAACTCAAACCCAAACCAGCCCTGCGATGAATAGGCATCACTCCCACATCCGCGCCATCCAATGTGATCGAGCCGCCATCAATTTTAACCAGGCCCACTATCATGTAAAAGCACGTCGTCTTACCCGCGCCATTCGGGCCCAACAAACCCACCACCTCTCCACTACGCACAGTGAGTGACACGTCCTTCACCACTACCCGTGACTTGTAGCTTTTTTTAAGATGGTTGATGCTGAGTTCGCTCATGGCTTCACCAATGTTGGCGCTGGTGTAGACCTTAATGGCAATGGTGGTTGCGCGACGGCTGGCGTTTCAGTCTTAACTTTGGGTCGGATAACTGCACGCACTCGACTGGCTGGGGCATTTGGATCTTTAGCTGCTGTTGGGTCGTTCCTAGCTTCGAACACTTCACTGGTGGTGTTATAAGTCATCGTATGACCACGCAACTCGTCTTCACCTTTTTTCAGCCGCGCATTACCAGTCAAATACACCATATTCGATTTGCTATCCATGTCAATGCGACTGGCATAACCTTCGACATACTCATCGACCTTATCGCGCTTCTGACGGAAATAAACCGGGTTACCGTATGCCACCGCCTTATTAAAGCCTTCGCCATTCTCGCTCACTTCAATTCTGTCCGCACGTAGCAACATTGTGCCCTGTATCAATACCACGCTACCGACATACACGCTGGTTTTATGAATATCATCGACAGTCACGCTATCCGCTTCCAAATTGACAGGCTTAGTTCTATCCGCCAATTCCGCGTTTGCGGTATGCGCCAATAACAGGCAAACGAGGGCAACTGGAAATTTACTTAATAGGTTCATAACGAGCTTTTACTTTGTTGGTTAGTCGCAAAATACGAGTTTGATTGTCCAATTCTAACCCGCCTGCAGTCATTTGTATGGATTTACCCACCACGTGGACTAATTTATTGGTGCGCACCACCCTTGCATCGGGTATAGCTACTAAATATTCGGTCGTCAGTGTCAACGGCCCCTGCTCATCATGCGCATCTCGTACCAGCACGACATTACCGATAAAATCCACTTCCTTACCTTTGGCGGTCACGAATCCCTGTTTCGCTCGGACATCAGCGCTGCCTTGATGATCATCATGCGCAATCAAATGGGGTTTAAGTAAGGTAGTAGTATCATCATCCAGAAAATGCTCGGCATGGTCGGCGTGCAAGGTGTAAATCAGTTGACCAGCCAGATTAGTGCGCGATACGGAAAACTGCTCGATAATATAATCCGCTATGTGCCTGTCTTTGGAAAAGATATTGGCACGCGGCGATTGCACCACGAACTGCAACCAAAACGTCAGCCCTGCAATCACTGCCAGTATCCCCAAAGGGAACCAATAGAGCGGACGATTGTTCATTTCAAATAAATCGCCAGCAAGTCCGCATAAGTATTCTGTGCACGCATAATAAACTCACATGCCTCACGCACCGCACCATGCCCACCTTCACGCCGCGTCACCATGTGCGCATAACGCTGCACTTCAGGTGGTGCTGCGGGCACGCTGATTGCCAAACCGCAACGTATCAAAATTGGCAGATCTATCACATCATCGCCCATATACGCAGTTTGTTCAGGTGCCAACGCCAGCTTCTCCAGCAAATGCTGATAGGCGTCGAGCTTATTCTCGACACCCTGATATACGTGGTGTATACCCAGATTTTTTGCACGGTGAGAGACAACACCAGAATTACGCGCAGTAATAATGGCTGTTTCTACACCCGTCTGTTTGAGCATTTTCAATCCATGCCCATCCAGCGAATTAAACGCTTTGAATTCTTTACCATCATCAGCAAAAAACAGACTGCCATCAGTCATGACGCCATCGACATCAAATATCGCTAAACGTATAGGTCGAGCTCGTTGATAGATAGGGTTCATTTACACCACTCCCGCCCGTAATAAATCCAGCATATTTAATGCCCCGACTAATTTACCCGTCTCATCAATCACGAGCAAACCGTTGATATTATGCTGTTGCATCTGCTCTACTGCCACCACGGCCAACTGACTAGATTCGATGCAACGCGGATTGACCGACATCACTTCACGTACCACAGCAGTACGCACATCGATATTTCTAGCCAGCACGCGACGCAAATCGCCATCGGTCACAATTCCCGACACTTGCCCCGCCGCATCAACCACCGCTGTCATGCCCAGACCTTTGCTGGTCATCTCCAGCAATGCTGCTGGCAACAGCGCATCTGCAGTTACCGTAGGCAGCTCATCCCCCTGATGCATAATGTCACGTACATGAACCAGCAAACGCCGCCCTAACGAGCCGCCTGGATGCGTACGGGCAAAATCCTCAGAACCAAAGCCTCGCGCTTCCAGCAACGCAATTGCCAGCGCATCACCCAGCGCCAGCACTGCAGTGGTACTGGCAGTTGGCGCCAGATTAAGCGGACACGCCTCCTGCGCGACACTGGCGTCCAGATGCACATCAGACTCACGTGCCAGAGTGGAGCTCGGATTACCGGTCATCGCAATCAAACGCGCACCACGGCGTTTAATCAGCGGCATGATACTCACCAATTCTGCACTTTCGCCCGAATTCGACAAGACGATACACACATCCTCGTGAGTAATCATGCCCAAATCGCCATGACTCGCTTCACCAGGATGAACAAAAAAAGCGGGGGTACCTGTACTGGCGAAAGTCGCTGCAATTTTGTTGCCGATATGGCCTGATTTACCCATACCACTCACGACCACACGCCCACGACAGGTGAGTATTAACTGCATCGCAGCAATAAACTGCCCATCCAGCCGCTCACCCAGCGCCAACACAGCATCAGCCTCTATACGCAGTACCCGCCTGGCCAAATCCAGACTGGCGATTTCATCAATTTTTATGGCGGGCGAGTTAGGCATAGTGGTCATATCATTCTATAGATTGGGTATTTTAGCATTAGTGTTGCGACTAATCAGCAAAACCCTTGCACGCAATGCCAGTTGCCTCTAATCTGGCGGCTATGCACTCTACTTTAAGCCTGATTATCCTGCTGCTTGCCGCTGCCGTTGTGGTCTCGGCGCTGTTTCGCGCTTGGCGTTTACCGTCCATGCTGGGATTCTTGCTGGTTGGTATTATCATGGGACCGCATGCACTTAACTGGTTGCCAGACAGCCCGGAAACTCGTCATCTAGCCGAGTTTGGCGTGGTATTCCTGATGTTTAGCATAGGGCTGGAATTCAGCCTGCCCAAGCTTAACGCAATACGTACTGTCGTATTTGGCTTCGGCGGTGCACAGGTATTGAGCTTCATCCTCATCACTATCTTCATCACCAGCAACGTTGGCTTGCCCTGGACCACCGGTCTGGCAATCGGTGGCGCATTAGCCATGTCCTCTACTGCCATCGTCAGCAAAATGCTGGCTGAAAAACTTGCGCTGCAATCCGAGCACGGCAAGCAAATGATAGCTGTTCTGCTTTTTCAGGATCTTGCTGTTGTGCCACTGCTCATCCTCACCCCCACACTGGCATCAGGCGGGGAGGACTTATGGCTCGAACTGCTCACTGCGGGCGGCAAGGCAATCGCCGTGTTGCTGCTCCTGTTATTTGTTGGACAGAAACTCATGCGCCCCTGGTTCAGCTGGGTTGCCAGCCATAAGTCGTCTGAACTTTTCATGCTCAACGTGCTGCTCATCACGCTGGGACTGGCTTACCTGACTGATCAGGCTGGACTATCACTTGCGCTGGGCGCATTTCTGGCGGGCATGTTGATTTCCGAAACCGAGTTTCGATATCAAGTGGAAGACGACATCAAGCCATTCCGCGACGTATTGCTGGGGCTGTTTTTTGTCACCATAGGCATGCTGCTGGACTTGCACGAAGTCGCCCATCACTGGTTCGGTGTAACCAGTATATTAATCGCGCTCATACTTACCAAAACCGCCATCGTCTGGACTATCGGCCGCGCGTTCGGTAATGATTCGCATATTGCCACACGCACAGCACTCGGTTTGGCACAAGCTGGCGAATTTGGTTTTGTGCTGTTAGCGCAAGCAGATGGGTTGAACTTAATCACGGGTACACCGATGCAGATCGTGCTGGCTGCCATGGTGCTTTCCATGATGATAGCGCCGATCATCATTCAGAATAGTGACAAAATTACCCGTCGCCTGTGTGGTGGCGAATGGGCAGGACGGGCGCGAGAACTCCACGATATCGCCATTAAAAGCATGAGTGCTGATGCCCATCTTATCGTCTGCGGTTATGGTCGCAGCGGGCAAAATTTAGCACGTTTATTGGAATCCGAAGATATTCCCTACATTGCGCTTGACGCCGACCCCGCTCGCGTCAAAGCCGCAGCTGCTGCAGGTGAGAGCGTGGTTTTTGGGGACGCGTCCAAACGTGAAGTATTGCTGGCAGCTGGGTTGAATCGGGCACGCGGCATGGTTATCACTTTTGCTGAATTACATGCTGCGATGAAAATACTCAGCCTGGTACAGGAAATCCGTCCCGACCTCCCCGTCATTGTCCGCACCCATGACGAAACTGATTTGGATGCGCTCAAACTCGCAGGCGCGGCTGCCGTCGTACCTGAAGTACTGGAAGGCTCGCTCATGCTCGCCTCACACGCGTTGCTACTGCTAGGCGTGCCATTAAGCCGCGTGCTTAAGAAACTGCGTAATGTTCGTGAACAACGCTACGGCTTGTTGCGTGGATTTTTCCGTGGCGCGACCGACGAAGATGAACAACTCAGCGAAACTGCGCAACCGCGCCTGCGTTCTGTATTAATTACCGAGCAAGCCGCTGCTGCTGGCAAAACCATAGCCGACAGCCAGATCCTCGAACTCGGTGTAGAAGTCCTCGTCGTCCGCCGCCGTAATATCCGCGGACTGGATCCACAGCCTGATATGCAAATTCATACAGGCGATGTGCTGGTATTGCGCGGCATACCAGAAAGTCTGGCTATAGCGGAAAAATACCTGCTACAGGGCGAGTAATCAGGCTACACTCCCGCCAGAAAATCGCCCACGGTCGCATAGCGTAATCGCACTCGTAGCTCTCGCTTCATCCGTTGATTCAACATGCGCCGTGATTCACTCATGAATGACATTTGCATAGGTGACAAACAGGCTTGCGCCTGTTCACGGCTGATTGCTTCCGGCATGGGCAAATTATAAGCCTCCGCCACTAGCGCGAAATATGCCGCCATTTTCAACTCACTATCATCACTGGCATGATAAACACGGCAGTTCGCACCTCGATATAGCGCCGCAACTGCAATCCCTGCAAGATCATCGGCGTGAATGTGATTGGTATAGACATCATCTGCCGCACGCAACACTGGCGTGCCACGTTGCAAACGGTCTATCGGCAGACGCTCTGCTGCATAGATGCCGGGCACACGCACGATCACTATTTGCACACCCGTTTGCCGTGCAAATTGCCGCATCTGCTGTTCCGCCTCGGCTCTACGTACCCCACGCGCACTAACGGGATTAGGCGTACGTGTTTCGTCGATATACTCGCCAGCACAATCCCCATACACACCGCTGGTACTGATATAAATCAGTCGCCGCACACCATGCTGCGCCAGCGCTGCCAATAAATTACGCGTGCGCGTATCCGCCTTGCCCATATTAGGTGGGGGCGCAAAATGCAAAACCGTATCCGCCAATCCAGCGATTCGAGTTAAACTACTTCTATCGTCCAAATCAGCTAACACGGGAACAACCCCAGCCGCACGCAAAGATATGGCTGCATCAGTTGAACGCACCATGCCAAATACGCGATAATGAGGCAGAAGCAGTTTAGCAGTGCGCGTTCCGACATCACCGCAACCCACAATTAATACACGTTTACTTGAAAGCCCCTTATGTCGCATCAGATCACCATCCAGCCCAGCGGGCACAAATTAATTGCCGAAGACGGCGAAACCATCCTTGCCGCCGCCTCACGCGAAGGCTTCATGTTACCTTATGGTTGCCGCAATGGTGCATGCGGTAGCTGTAAAGGCAAAGTTACATCAGGTGAAATCGACTATGGCGAATTTCAATCAAGCGCGCTGACTGATGCCGACATCGCCGCAGGCAAAGCATTATTCTGTGTCGCCTGTGCCACTAGCGACATCAGCATAGAGTGTCGCGAAGTTGGCGCCGCCAAAGATATACAAATCAAAACCCTGCCTTGCCGTGTGCACAAAATGGAAAAACTTGGCCACGATGTTATGGGCTTATCGCTCAAACTCCCGGCCAACGAGCGCATGCAGTTTCTCGCAGGGCAATATATCGACATCCTGCTCAAAAATGGCAACCGCCGCAGCTTTTCGCTCGCCAACGCACCACATGACGATGCGCTATTGCAGCTGCATATCCGCCATGTACCCGGCGGTGAATACACTGAACACGTATTTAACACCATGAAAGAAAAAGACATATTGCGCATAGAAGGCCCGCTGGGCGGCTTCTTCCTGCGTGAAGACAATGAAAAACCCATCATTTTCATCGCTGGTGGCACAGGTTTCGCCCCTATCAAAGCGATGATAGAACACGCCCTGCATCATCACGCCAACCGTGAAATGGTGTTGTACTGGGGCGCACGGGAATTACGTGATTTATATATGCCGCATCTGGCATCCAAGTGGCAGCAGGAAAACCCTAACGTGACCTTTATCCCCGTGCTCTCAGCGCCCAGCACCAATGATGCATGGCCAGGACGCACAGGCTTGGTAGTTGATGCCGTATTGCAGGACTTCCCCGATTTATCAGGCTATCAAGTGTACGCCTGTGGTGCTCCCGCAATGGTGGAAGCAGCACAAAATGGCTGTTTACAACAGGGTCTGCCTGAAGCGGAGTTCTTTGCAGATGCGTTTTTATATCAGTCTAACAATACGACAAATTAACCGCAGTCATTATGGAGCGTGACCTATGAACCTACCTGCATTCATCACCTCACCGCGCTCCATTAAATGGTCACGCCGTTTAGTCATTGCCACTCTGATACTCTGGGCGATAGGCTTTTTCATCATGCCCTATGCGACCAAGCCGCTGCTGGAAAAACTGATCACGGATAAATATCATCGCCCAGTTAGCATAGATAGCATCAGCATTAACCCTATCGTCCTTTCCGCCCGTATTAAACAATTCAACATGCTGGATCGGGACGGCAAATCGCCTTTACTCAAATTCAAAGAGCTTTACGTCAATGTACAGGCTCGCTCCATTTTCGCTGGTGCACCAGTCGTAGAAGCACTGCAACTGACTCAACCCGAATTACACATCTCCCGCCTGACTGCGAATACTTACAATATTACCGACATCATCGACGACATACTCAAGCCATCAGACAGTAAAACCTTATTTTCGCTTAACAACATACAGGTCACTCAGGGTCTCATAAACTTTGATGATCAGCCTGTACATACGCAACAAGTTGTCAGCGACCTGAATCTGAACATCCCCTTTATTTCCAATTTACCGTATCAGGCAGAAAGTTATGTTACGCCATTACTTATGGCCAAAATTAATGGTGCCGCAATTAAGCTCACCGGACGCAGTCAGCCATTTGCAACATCACATCAAAGCATGATTGACCTCAAGCTAACCGATGTGGACATTGCCAAATACATGGGATACGTACCAGCAAAACTTAATTTCAGCGTATCCAGCGCACACCTGGACACCAACCTCGTCATTAATTTTGCTGAAAATACCCAGCATCAGCCCACCCTGAATTTAAGTGGCACGGCCAGCCTGAGCCAAATACAGATGGCGCAGGCAAACAACAGTCTGCTGGCAATCAAGCAACTCAGTGTAAAGCTGGATAATGCCGATCTGTTTGGCATGCACTTTAAACTCAGCCAACTCAACATCGACTCACCCGACATCAATCTCACTCGCAACACACATGGGCAACTCAATTTCAGCCAACTGCTGCCATCCAGCCCCGCTGAAAAATCTGCGCCAGCTGCCAAATCAAATCCAGTACTATTGGAAATAGCTGATGTTAACTTGACCCATGGCAGCGTCAATTTCAATGACGAAGTTCCCAGCCCCGTATTTCACACCCGCCTGAATGACATCGACATCCACCTGAAGCAGTTTTCGACTGCAGCGAATCACCCGATGAACATCCTTGCCAGCCTGACCACTGACTATCATGCGACCCTTAGCAACACCACCAAGCTCACACTCAATCCACTGGCAGCTGAAGGTGATTTACAGCTCACCGACATAGCGCTGGAACACTACGCGCCGTACTACAACAAACTGATTTTGTTTAACCCAGCCGGCACGGCAAATCTCGCCAGCCACTATCAGTTCAGCCTGACCGACAACACGCCACAATTGCGTCTGAGTCAGCTCAATGGTGATATTAGCCAACTGCAATTTCAGCAACACAGCAACAACCTGCTCAAAATCGCACATTTAGCTGTTAAGCAAGGCGAGCTGGATCTGGCAAAGCACAGTGTCACCTTGGGCGAAATCAGCACCGAAGATGGCTTGATTGAGGTCAAACGCAACCGCGGCGGCGTCATCAATTTTACCCAGCTCACGCCTGACCATCCAACTCATGCCCACGCATCAACAACGTCACCCGACTGGACTGTTGCAGTTAGTCAATTCGCCCTGAGTAATTATGCAGTTAATTTTACCGATGCAAGCGCTGCCAGCCCCGTTACCGTTAAAACCAGCAACATCAAACTGAGTGCCAGTGACTTCAGCACGGTGGCGAACAACAAAACCAAACTTGATTTACAACTCAATATTAATCGTACGGGTAAGCTGGTAGTCAACGGCTTAATCACCCCGACGCCATTCAGCGGCACGCTCAACCTCACCGCTCGCGGCATTGACATCGTACCGATACAGCCCTACTTTGCCGATCAGCTCAACGTTACCGTCACCGATGGCGATGTATCTGCAAAAGGCAAATTGCAACTTGCCACCCATGACAAACAACCCACCACCATCAATTACACAGGCAATGCCAACATCACCAGCTTTGCCAGCGTTGATAATCAGGATTCTGCCGATTTTCTCAAATGGGATAACCTGGCATTGCAACATATCAATTTCGCCAGTCAGCCCCAGCGCTTAAGCATTAATACCATTAGCCTGGCAGGCTTGTATTCTCGTCTTATTATCAATCCAGATGGTAAGTTAAACGTACAGAATATCGTCAAAACCAGCGCCACACCGACAACAACTTCGGTTGCACCGGCAGCAGCCGTGCCAGCGCCACAACCTGCAAAGCAGCCAGCTGTGGTCAGCATTAACAAAATCGCGTTAAACAAAGGGCATGTCAACTTTACCGATCACTATATCAAACCTAATTACTCCGCCAACCTCACCGATCTGAATGGTGGCGTAACTGGACTTTCATCGCTAGCCAGCAGCAAGGCCGACATACTCATTAACGGCAAAGTGGATAATCAAGGGCAATTGGACATCAGCGGTCAGGTGAATCCGCTGTCAGGTAACTTATATCTGAACTTGCTCGCCAAACTCAGCGATTTTGAGTTGTCGCCACTCACGCCTTACTCAGCGAAATATGCAGGTTATGGTATACAAAAAGGCAAGCTGGGGTTTGAAGTCAAATACCAGATTAATGATAGAAAACTGTCTGCAGAGAATCACCTCTATCTCAATCAACTGACACTGGGCGACAAGATAGACAGCCCCACTGCGACCAAGCTACCTGTCACCCTCGCTTTAGCGCTACTCAAGGACAGAAATGGCAACATCGACATTAACCTGCCTATCTCTGGCTCGCTAGATGACCCGCAGTTCAGCATAGGCGGCCTCATCATTAAAGTCATCGTTAATCTGCTGGTCAAAGCGGTCACCTCACCTTTTGCATTAATTGGTGGCTTGTTAGGTGGCGATAGTGCGCAACTCAGTTTTCTGGACTTCCCTGCTGGCAGTGCAATTATCAATGAAGCGGGCATAACCAAGCTCGACCACCTCAGTAAAGCACTAGCGGATCGTCCTAGCCTGAAACTCGATATCGCGGGCAGAGTGGATACTGAAACAGATAGCAATGGGCTGCGCCAACTGGCATTTGAACGCTTACTGAAAGTACAAAAACTCAAACAACTGGTCAAAGATGGCGTATCCATCACCTCAGCAGACGATATCAAGATAGCCAGCAATGAGTATACAACTTATCTGAAAGCCGCCTACAAAGCCGACAAGATACCTGACAAACCCAAAATCATGGGTCTGATAGACAAGGATATTCCACCTGCACAAATGGAAAAACTGATGCTCGCCAACATTAAAATCAGCGCAGATGATTTACGTGACCTCACCATCAAACGTGCGCAAGCGGCAAAAGAATATCTGCTGAAATCAGGCGCCATCGATGCCACCCGTATTTTCATTACCACAGCCAAAACAGAATCTGAAGAACAAAAGAAACTGCCTGATAATCGAGTGGATTTTATCTTAGGTAGCCATTAACTTTTTCCATCCGGCAAGCCCTAATTCACGCAGGGTTTGCATATTTTTCTCATAGGGGTAGACGCAGAAAACGGAATTTAAAGCACGTTAATGAAATTTAATTAAAATTATAATGTTATGGCCGTTATGTTTTGACAAAGTTATGTCGATTGTTTTGTGAATTAAATAGCTTAAAAATCAATGTATTGAGCGGCCTTAACGTACTTTAAATTCCGTTTTCTGCGTCGACCCCAAATGGGCTGCGGCTGTACGCCTTGCCCCATCCTTTGGATGGCTCCCACGCGCCATTGCGCGTCGCCAAAACCTGCCTAATTTTGATTGTTAATTTTGGTTTTACAGTTGTTTGCAGAATCGCGTGCGAGCGTATTTCTGTTTGTGGTGACTTGTCACAATCTTCCTGTTCAGGCTTTGTGATAAAAATGGTATTTTGTTATATTTATGAGCTACAATGTGGCTCATAAATAAAGGAGTTTCCATGACTACAAACGCCGTTGTTAGAGCTCGGATTGACGAGCATATCAAGGAAGAAGCATCAATCGTACTGGCTACGATGGGTCTTACTGTATCAGATGCCTTCCGCATCATGCTCACGCGCATTGCGCGCGAGAAAGCTTTACCGTTTGATCCGCTAGTGCCAAACGAAACCACGATAGCCGCCATGCGTGAGGCTCGGGCTGGTAACCTCAAAAGTTTTGATAGCGTTGATGCGCTGATGGCTGATTTACATGCGGAAGATTGATCCGACCAGTCAGTTCAGGCGTGATTACAAACGCGAAGCAAAAGGTCAGCATCGCGTAACGCTCGATGCTGATTTAGCACCCGTACTCCAGACACTGGCCAACGATCAGCCATTAGCGCCGCGCCATCGTGACCATGCGCTTACTGGCGACTGGAAAGAACATCGAGATTGCCACATTAAGCCAGATTTGGTATTGATTTACCGAAAGCCAGATGCTGTCACCCTGCAACTCATACGAATTGGCTCGCACAGTGAGCTGGGTCTTTAATAAAAATTTCCTGAATACGGCAGACCATCCATTGGTGGGTTGGATTTGCCATGCTAAGTAATGCCTGGATAGTCTGGTCGTAGCCAGTCATTGAGCGTCATCCCAATGCCTGGACTAGCAACCTTTAATTCACAGCTTCTTTTAATGCCTTGCCAGCACTAAACCCTGGTGAATTACGGGCTGCGATTTCCAATGCGGCACCCGTTTTAGGGTTGCGTCCTGTACGCGCTGCGCGTTTGGATACCTTAAATGTACCAAAGCCCACTAATGCCACATCATCACCTTTCTTAAGGGCATCCGTAATACTGCTAATGATGGTATTCAATGCTTTTTCTGCTGAATCCTGTGTTAATTCTGACTCCTTGGCAATGAATGCCACTAACTCTTTCTTGTTCATGGTCGCTCTCTTTTGTATAGGGAAATTGATGGATAGTATCGGCACGTGTGCCGTTGCGTATTATGCCACGGCATTATTGGGGAAGGGCATCGGTTGCGTTACCTGTTCCGTTGCCCCTCCAAGACCATTTACTGATGTTTTGTAAAAAACAGCGTTCAGACACCTTGCTTTGCGCGACATAACCTACTTTGTCCTATAAGATACATTCTTAACATTCTGCTTTGAACGATGGAGAAAAAAATGGCTGCAGATATAAAAGAACCCTGGTTAAATTACTTAGCGCTAACGACGGTGATATTTGCTGTGTGCGCAACACTTGCGACATTCAAAGGGGGTGGATTTTCTACCCGTTCCGTCTTGAGCCAAACTCAGGCTTCTGATCAGTGGGCTTTTTATCAGGCCAAAGCAATTAAGTCTTACTTGTATGAGATGCAAGCGGATAAACTTGAAATGGATATGCTCGCCTTGACCAATAAAGATCAGGGATCAGCTGCAAACGCCTATAAAGAAAAAATTGCAGATTATGAAATGAAAGTTAAAAAGTACGAAAAAGAGAAGACAGATATTAAACAGGAAGCAAAAAAACTAGAGCAAATCAGGGATTCCGCCCAAGCCAACGCCAAGAAGTTTGGTATGGCTGTGATCTTCCTGCAAATTACAATACTGTTATCCTCTATTGCAGGTCTTTTAAGAAAAAAACCTGTATGGTATTTTAGTTTAATGTTTGGTGTATTAGGTCTGGTTTATTTTGCTGATGGATTTCTCTTATTCATGTAAACGTCAGTTATTTGACCTGTGGCCATGAACTCAGTGCGCAGCGCTTAATTCGCACGACTTTGTGCATTAACCCTCACGCAGCGTACATCCGCAAACAACAGAACATCCGTCATAACACAGACTGAATGGCAGCTTCTTGCCGCCCATTTATTAATGACAGACAAACTTATACGCAATAAGTATCTAAACACAGCATATAATATCAAACTACACCGTCATTCACGAACGGCATGTTCATGACGTGAATGCGCATGCATAACTAATAATTATTGTTGAGTCTGGAGTTACCATGATGAATAACAACGACACCACCGCATTTGACAGCCTGGCCGCAATAGCAGGTTATAGCAGCGACACACGGCTCTATGAATTCATCTTTGCTGATACCGATGAACTCACTCCTTGGCTAGACAACAACGGCCTGCTCGTTGCCGCCTTCAGCAGCAATGACAGCCTGCACCAAGTACCCTACACCGACATTCTCGTGCTCTCACGCCGTCCAGACCTGCCCCTGCAATTAGTCATGGGTCGCGCCGCCACCCTGCACATCAGCCTCGCCAACGCCAGCCGCACCCACCTCAACGGCTACATCACCGACATCCAGCCACTAGGCAGCGACGGTGGCGTAACCCGTTACCAGTTGCGCTTATCCCCCTGGCTGGAAGATCTACGCCATGCCACCCATAGCCGGGTCTGGCAGGAGCAGTCAGTGCTGGCGATAGTCGATAGTGTATTTGCCGATTATGCCCCACGTGCCTACTGGGACTGGAGCAATGATGCGCTGTCGCTGTTGTCTGCCCTGCCTGTGCGTAGCTACTGTGTGCAGTATCGTGAATCGGATCTGGCGTTTGTGACGCGCTTGCTGGCTGAGGATGGCTTGAGCTGGCGAGTGGATCAGGATGACATGGATGCACCTGATGGGCATACGCTGGTGTTGTTTGCCGACAGTGCGCAAGTCAGTGCTTGCCCTGCTGTGCCGTTTGCACCAGCAACGGGGTTGCGCTTTGCGGGTACTGGCTCGCAGCAGCAGGCGGACAGTATTACGGCATTGTCTTCTTCGCACCGGTTGATACCGGCACGGGTGACGCTGGCGAGTTTTGATTATAAGGCGAAGTCGGTGGTGGCAAGCTCGGTGCCAACGCAGCTAGTTATTGGTGATGCGCAGTATCAGAAGTTGCCACCCATAGAGCATTATGACTATGTGGGGGCATATGCGTTCAGCCAGGCGGATGAAGCACAACGCCATGCGCTGGTAATCATGCAGACGCTGGAGGCACGGCAGCAGATTTGGTCGGGGTTGAGTACGGTGCGCAGTCTGCGGGCGGGGTTGCAATTTGGCATAGACGGGCATCCACGGGTGGGGGTGCCAGGTACGCCGGAGAGTTGGGTAAGTACGCAGGTGGTGCAGGCGGGGATTAATAATTTGCCTTATGCGGCACATGGCAGTGCTGCGGGCAATACGGCTGGCAATACGCTGGTGCCGTCTTTGACGGACTGGCTGGTGGCGCTGTTAGCGCCATCATCTGATGATGCTGACACAGCGCACAACACGGCAAGGCAGCGCGATCAGGATGTGGATGCGCTGTCTGCCCCGCTTGCGGATGAAGCCCGTGCCGCGCTGGTGGCGACTGCCCAGCGTCTGGGTTATGCCAATGCGTTTATCGCATTACCTGCCAACCGTCCATGGCGACCCTGGCAGTCACGGCATTTGCATATGTTGCCAACAGGCATGGGCAGTCAGACTGCACGGGTGGTGGGGTTTGATGGGGCTGATGATGCTGGGAATAATACGGCTGCTGGCAGCAATGCGTCTGGCAGTGACTCCCCTGCCCTGCTAGGCAATGATGAGATTTGTTGTGATGCGCTGGGGCGGGTGCGGATACGGTTCCAGTGGCAGGATGCGCTAGACCAGACTGGCAGTCGTGCCAGTTGCTGGGTACGGGTGGCGCAGCGTTCGGCTGGTGGCGGGATGGGCAGTCAGTTCCTGCCGCGTATCGGGCAAGAAGTCCAGGTGCAGTTCATGGAGGGTGATATCAATCGCCCGGTGATAGTCGGTGCGCTGTACTTTGGTCAGGGTGAGGCCGGTGTACCGGCAACCCCTGCGGGATCGTTGGTGGATGCGGATACCAGTGCGTTAAGTCAGGCATCTGATCACAGTGTGTCGGCGCAGGGCAATTTGACCGCAGGCTATGCGCCTGCCTGGCATGGTGCGGGGGTGGGTGCGGATGCGCATAACAACGCTGCTGCGCAGTTTGGTATCCGTAGTCAGGAATACAGTGGGTCGGGTTATAACCAGCTGGTGTTTGATGACAGTGATGGTGCGGGTCGGATACAGTTGAAGACAACACAATCAGGGACAGAGTTGAATCTGGGGCATCTGCTGCATACGGCAGATAACTATCGGGGCAGTTTCCGTGGTAATGGGATTGAGCTGCGTACCGATGCCTGGGGGGCATTACGTGCAGGGTCGGGCTGGCTGGTGTCGAGTTATGGGGTGAGCCACAGTGCCAGTCAACGCCAAACCGCTGGGGATGTGCCTGCGGGCTATGGGTTGTTGAATACGGCCAATACGCTCGGGGCGAGTCTGAGTCAGTTGGCGGATAGTCATTTGAGTGTGGGTATTGCGGCGCTCAAGGGCAGTAGCAAAGCCAACGCCAGTTATCTGAATGAGCAGGCGGCGCCAATTCCTGCCTTGGGCAAGGTGTTGCAGGGGATGGTGGATGGCAAGGCGCTGGATGCAGCACAGGGGGATGCGGCAGCACAGAACACGCAGGCAGATGACCAGCACCTGCCCCACCACACTGATCCAGTGATCAGCATTCTGGCGAAGCATGATTTGAGTATGACGGCGAGGCAAGATGTGCAATTTAACGCAGGTGAGACGTTGAATGTGCTGAATGCGGCAGATAGTCAGTTCACTACGGGTGGGGCGTTCCGTGTTCACAGTGGGCAGGCGATAGGCTTGACGGCTGGGGGGTTGAAGCAGAACCAGACGGCGGGCATGCAGTTGATTGCAGCACAAGGCGATACGACGATACAGGCGCATAACGACATCATCAGTTTAAAAGCTAAAAACAATCTGGATATGAAGAGTGCGCAGGCGAGTATCGACTTTGCTGCGGCGACGGATATTACACTGCGTACCGCAGGCGGTGCGGCTATCACGATTGCTGGGGGGAATATCACGGTGCAGTGTCCAGGTAAGATACTGGTGCAGGCTGGGGTGAAGGGGTTTACGGGGGGTGCTAGTATGAATTATGCGTTGCCAACCATGACACGATCACAATTACCACCTGAAGCACCATTCAAACCTGGCATACAAATCACCGATGGGCCAGGACCAACAGGTACAGCCCGGCCTTACACCCCCTGGCGCATTGTGAAGGCACGTAATGCTGAACAGGCTGGTATGAGCGATCACATCATCGTACAGGGTGAGAGTGATGATCAAGGCAAAGCCGCGCTCACCAGCGCGGATAACGATACCCTTAAAACAGCCTATAACCAGACACCCAACCAATTGTGGCTGGTGTATGCAGGCCAGATACGCGAATTTGCACCCAATATTGAACAGCCTCACTGGACTAACAGAGACAAGCTTTATCAAGCATTGGATGCGATGGGTTTTAACGACCAGCCATTCAGTGTGAATGGTAACGACACCGATCAGTTTCATACAGGCTTGTCTTTTGATGAGCTGGCAACGACATCAGGCAGCACCATTTTGAACAAGCTAGACGACGGAGCGTCCTCATGATTCCAACTCAACCTGCCCGCAGCATCAACCCTATTGTGCGTCCTGATGGTAGTTGCTACACCGCCTACGCCACAGAAAATGTCTGGACTGGTGTTGAGGCTTACTCAGGAGTGACCTGGGGCAATAGCGTCACCCCCTACACCACGGGCAAGGATTATTTTGCGCAACTGATTGTTGCACTCAAAGGCGCAACCAAAAGCATTTACATTGCAGGCTGGCAAGTCAACTGGGACGCACAACTGGCCAAGGGTGTACGCCTGTTTGATGTATTGCTCGAAGTCGCCAAAAAAGGCACGGTGCAGATTTATGTGATGCCATGGGATGATACCCCGCCAGTGCAAACCTATGATGACCAGACCAAAGCGGTATTGGAAGCGATCAATGGGATTACTGGCAACCAATGCGTCCATGTCAACCTGGCAGCGTCACTGGCTGATAGTAATGCCAAGTTCTATAGCCATCACCAGAAACAAGTGGTCATCGACAATCAGATCGCCTTCATTGGCGGCATGGATTTGGCTTATGGCCGATATGATGATGCGACCTATGACTTGCACGCCAACGCAGATGGCCGAGCGGTGCTGAATCGTTATAACGGCTGCGTTGCATGGGTAGGGAGCGTCACCAAAAGTGAGGTAGCCGATCCCGATTTGCTGGTGGGGATGTATGATACTCCAGTCAATAGAACAGCCACACTCGCCGCGATACAAAAAGGGGCAATGCAAATACCTGATGGCGCGACATACACCACCCTGAATCCTGCAACCCAACCCCGCATGCCCTGGCAAGACGTACACCTGCAGATAACCGGCCCGGCGGTTGCCGATCTGGTGCGTAATTTTATATGGCGCTGGAATAGCGAAGGCGGCAGTCCGAGCATACCGTTACCTGCGACACCCGCCAAACAAACCGTCAATACCGGCTGTGGCATACAAGTGCTACGCAGCGCTCCCCTGAAAATGCGTCAGGCCGAGTACAAAGCCTTGCCATTTAGCGCCAGGCCAGAAACACCCATTAAGGGAGCGCAGGCCAACATCGCCGACGCTATGGCCATCCTTATCGACAAGGCGCAACACTTCATCTATATTGAGAATCAGTTTTTTGTGTCTGGGTTTGGGCTTGCGGGGAATCGCGAAAGTGGTGATTTAACAGGACCTGCCGACGTAGTACACTCTAACAATAAATACGGTATCGAAGCCACCCGTGTCTATGCTATGTGGGACATTGACGAACCCCCACAAAACAAAATCTGCGAACAACTTGCCACCAAAATAAATGCATTCATCATGAATCATAAGGGTGAGCCGTTCCACGTCTATATCACCCTGCCCGTCCATCCCGAAGGCAAGCTCAATGACGGCTCTATCATGACCCAGATCCACTGGACGATGCAGAGTCTGGTATTTGGTACAAAGAGCCTGCTTAATCGGATACGGCGTTCCTTCAGGGCACGGGATCTGGTTGATCAGAACGGACCCGACAGCGATTGGAAACGTGCGTATGCAGACGACAATACCGAATATGAAAGCATCGACATCAAGCGTTGTTTTGAGTATGTTACCCTGCTTAATTTGCGCAACCATGCGCAACTGGGTGATCGTTATGTCACTGAGCAAATCTATGTGCACAGCAAGATGCTGATAGTGGATGACCTTTTTGCCATTGTAGGCAGTGCCAACATCAACGACCGCAGCTTGCTGGGTAGCCGTGACAGCGAGCTGGCGGTGCTGGTGATGGATAGCAAGGTAGACAGCGTGAATCTGTGCGGTGATAACAAGTTGCGACCTACCCGAGGCCATGCCAGGCAGTTGCGCATGGCGGTGTGGAACAAGCTGTTCGGGATAACCGCAGGTGGAGAGCGTGCAGCAACCGAGCTCAAGGATGCTGTGGAGAGCCCAGGGGCTAAGGCTAGCTGGGAGGCGATACAGGCCAGAGCCGCTAAAAATACGGCGTTGTATGAGGCTGCGTTTGATTTTATTCCGAGGAATAAGACACCGTATAACCCATTGAATTTAACAAATCCAGGTGCGGCTTCTATTTGGCCCAGATGGTATTCAACCGACCCAGCAAAAAAAACATGGGGAAACTTGGGTCTTATGCCCTTCGATAAAGCGTTCTGGACTAACCCTCAATTCAACGCAGCTGCCGCAGCCCAGCTCGCAGTTACTGCAGCCCAGCTCAATGAGGTCAAGGGCTTTATTACCCTGCTCCCCATAGAATGGACAAAAGGCGAGAACAATAATCTGGGCTATCCTACAGCACTCGTTGTTGAGAACAAGACGAACGCTAATCCACTACAACAACCCACAGCAATAGCGCAGGAGGATGTCTCGTTTACGCCCACTACGGAAGGAAAAACATGATGAACCGTTTATTATTGGGGTTAATGTTGTCGATGACGTTGTTGTCGGCTGGTTGTCATGCTGAACCTGCCAAACAAACACAGGCAGCGACTACCACCGACTGGAAGACTGAGTGTGTGGGGCGGTATCAGGTGGCGGTGCCTGGGAATATGGAGGTGGCATTAACTATCCCAGAAAAACTTTTTAAACCCAATGATGTTGTTAATGAGTATAGGTTTAACGATGGGGGGGTTGCGTCATTTTCTGGTATATCTACTGAATATGGCGGTGCGTTTGTAACTAAACCTTTAAATAAAGAAAAATACATCGATTTAAAATCAGAAATTTCTGACCAGTTAAAACAAAGAAAAGAGGAGTTGATTCAACAAGGTGAGAATAAAAGCGCCGACAGTATCACTGTACAATCATTCAACTCTCGATTCAGCAAAAATTTCAGCTGGATTTCAAAATCAGGCGCGATGATTTTTGTACAAGATAATGATGGAAGAATATTTGAACAATTTGGTATAAAGGAAAATCAAACTGGTGAAGAAATTGTTCGTGCATTCCTAACCCATTTCCACCCTCGCGCCCTCTTCGAAATCCCCAAGCAACCAGGAGTGTGTTTCCCCTATGGCTTCATTGCTGATGATGGCAAAGCCCCGCGCAATGTCGCTGTGACCATGAGATTGGTTGATCATCCTGATGTGGAGGTGTTTTTTAAGGATTCGTCTTATCCACTTACTGCGGTAGAGAGCCAGACACCCAAGCAAATCATTGAAACCTTCTGGGAGTTTGGCAACCGGCAGGTCATCAAACAGGCAAAAATGGACTGGCGCGGTTACCGCAGCATCAAAATTGATAACCGTGATGGCACTGGTTTGTTTGTGACGCTGACCCGCTATGACCATAGCACCTACCACGGTGATGAAGCCATGGCTATGGGTGCCCCGGCAGATGGTAGCACCGATTATGGCTACGTCGCCGTTGTAAAAGGCGATTCCAAAGCACAAGAAGCCCCCCCAACTTGATGATCTACGTCATCCGCACGGCCAGTCGCGCCATTGCCAAAGGCATACAACCCGTCAGCAAGGAACAGATCAAAGACATTGCCGAGCAAATGATGGCGTCGATCAAGCGACATCCTGAGTAAAATGAAACCCCTATCATGATTCAAACTACGCACGTGACAAAGCAGACAACAATACCGAATATGAAAGCATCGACATCAAGCGCTGTTTTGAGTATGTTACCCTGCTCAATTCAACGTGGCAGCCACAGCCAAATTCACAGGAATTAATTGTTTTATTACGCGGCTACCAATAGAATTTACCAAAGGTGGGAACGGCAATCTGGGTTCTGTATTTTTTTAAAATGGAGTTATTAAAACATGCGCAAAAGTAAACAATTCAGCATTAGCATCACTGTCAGCGCGGCACTGATTTTGTTCTCGGCAAACGCTTTTGCAATAAGTGGTGGTGATGCCGTTAAACAACTTTCTTCCCAGGCTTATAATGGAGATGCAGCATCGCTTCAGACACTAAAGCAGGACGCCATGAACGGGGATGCTGCATCTGAAAATTGGTATGGTGGTTATTTGGATGCGAAAAAAGATTACGCGCAGGCAGCGATGTGGTACAGAAAAGCTGCTGATCAGGGAGTTGCTAATGCGCAGATCAACCTTGCTATGCTATATGCCAACGGCCAGGGTGTGGCTCAGGATTACGCGCAGGCGGCGGTATGGTACAAAAAAGCTGCTGATCATGGAGTTGTTGATGCACAGTCAAACCTTGGTGTGCTATACGCCAACGGCCAAGGTGTAACGCAAGATTATGCGCAGGCAGCAGCATGGTTCAGAAAAGCCGCTGACCAAGGGGATGGTCAAGCACAAAATGATCTTGGATTGTTGTACGAAAAAGGAGAAAGCATCCCACAAAACCATATCATTGCTTATGCGCTGTACAACCTTTCGGCGAGCAATGGCAGGTCGAGCAATAATACTGCTCTGACAAACAGAGATGCTATCGTTCCTTTGATGTCAGAAGCACAAATTAAAGCGGGGCAAGGCTTGGCGCAGGAAATGGCTGCCAATGGGGTAACTGCCGCAATAGGCAATTACTTGATGCCGCGTAAAAAAATTACATATCAAAAAAGAAAGCATCAATAATTCAATGCTTCAAATGACCGAAGCAATAAATATAGATATTTCAGGTTCAGTGTTTAATTATATAATTAATATGACATTAGCTAAAACCTCCCTTTTCAAGAGAGGATAAAGCGTCGCGCTGGTCAAAGGCCTGCTGTTGTTGATTTTAGGTGTAAGCCCCTTTCTTTCTTGCTTAAGCAAGTTTGCCTTGGCAAAAGGTGAGGGAAGCACATCGCGGACTGTTCAATATATAACTAAGAAAGATTAAACCATGCAACTACGTACTATCGCACTATCGGTCAGTTATGCACTGATTTCTATCAATGCTCTTGCGAACACAACTGACATCAAGTCAGCTAATAATCAAGTTGGCATTCAATACCAATCAACTAATGTTGATTATACTGAAACAGGTAATGGTGTATTGGGTGCAGCAGGCGTTACGCTAGATACAGAAAATGGTTCAGTTCCTGGTTATGGAATTTCCGCATCAGTCATGAAAGATTTGTGGCTTGGTAATGATTATTTTGCGGCTGAATATGATCATGCTAGCGGATCTACGAACTATGTAGGTTCACTTCAGGGTGGTACATACGGTTCTGTTGTGCAATCAGATAGTGCGACATTGGCTAATTACAGCTTACGTTATGGTAAGGGTTTTGTCGTTAATAACAGTACAATGTTGACACCATTTGCTGAAGTTGGTCATCATAAATGGGATCGTGGTGTTAATACGGGTGAAGATTACAGCAACCATTATTTTGGTGCTGGCGTTTTGGCGCAATATTCACCAGTCAGCAAATTAGTATTGTCTGCTAATGCATTGCTTGGTTACACATTTGGCTCGTATATTACTGTTAATGCCATTCCATCGGCCAATTTCGCTGGCTTTGCGGGTGGTCTTGGCAACTCTCCTTTATACCGAGTCGGTGCTGGTGCTGATTATGCATTAACGCAACAGATACATGCCAATATTGGCATTGATTACACTAGCTTCAAATATGGTGCGAGCGCTATTTATAGCGGCTATGGCGAGCCTGATAGCAAAACCAATTACACCACAGTAAAAGTCGGTATTGGTTACGCATTCTAAATTTCATTTAGCGTGTATAGGTTGCCAGATAAATTCTTATTCATTTGGCAACCTAGCAACTTATAAAGGCTGCGTTTTTCTGATTCATTAATGCCACTTTATAGTCATTCACACATCATCATTGATGAATGATATGTGCTTCATTTGACATATACCATTCATCAGCCAGTTTGCGTGAGTCTGATATTTGAGATGGTGTGACAAGTTGCTTTATGCTCTGCATATTCTGCATGGCGGGGACAAAACCATTGTCCACGGCTAACATATACCACTTCATGGCCAGTATATAATCTTGTGGCACACCTTTGCCTTTAGCGTATATAAAACCCAAGTTATTTTGTGCTCCTGCAATACCATGATCAGCCGCTTTTTGATACCAGTCCATGGCTTTTATAATATCTTGCTGAACTCCTTTACCGAAGTCGTACATAATCCCTAGTTGAAATTGTGCGGGTGCATAACCTTGAACGGCTGATTGCTGAAACAGCTGGAATGCAATGATGTGGCTTTGCCGTACACATCGGCCTGTATCATACAAAATTCCTAAATTGTACTGTGCAGAGGCTGCGCCTTGTTTTGCTGACTGGCTGTATTGATCAATATGACTGAGACAATAAGTCTGATCATCATTATTAATGTGCATAACTGATGTATTATCAGATGGCGACACGCCCTCAGTAGCCGTCTGCGAACAAGCAGAAACGCCAAATGACGTAGCAATTAAATAGAGTAGTACGGCTGTTATTTGAGGCGTGAATTTCATGACGGCTTCTTGCAATTTAAATGCAAATTAAAAGGTCGTGTCTGAACGTGCACCATCTTGGTTTTCCAAACTTTTGCCAACGCCCATCTTCAATTGCGCCTTAGACAAAAAGTCCCAAGAGATGCCGTTAATCGCACTCAATTGGACTGATGGTAATCCCCCCTGCAAATAATCGTATTTAAAAGTGGAATTTTCTTAATGATGATTTGCTCTATAGAAAATCCCTGTGTCGTTAGAGGTCTTATTCGTGATCACCAAGGAATTTGCCGAACTTCCCGCCTCGGCTCTCATAGCGAACTGTTTTGGCGAACCAGCCAGGTTGGAGCACGCTTCGACTTGACATCTATCGTTCCTGTTCCTGTTAGCCCCATTAATTCGGCGACCTAGTTTCTGTTTATGCAATGATCTGGCTAGGTATTCTTGGTCGAATGCGTCTTTACCCAATCCAGCAATACTTTGTCCATTTGCACTTGCCATCCAGCACCTTTTGCTTTGAAGTAATCAAGAACTTCCCGGTGATAACGAATTGAAACCTGCACCTTGTTATCTTGACCCAAAGGTCTTCCAATACGGCGTTTCTCAAGATCAGCACGCAGCAATGCGGCGGCATTAGGAGAGTCTTCGTCCTCTGCTGGTTCAATATCATTCTTTACCATACGATGAACACGTGCCCAGTCACTCTGGCTTTTGCCGTTTTCACGGGCCGCACTCATTTCTTCATTCGTCATTGTAGTCATTTTCGAGCCAGTCATAATATATTTCCCGTTCATCTCTGTGAGCATGTCGAAAGCTGATGATATGTGGAATTTCACCAGGCTGATAAACCAATGTCAACACAGTCAATTCATCAAATACATACGAAAATACCTGTTTACGTATTTCCTGTCCTCGCGGACTATCTATTTCATATTTATATGGACTTTCAAGCACTAAATCCGCATCAATGAAATCAAGACCATGCTTAACAATATTCGCTTTGCGTTTAGACTCTTTCCATGTGTAGCGTGTACTCATGTTGTTATTGTAGCTTCAATAAGTAAAATAGGTGATTTTATTTGCGCAACTGTCAGGCATCCACCTTCAAATCCGCCTCCCTGACCCTAATCACCGTCTGCCGAGTGGTGTTAAACTCACGCGCCACTTCTGTGACGCTAGCCCCTGCTGACAACCGTGCAATCACTCGCGCCTTGTCCTCATCATTCAGAGAGGACGGCCTGCCAAATGATTTACCTGCTGCCCGTGCACGTGCAAGACCTGCCTGAGTACGTTCAATCAGCAAGTCGCGCTCAAACTCCGCCACAGAAGCAATTACCTGCATCGTCATCTTGCCTGCTGGGCTGGTGAGATCAATGCCTCCCAATGCCAGGCAATGTACACGTATCCCGCTGCTTTCCAGTTGCTCTACCGTTGCCCGCACATCCATCGCATTGCGACCCAAACGATCTAACTTACTGACCACCAGCACATCACTGGACTCCATCCTGTCCAGTAGCTTCATAAAGCCAGATCTGGCCTTAGCGGCAACCGAGCCACTAATACACTCTTCAACGATACGCTGATCCTCAATAGCAAATCCTGCTGCCTTAATTTCTAAAACTTGGTTTTGGGTGGACTGATCGGCGGTTGAAACACGACAATAGGCGAAAGTGCGTGACATGGCTGAATTGACCGTACTAAATAGATGTACGGATTGTAACGCACATCCGATATTCATTTTGCCTAGTTTCGGACAGGGCTAATTGGGGGTGTACGCAACTGGACGGTTTCGGATGGTGCTGGTGTGACTTGTCACTAATTAACAAAGCAGCTTTTATTGGGTATTATAGTGCGCACGAAATTATGGGGCGCAGCTATATGTACGTAGTGCCGCGCCTAATGAATCGTTTGTTATCATTAGGTCACTACAAGCGCAGTCAAAAAGATATTTCCATAAGCGCTCAAGCAACACCCGCCCCAGCCATGCCGGGCTTGTCCAACAAACGGTTCAGATTGTGGCTCGCTTCGCGATCACAATCTAACCTTATTCGTTAGGCTGGGTGTGTGATTGCTGGACATGAGCCGCCCCATTTAGTTACTCACGTTCGATTCTGAAGCTATAGCATCCGTATGCTGCATACCGAGCCAAAACAAACTCGACTTGGCTGTTCTCAAACATCTTGGTTAGAACCTCTTGAGCGGATGAAGGTTCTAAAAGCTCCGCAGCCACAATATTTTCGGTTTTACTGTAGGCACGCAGGACAAACGGCTGATCGCGTAAGTAGTCTGTCGGCGACCCTTTAGGCAATGGGAGGGATTTATAGTCTACGAATTCTGTTGAAGGAGATGCAAGCACAAACACCGCACCATATTCTTTATACGGGCCAGCTACGGTAAATGGGCAGTAACTTGCCAAGATGAGTTCTTCACCAGGCATTGCTCTTCGGAGAACGTCCCTGCATGGTTCGCCACCGCTCGCAATGACCCGAACCACTTTTTGGTTCTGGTCATCTAGACCAGCATCACGAACTTTCAGTAGGAAGTCTTTCCTAATTGGACGGATTGCTATTTTCATAGTGACACCTTGGTTTTGTGGCCTAACGTTCAAATTGAGGGGCGCGCCGCTTTTGGCGCGTCCCGCTCGAATGCAGGGTTGGGCGTCTTTGACACCACCATTGCCTTTGATTTGCGCAAAGCGCTCTTGGCGTAGGCTCTCTCACCCATTCGTTGTGTCAGCACCCAAATGAATGCCCACCAAGGCATCTTTGCTGTCCAACGCCCGAATGCTCGCGGAATCAATTCCTTTTTCTTGCGCTCTGGCATGAGATGAACTGTGCCGAGAATGACACCTTGCTCGCCGGGGCCAAGTTGCCCTAAGAGCTTGCCGTCGCTGTCAGCGATGGCGCTGAAGCCAGGAAACTCGATGTCTTGCGGTGGAAAGCCTGCAGGAAGCGTGCTCACCAAGCGACCAACCTTGTTGGACATGACAACCGGGATTCCCATCAACTTGGCGGTCTCAGTTGTACCATCACGCAACGCGGCGTTAAGGATATCTGCGTCTCGTTGTCTTACCGGAAACTTGGCTTCAAATGAAGCTCCTGAAAATGGGCGTAGGTATAAGTCGATTCCGGCCTGATGGAGCTCGGCGTAACGTTCATAGAGTGCGTTCTCGAAGCAAATGCCAACGCCAATACGGCCTATAGGCGTATCAAACCAATGGCGGTCAGAACCTCCAGCAAAGAAGTACGCTTCGAAAGATGCGGGAGGGCATTTTCGAACCCGAGCGACAACCTCGCCTTCTGTGCCGGTGAGGACGAATGTGTTGTAGAAGTCTTCGCCATCCGCCTCAAGAAAACTCGTGCCCATATACACTTTTAGGCGCTTAGACAGCTCTCTCATCCATTGAGTGGAAGGTCCATCGAATGGTTCTGCGGTATCCCAAATTGCCTCATTCAGTGTGTAGCCTCCCGGCATCATCTCGGGCAGGAGAATCAACTGGGCTCCTTGCTGAGCCGCCAGCTCCACATATTTTTGCGCATTCGCAAGATTGCCCGCGCGGTCGCCGAGATGACAGGCAACTTGTACTGTTGCGACAGTAAGTGTGTCTGGTTTCATATGGATGCTCGTTTAAGACGCCCAACGTGGAGCTAAGGGGCGCCGCGCTTTTGCGGCGTCCCTCTTGAGCGTAAAGTTAGAATGGAAGTGTTTCATCTGACTGCGGGCGAGATAGTTCCAGTTCGATATAAGACGAATCGGATAACAAAGCATTAAGTCCGTGGTTTAAGTCGAGTTTATTAATGTTGACTTTATAAGCCATGCCCGTTAACCCACCCAATGCTTTTGAAAACGCCTCTTCAATTTGCAGGATGCTGGCAGTTTTTATAGGCCGATGCTCCCAGTCGAACGCTGTTTCATCTTGAGGTTTTTGTTTTTTTACACTCATAAAATTTCTCCGTATATTGAGCTATAGAATTCTAACGTGGAGCTAAGGGGCTGCGCGCTTTTGCGCAGTCCCGCTTGAGCGCAGAGTTGAACGAAGCCGCTATCGCGGAGAAATATCCCTGATCCATCAAATTCCGCAGCATAATTTCGTTTCCCCCAATAATGGATTTTTAATCACTGTAGCACAAGGAGACGACATTGACAGCACCCACACCCATCTCCGCGCATTTTGCGCACAATCACCAGCGGCTGCTGGATTGCCTCAGGCTCAGAGGCATGCAGCCTAAAACCATCGCCTTGTATTCACACGGCGTACGGCGCGCAGCGGCGTATTTTAATGAGCAGATAGACGCGCTCACCAAGCCACAATTAACCGACTATTTTGTACGCATCCTCGATACCCATTCATGGAGTACGCTCAAACATGATCTGCATGGTCTAAAGTTCTATTATGCCCATGTACTGGGCCAACCCTGGCCAGGTGCGGATCTGGTTAAACCACCTAAGTCCTATCGCCTGCCCGACATCATTACCGTCGCCCAGGCACAACAAATCTTCATGGCCACCCGCGTATTGAGCTACCGCGTCTTCTTCTTCACCCTCTACAGCCTGGGCTTACGATTAGGCGAAGGCTTACGCCTGCAGGTAGGGGACATCGATGCGGATAGGATGCGCGTACAAATACGCAACGCCAAAGGCAATCGAGACCGTTTTGTGCCGCTGCCAGACAATACCTTGCACGTATTACGTCGTTTCTGGCTCACCCACCGCAACCCAAACCTGCTCTTTCCTAATCGGCACGGCGGTCTTGCCAAATCGCACCTGGCTCACACCCCGCTGGATCGCGGCGGTATCCAGACCACCCTGAGTCAAGTGACCCGTGACTGTGGCTTAAAAAAAGAATTACACCGCACAGCCTGCGCCACAGCTATGCCACCCACCTGATAGAAGCGGAAATTGTCAACCTAGTTGTCGCCTGACTACTTGCGATTATGCTGCTATTTTGAGAACCAAATCTCCTTTTATTTTCTCGTCTTTTTCAGTGAACTGTTGATCTGGATTCAAGTGCACAACGAGCACGGGTTGCCAGTTTCTGGTGGCGCCGCTCCAGCGCTCAGGATGTCTGTTTTTTGCTGCCTGGTAGACGATAGCACGCTGCGCCAATAATGCCGTATCGAGGCCAGTATGGCGCTCTGCTGGGGTCACGAAGTTGATTGCGCTGTGCCGGTGTTCTTCGTTGTACCATTGCACAAATAGTCCTACCCATTGCCTCGCAGCGAGTAAGTTTTCAAAGGCCCGACGCGGATACGTAGGCCGGTATTTCAAAGTCTTGAACAGCGATTCCGAGTACGGATTATCATTACTGACCGCCGGACGACTGAACGACGGGGACACGCCCAACGCTTGCAACGTCGCCAGCATGGTGGCACCTTTCATCGGGTGGCCGTTGTCAGAATGCAGCACCACCTGATCCGGTTTGATGGCTTCTCGCGCACAAATATCTCGCATCACGTCGCCCGCCAATTCGCCGCTTTCCGCTTCATAAATCTGCCAGCCGACGATTTTTCGACTAAAAATATCCATGAACAAATACAGGTAAAAATAAATGCCTTTCACCGGTGTCGGCAAATAGGTGATGTCCCAACTAAACAGCTGATTCGGCGCAGTGGCGCAGAGTGCTCGCGGTTTGCGACGACGTTGCGCAGGTCCTGCCGCAGCCCGATGTTTCAGCTGATTCTCCGCCCTCAGGATGCGATAGAAGCTTGATTCAGAAGCGATGTATTCGCCACGATCCGCCAGTATTGGCACGATTTGAGAAGGTGGCAGACTGCCAAACTCATCCGAGCTGGCAACCATCAAAACCTTTTTACGCTCCACTACGCTCAGCCTGTTTGACGGCACTTGCGTCCGCTCTGTGCGTTGATCGCCCCGTGTCTGATCACTCTGCCAACGCTGCAAAGTGCGTTCGCTAAGGCTAATCACCGTACAGGCACGATCCTGACGTGCGCCGCAATCCATGGCATGTTGCACCATCATGATGATCTCACCGCGCTCTACAAGGGAAGTCATTTGACCTCGTCCTCCCAGAGTAAAGTGGACCCCGATTTCTGGACAATGAATTAAGATGGTAACCTGCTGTAAAAAGGAGCGGGTTGTGAGTGAAACAAATCGTAAGCATTTTTCGGGTGAGTTTAAAGCCAAGGTTGCAGTGGAAGCGATTCGTGGTGTCAAGACGGTTAACGAAATAGGTCAGGAATTTGGCGTGCATCCGACCCAGGTTGGATTGTGGAAGAAAGAGTTGCAAGAACAAGCTGCTGGCTTGTTTAATGCCAAACGCGGCCCGAAGCCAGTGGATCTCTCTGCTAGTCCAGAGCGACTGTATTCCGAGATTGGCAGACTCAAAATGGAATTGGACTGGCTTAAAAAAAAGTCCGGGATCAACCCATAGCACTGCGCAAGCAGTGGATTAGCCAATGCACATCTTTAGCACTCAGTCAGCAGTGTGCATTGGCGGGTGTGGCGCGATCCAGCGTTTATGCGCCCAGATTGATCAAAGCCACTGACGAACAAGAATTGGCATTGCTGACGTTGATAGACACAGAATACACACGGCATCCATTTTATGGCAGCCGCAAGATTAGGCATTACCTGAGTAGCATAGGACACCACATCAATCGCAAACGAGTGCAACGATTAATGCGCACACTGGGGTTAGCTGGCATGGCGCCAGGACCGAACACCAGTCGTGCGCACCCGCAGCATAAGATTTATCCTTACCTGCTCAGAGGTGTCGCAGTGACCCGTCCCAATCAGGTGTGGAGTACGGATATCACTTACCTGCGCCTGCCACGAGGATTCGTGTATTTGGTGGCAGTGATAGATTGGTACTCGCGCAAAGTGCTGGCATGGCGATTATCGAATACGATGGACAGTGGCTTCTGTGTGGACTGTCTGGAACAGGCACTACAGTCGCACGGCATACCTGAGTTATTTAACACTGATCAGGGCAGTCAGTTCACCAGTGACGCGTTTACGGGTGCACTCAAGGAAAACGGCATTACGATTAGCATGGATGGTCGCGGACGGGCATTGGATAACATCTTTGTGGAACGGCTCTGGCGTAGCGTCAAGCACGAAGACGTATATTTGAAAGGCTATGCTACATTACCAGCACTGCTGCTAGGATTGACGGAATACTTTGTGTTTTATAACGCTGAACGTATCCATCAGTCACTGGGTTATAAAACACCAGACGAGGTTTATCGAACAGCCAGTGGCGGTGGTGCCAGCATCGTGGACAAGTTCACTACGTCAGGAAAAGCGTTGTTAGAAAAAGATCGAAAACCAGAAACAAAACCGGGGCAGCGCCGTGCAGCTGCATATGAAAGGTTACCCTCTTAAACTCGACGTATTATTGTCTTGACGGAGGGGTCCACTTTAGTAATGCTTCACCCGACAGACCGTGGGTTTGATGTAATGCGATCAGCTGCTGTTCAGGGGTCCAATCTTGCGGCCGCTTCTCTTTTACAGGCAACACGCCAGAGCCAACTGCTTTTCTTTTCATCCAATTCTTTACCGTATGACAATTGACATTCAATTCTTCCGCAACCGACCTCACCGTCCGTGTGCCTCGAGAATATACCTTAAATAACGCTTGCTCGATAAATGCTTCTGAATACCGTATTACCATTGTCGCCTCCATGCCTCAAAGTTAAATTTTTGAGGCGACAACTAGTCTGACACCGGGGGTAAGTCTATGGTAAGCGTCCAGCCCATCCACCTGTCATTGCCCGCCAAACTCATGCAATCTAGCTGCTTTTTTATGAAAGGCACGCTAGATGGCTACTCGACACACGCCTGATTTTTGGCAAACGCACCTTACCGCTTGGCAACAAACCAAACTGACCGTCACAGCTTATTGCACCCAGCACGGCTTATGTGCCAAGACCTTTTATCGCTGGCGCAGCCAGCTGACAACAGCGCCCAATCTCACGCGCCAGCCACCGCTAACCCTCATCCCCGTCAGTGTTCAACCTGCGCCTGTCACGGGCACGCTCCAGCTCCACAGCCCCACTGGCTGGCGGGTAGAGCTTCCCATTGCTAGCACGCCCTGGCTAATTGACTTGTTGCGGCAACTGCCATGATATCTGCCCATCCCATCAGCCCCATCGCCACCCAGGTCTGGCTAGTCATCGAACCCGTGGACATGCGCATCGGCATAGATGGCCTTTCCCAGCGCATCCAGCACCGCCTGGGTCGCAGTCCCTGCGACGGCGCCGCCTACGCCTTCCGTAATCGTCGCCAAACGCGGGTCAAGCTCCTGGTCTGGGATGGCACAGGGGTCTGGTTGTGCCAACGCCGACTGCATCGTGGTCACTTCACCTGGCCAGACATCGCTGCCATCACCCATCCTTTAACCCCCACACAGTGGGACTGGCTGATCACAGGTATCGACTGGCAAAGACTCAGTGCCCCAGCCCCTGCCCACTGGCAGGTGTAGCCACTCATGATTCAGTAAAAACATGCCTGAAACCCGCATTATTGCTGGTTTCAGGCGGGGTGAAATGGTATAATTCAAGCATGGATTCAGCCCAACAACTTGCCCAATTTATCCCCGATCCCGCCTTGGCGGCGTATGTGGATAAGCTGTTGGCGCAGGTTAAACAGGATGCTGAACTCATTCAACAAAACACAGTATTACTCCAGCAAAACACCGCACAAATCCTCACGCTGACTAAGCAAATCCAGCACGCCGAACTCAAGAACCAGGCTTTGGTACTGGAACTTGCCTATTACCGCCGCATCCGCTTCGCCAACAAGAGCGAGCAGCTCTCGCCTGAGCAGCGTGCGTTGTTTGATGAGTGCTGGGCAGCCGACATCACGGCCATTGAAGCCCAAATCGGGCAGCCAGATACACCTAATACCGAAGATGCGACAACCGCTATCCCCAAGCCTGCGCGTCCACGCGCAGGTCGTCAGCCACTGCCTGACCATCTGCCCCGCATCATTCATCGCCATGAGCCTGCATCTTGCCAGTGCGGTGCGTGTGGTGGTGCGTTAATCAAAATCGGTGAAGACATCAGCGAACAACTGGATGTCGAACCTGCCCAGTTCACCGTGCATCAACACATCCGTCCACAGTATGCTTGTCGCCACTGCGAAACCGTTGCTGCCGCCCCCATTCCAGCTGCCGTCATCGACGGCGGCGTGGCGACATCAGGTTTGCTGGCGTGGGTGATGATCAGTAAATTCGTTGATCATTTACCGCTCTACCGTATAGAACACATTGCCCAGCGCAGCCAGGTGACCCTGGCGCGTTCCACCTTGGCGGAGTGGGTCGGACGTGTGGGGGTAGCGTTGCAACCGTTGGTCGACAGGCTCACTGAATTACTGCTGGCACGCAGTGTATTGCATGCGGATGAAACGCCAGTGCCACAATTAGACCCCGGGGCGGGCAAAACCAAGAAAGCTTATCTGTGGGCTTACCGCACGGGTGATTTGGCATCCCCTTCATCCGCACCGCCTATCGTGGTGTTTGACTATCAGCCAGGGCGACAGGGATTGCATGCGCGGCACTTTCTGGCAGGTTGGCAAGGACACTTGATGGTTGACGATTACGCTGGTTATAAAGCGTTATTTACCCAAGGCATCACTGAGCTGGCATGCTTCGCACATGCACGTCGGAAGTTCTTTGATTTGCATGCGGCCAACCAAAGTCCAATTGCAGCGGCTGCGCTGCAGCGTATCGCGGCACTCTATGCCATTGAGCAGGCTGCGGACAAGCTGGATGCGGCAGGTCGTTTGCAGTTGCGCCAGACTCAGGCAAAACCGTTATTGGGCGAACTGCATGACTGGTTAATCCAGACTCGCGTCAAAGTGGCCGATGGCAGCGGCACAGCCCGCGCGTTGGATTACAGCATCAAGCGTTGGCCAGCACTGATACGCTATGCGGACAGCGGCATCTTGCCTATTGATAACAACCCAGTCGAAAATGCGATACGACCCATTGCCATCGGCAAAAAGAATTGGCTGTTCGCAGGCTCAGAACGTGCAGGCAAACGCGCTGCAGCGATTCAGAGTTTGTTGGCTACCGCCAAGCTCAATGGCTTGGAACCCTATGCATGGCTCAAAGATACGTTGGAAAAATTACCGGTCTGGCCTAATAGCCAGATTGATGAATTGCTGCCGTTTAAAAATGAACTACCATAAGTAGTGAAGGGATTGGAGTGGCTGGGCTGGACGCTTACAGTCTATGCAGTGGCGTAACCGGAAGCATATAAATTCGCCCCAATAGGTTGTGAATGTGGACAACTGTTGTCACCGAGACGGACTGAACGCCACCTTGGACAGGAGGATGCTTGTAGATGGAGAGCACAACATCCAGATGCTTGTCGCGATCTCCCAGCAGCGCCTCATTGGGTGAATTGGAAATGAGTGTGAAGATACCTACTCGATCTCCAGGCGCATAAGCTGACGCAGGCTTTGAAGGGTTCAACTCTCCAAGGTCACCAAGGTCTTTTAAGCCGACAAAGCGAACCATCTTGTTCCGCAACGCCATGAGCGAATTAACCCAAGGTGGGGTCTTTGCCAAAGCAGTTAGGAAGTAGCCGAGCGCAGTGCGTGTAGTGTCGGGAATAGTTATGACGTAGCAATCGTGAAAATATGCATCCGGTAGTCGTACGTTGATTGCACTTCCGGGTGGTACATCGGAGAGTATGGCGCGTGGTTTCATTGTGGCCTAACGTTCAAATTGAGGGGCGCGCCGCTTTTGGCGTGTCTCGCTCGAATGCAGGGTTGGGCGTCATTATGCAAGCGCCTCTTCTGCAGCCGCACGCGCGTGAATGGCTGTGGTGTCAAACAGCGGAACCTCGGAGTCTTGCTGGCTGACGAGAAGGGATATTTCTGTGCACCCAAGAATAATGCCTTCTGCGCCTTGTGATGCCAGATTTTCCATGATCCGCCGATACTCGCTACGGGACTCAGGCAAGACAACCCCAAGGCACAGTTCTTCGTAAATGATGCGGTGGATAGTATCGCGGTCTTCCGCGTTAGGGACAATCACTTGAAGCCCCTGATGTTCGCTCAAGCGGTCGCGGTAGAAGGCCTCTTCCATCGTGAACCGTGTGCCGAGCAGGCCGACAGTTGAGTGCCCGGCTCGTTTGATTTCTGCAGCGGTTGTATCGGCAATGTGAAGCAGTGGAATGGTGACAGCCGCCTCGATGCTAGGGGCCACTTTGTGCATGGTGTTCGTGCATAAGACCAAAAAATCCGAACCCGCCGTTTCGAGCGAGCGGGCAGCTTCGGCCAACATAGCTCCTGCAGCTTCCCAATCGCCAGCATGCTGTAGTTGCTCGATGTCATGGAAGTCGACGCTGTACAGAACGATCTTCGCCGAATGCAGCCCGCCCAAGCGATTCTTGATCGTCTCGTTGATCTGTCGGTAGTACGGGACAGTTGACTCCCAACTCATACCGCCGATTAGTCCAATTGTCTTCAAGAACACTCCTTGTTAGTAAATGGTGACGCCCAACGTTAAGTTGAGGGGCTCGCCCGCTTCTGGGCGAGTCCCGCTCGAACGACGGGTTGGGCCTCACGTTGCGATGACACAACTGATTGCCCGAAAAAACTACTGTGGCCGTCTTTTACTAAGTAGACCAAATTTTTCGCAATAGCAGTACTCAAAAAATCTTTCAAGCCATCTTGAGCGAAACTTTGGTCATTCCAAGCAATACGATCAGACCAAAATTCTGAGCCTTCATACAATTCATAGGCAATGAAACCATCTTTGTTTTTGAGCCAAGCAACCATCTGTTCAGTGAGATCAAGAAATGATTCACGTGAAGTATCAGGTTTAAGTTTAAATTTTACAATTTGAACGAACATGGTTTTATATACGCCCAACGTTTGAATTCAGCGGCCGCCGGAGGCGGTCCGCTGGAATGATGGGTTGAGCCTCACGTTGCGATGACACAACTGATTGCCCGAAAAAACTACTGTGGCCGTCTTCTACTAAGTAGACCAAATTTTTCGCAATAGCAGTACTCAAAAAATCTTTCAAGCCATCTTGAGCGAAACTTTGGTCATTCCAAGCAATACGATCAGACCAAAATTCTGAGCCTTCATACAATTCATAGGCAATGAAACCATCTTTGTTTTTGAGCCAAGCAACCATCTGTTCAGTGAGATCAAGAAATGATTCACGTGAAGTATCAGGTTTAAGTTTAAATTTTACAATTTGAACGAACATGGTTTTATATACGCCCAACGTTTGAATTCAGCGGCCGCCGGAGGCGGTCCGCTGGAATGATGGGTTGGGCGTTTGAATCATGTTCCCGCTACTCGCTTCAGCGCGGAGACAAGGGGAATTCCACGCTCTTCTGCTCGTTCTAGTGCTTGTAGGCACGAAAGGCTTCTCGCTCTGAGTTCGGTATCTGACATTTCCTTGTAGTGAACGGAAATGAGCCCGAAAGCAACCCGGAACCCGTTCATATTCCCATAGACATAGATGGTGTCTTCCACAAGCTTTGGTCCGAGGAGGCCGATTTTCTCAACCGCCGTCTCAAAGACGAAGTCCTTTGGCTTCTCGAAAGGCCTGAAAATCACGTTCTCTCTATTATGTGTATCCACTGCCTCTATGGTTTTTTGCAGTACATCCCTCAGCATGGGCAACGCCGGCTGATAGGACGATAGCTCTCCGGCTAGAGCTGCCGCAAGAGCCTTGCGATCTCTGTGCCTTCGGAATTGCTCTGCAACTATCGAGTTTAAGTATGCGACAACGAGCGCCGCGGAAGCTGCGACGATAGCCGCAAGTAAAGCATCGGAAACAACGAGAGCTGGCATCGTTACGCCCAACGTTAATTGGGCGTCATCACTGGGCCAGACCATCGACACACACGAGGCGGGCAGAGCTACATTCGTCACGCACCGCTTTGAGCCATTGGTACACGGGACCGTTGTAGAAGGACTCCCATGCTTGAACAGACGGGAACTCGATCAGCACGATACGGCGTGGAGACCAATCACCTTCATGGACCTTGTGCGAACCGCCGCGGGCGAGGTAGCGGGCACCTGCGGACTCAATCGCAGGCTTGACCTCGCGGATGAAATCTTGGTACCGCTCAGGATTGTGGATATCGACGTCGAAGATGACAAAGGCAGACATGGAGCCTCCGATGGTTAGTTGATGTGATCAGGATGAACGTGACGCCTAACGAGGCTGTAGAAAAACTACAAAAAAACATTTTGACAGCGAAATGGATGGGCAGCGAAACCATTCCTGACGTCGCGATCGTCGATCATGGTGCATTCTGTGAAGCCAATTTTCTTTGGTAGGTAATCGAAATATTTTCATTTAGGTTTTTCTACAGCCGCGCACCATGTGACCCAGCCCTTCAGGTTCCAGCAGGCTCATGTGGATGGTCGAAACTATTATCGCCATTCCTTGATTAGTACAGATGAGCCACACCAATCCTGATCCCTGATTTCTCATTTCAATACAGTCAGCGCGGCATCGTAGTTCGGCTCCTGTTTGATTTCTGGAACCAGCTCGGCATGCATCACCCTGTTGTTTTCATCCAGCACGATCAGCGCCCGTGCGCAAACACCAGCGAGGGGTCCGGTGTCGATATTCACGCCATAGTTGACCTTGAAATCCTGGCCACGCATGGTGGAGAGTGTGTATACATTCGGTGCTTCGGCACCACAAAAACGGCTTTGTGCGAAGGGCAGGTCGGCGGAAATGACGATGACCGCTATGCTTTCATTTGCTGCGGCGTTGAGCTTCTTTGTCGAAACCGCACACAGAGGCGTATCGAGAGATGGGACAATGTTGAGGATTTTCTTTTTTCCGGCAAAATCAGACAGTGAAACATCGGCGAGATCCTTGTTCACCAGCTTGAAATCCGGTGCCAGTTCGCCGATCTCTGGAAAGGTGCCGGTGACTTCTATGGGCTTGCCGCCCAAGGTAATGGTTGTCATGCTGTATTTCTCCTACTGACTGATTGAAAGGGTAACTTCAGCGTGCGGCACTGTAGTTAGAATATTATAAACACTATGTCTTACATTTTTGTTACGAAAATTGGCTCTATGCGCGCACTCAAGTTCGAAGTGCAAAGAACCGCTGGTTGTTTAGTATAAGACATTTCCACACCAACAAAGCATACCCCATCTTTGCTTCTGAATCCAAGCATTTTTCGAGGCGACATAACCTACTCTGTCCTATAAAATATATTTTTTATCCTATGTCTTTGTCAGCATGTTCGTAACCAACTTATACCAAAATACAACCCAACCACTCGCTGACCTAGATGCATTGGCAACGGCCTTACGTACCGGCCTGCAAACCGACCGCCTGCTGCGCCTGCACACCCCACTGGACGCGCATTATGGGGTCGTCTCAGAATTCGGAAATTATCGTACGTTAAGCTGCTGGCATGGTCTCGTCTCTCGTAAACGGGGTGATGGCGCATGGGATGTCCTACTGCGACTTTGAAGCTTTCCCAACTGATGTTATGGAACAGCGGATCAGTCTGCGCACCTGCAAAAATTGCAAAAGGATTGTAGCCTGGCATATTGGCGTTACAGTATGGTGTTCGTGCTGGAAACAATACGCACATTGCAACCCAATTCTATACAGATATACCAATCAATTATTGACAACCGTTAATTAACGGTTTACATTATTCGGCATGATTAAAACTTTTCATCACAAAGGACTTGAGCAATTCTTCCGAGATGGAAGCAAAGCTGGAATACAGCCACACCACGCTAATAAGCTACGCATCATGCTAACCATGCTAGACAATGCGAAAAAACCAACGGATATGAATGCACCAGGATGGCGGTTTCACTCATTAGTTGGCAATCTTACAGGGCATTATTCCGTAACGATTAATGGTAATTGGCGAATGACATTCCGCTTCGATGGCAATGATGCCGAGCTGGTGAATTATCAGGACTATCATTAGGAGATTTGAAATGAGCAGAATGAACAATCCAGCACATCCTGGTGAAGTATTGCGTGAATGGATACCAGAAGGCATGACGATAACGAATGCAGCAAAGGCATTACAAGTGTCCCGCGTCACGCTTTCCAAGGTGTTAAATGGTAATGGTGGCATAACAGCAGGCATGGCATTACGTCTTGCGTCATGGCTGTGCACATCTCCTGAAGTTTGGCTTGGGATGCAAACACAGTGGGATCTGTGGCAAGCCGAGCAACAACCAATTCCAAAGATCAAACCGCTTGACCGAACAGCAACTCTTTAGGCGAATCAAAATAAAAAACACTACGCCTTTATGTGAAGACAAAAAACACAACCTATAAAGATAGCTATATATATAGTTATCTATCTATATTAAAAAACTCTCGCAACGCCTGCTCAACCAGTTCAGTCTCGGTCACACGACACCCGCTTTTTTCAGATCGCTCATAGGATTCCCGTTTAAGCACCTTAATTAATTCTAAAGGCAATCTGAAAATCTTTTGCTCTCGATGAATTTTAGTATCCAATACTCTTTCTTCGGTCACTATTGAGTCACCGTCAACATTCTGTAATTTCCCTGTTTTATCTGCCGCATCAGCCGCACCGCCTTCGAGAAAAGCAGACGGGTCTTTCTTCGACTTAAACTGTTCAGTATTGGGTTTTGCTTTCATACGCGAACCTCCCGAAAGAAAGCCTCAATTTCAGCAATTGCCGCCTGATCCTTACCTAACTCCTGAACAGTCACACCTTCTCCAATAGCACGACGAAAAGCAACTCGCTCACAAACTTTAGTTGGCAACACCGTTAAATTTTGTTCAGCTAGAAATGCAAGCATTTCTGCAGCATCTTTTGTACGTGGGTCAACACGAGTCAGCAACACACGAACATCCAAATCCGGATTGTAATCGCGACTTAACTCAACAACCTCCAATAGATCGGTCATAGCCGCAGCATCAAGATTACTAGCGCCAACTGGCACAATCGCCATTTGCGCTAACAGCAGGGCAGAACGCAAACCAACTGAATCACGACCACCCGCATCAACTACAACGTGTTCATATTTAGTTGCAAGCTGTTTACCTTCCAACAGAATAGCTTTACCAGCCAGGCAAGTTGTCGTCGGACTAGGCCCATGAGATAAATTATCACGCCGCCATGCAGCCCAACTTGCGGCACTTGCTTGCGGGTCGCCATCAATTAACAAAGTCTCACCCGTAAGTGCAAGCATAGTTGCCAGATGCACTGATGTGGTAGTTTTACCAACGCCACCTTTGGTATTTACGACTGCATAAATCATGAATGCTCCTACTAGATATATAGTTATCATTATAGCTATATATCTATAAATTATGAAAGCCCATTGTATAGAATTGCACATTCGGGCATTTCTGCCAGCAAAAACAGCTCACCCGTCACTAAAAACTTCCTAAAAACCACCACCCGTCACTAGAAACCCCTACAGCCGTCACTAGAACCTAGCTTAATGTCTTGAATATTTTCTGTGGCGAGGGGCAGATAGTCAATTCGCAAGATCGGCCTCGATAGCATCAAACAAATCATCATGCGCTACCCAAACAGTATTCGGGTCATCCGCTTGTTTGATGGCGGCATCCAGGCTGCGCTGAATCTCGGCCGCTGCCAATGCCTCTCGCAACACTGCGGCTCGATCTGGTCGGGTTGCACGGCCGATGTCCGCCTGTTCTGGCCGCCAGTTTTTAGTGTCCACAGAAAACTCGCGTACCCCCAGCTCTCTGAGCAACAGGGTGGCGCGCTGCACATTACGAAACTCGCGCAATACCGTGCTTCTGGACTTGGTAAGCACGGCATCCCCACGTCGGGTTTCTGCTTCCACATGAAATGCACCGCCTTGTGCCACTAACGACACTGAGAGTATTCCCCCTGTTTCCAGGGTAGTGCGGAATGCGTCTAAGTCTAACTTGTGCATAATGCGTCCTTAATAACAGTAATGTATTTATTATTTTATACAGTTATGGAACACATACAATAGTAATCTGCGCATCCTGCTTAACATAACACCTCTTGTGGGCAATCATGATAAGACAGATAAAGATATTTTCATTCAGCATTGACAATTCATACACATTAATTATAATGCGAGTCATTCTCATTTACTTTCAAGTTCCCGTTAACGATATTTAGGTGTAGTGCTTTATGATGATGTTTCAATCGCAATATAAACAGATGGCAATGCTAATTTGTTTGACTGGTTGCCTGTCAACAAATGTATATGCTGCACCACCTCCAATGATGATGCCGGCCATGGATGATGATACCCCAGCCAATTCAGCAGGATTTTTTGGATTTCTGGATGGTATTAATCGTAGTAGTGCGTTGCTGGGCGATATGTGGGGTATTAGAAAGAACCTCAGCAGGCATGGCATTTCTTTGGGTGTGCAGGAAACGAGTGAGTATTTAGGTAACCTGACGGGTGGTTCGCAAAAGGGATTTGAGTATGATGGGCTTACTCAGGTAGTAGCGCAACTCGATACGCGGCGCTCATTTGGGCATTATGGCGGGTTGTTCAATATTAGCCTGTTGAACATCCACGGTAAAAATCTTAGTGCTGATAATTTACAGACCCTGCAAACTGCCAGCGGCATAGAATCGACTGCAACCACACGCTTGTGGGAAGCATGGTACGACCAGAAATTTCTTGACGAAGATCGACTCGATGTCAAGGTTGGTCAGATAAGTATTGATCAGGAATTTATGGTGAGCAGTAATGCACTTTATTTTGTGAACACCATGTTTGGCTGGCCTGCGTTGCCGTCTTATGACATGCCTGGCGGGGGTAATGCTTATCCGCTGTCGGCATTGGGTGCGCGTATCAGTGCACGTCCAGTTGATGGGGTGACCGTATTGGCTGGCGCATTTAATGGTACGCCGCTGGATCATAATGGGAATAATTTGCACGGTACGAGCTTTCCCTGGAGTGGTGGCAAGCTATATATCGCAGAAATGCAATTTTCTTATCCTGCTTTAGGCAGCATGGTGGAACCTGGGCAAACGCAACCGTTGGGATGGACTTATCGATTAGGTGCCTGGTATAACTCCAGAGATGATTTTGCTGCTGTTTCTGGGGCTGATGTACAGTACAAGGGAAACTATGCAGTTTATGCTGTGGCGGATAAGCTGGTATGGCGTGATGCTGCAGATCCTAATCGTACGGTAGCCTTATTTGGACGAGTGATGGGGACGCCATTAACAGACAGAAATCTGGTCGATTTCAGTATGAATGCAGGTATGGTTTTTCATAGTCCTTTCCGTAATCGCGCTGCCGACACTTTTGGGATAGGTACGGGTTATGCCCATGTCAGCAATCAGGCCCCACAACAGGTGTTGCAAGAGTTGGATTCCATACCACGTGGCGAGGCGTTTGCTGAATTAACTTATCAATATCAGTTAAAACCATGGATACAGATACAACCTGATATTCAGTATGTAGTGAATCCTGGGGCTGGTGTCATAGTGCCTGATAGCACAACGCGTATTAAAAATGAGTTAGTTGCTGGTGTACGCACAAATATTTCTTTCTGATTTTCGATTGGACATTAATTATATGAATACTATTTTTACTTCATTGCTGAATCAATCATCCAGATCCATCAAGGCTGGCTGTTGCAGCTTTGCACTCGTGTTTGGCATGAGTACCGTATATAGCACAGCGGCAATGGCTGATGAACCCAAGGGGTTGCTGGAAACCATGCATAAGCATAAATTTCTGACTTCAACTATGCCAGACAATGGTGATGTTAACCCTTATGCAGTTATTGTTGCCCCTACGTCAGTTGGGTCGATTGAGCAGGGGGATGTATTAGTTGATAATTTCAATAACATTTCAAATCTTCAGGGTACAGGCACAACGATAGTTCGCTATCGCCCAAGCACTAAGGAAACCAAGCTGTTTGCCCAGGTTCCGCAAAAGCTGAAGGAGTGTCCAGGTGGCGTAGGTCTGACTACCGCAATGACCATGCTCAAAAGCGGCTGGGTAATTGTTGGTAGTGCGCCTAGTACTGATGGCACAACACGGACTAAGGGCGATGGTTGTCTGCTGGTATTCGATGCGAATGGTCAGCATGTGGCCACATGGACTAGCCCCACTATCAATGGTCCGTGGGGGAATATGGCCACGATAGACCGAGGCGATAGTGCCACGCTGTTTATTAGCATGGCGGGATTCGGGCTGCAAAGTCCTGATGTTATCGATCCGAAAACAGGCTATCCAGTAATGGGTAATCAGGCAACGGTGCTGCGTCTGGATATGACCATCCCTGCGGGCAAACCACCCGTGTTGCAAAGTCAAACAGTGATAGGCAATGGTTTTTCAGCCAGATCAGATTTGGCTAATTTCCTGCTCGGCCCTACAGGACTGGCACTGGGAACGGATGACACGCTCTATGTAACAGATGGTTTGGACAACGAAATTACAGCTATTCCTAACGCCAGTACACGCACAATCAGCGCAGGTAAAGGCACGCTGGTGACGAAAGATGGTTTACTTGCCTGGCCACTGGCTATGGTGATGACTGCGCAGGGGCATCTAATTGTGGCCAACGGTAAAAATGGTCAGGCAGTAGAGATTGATCCAGTGGCAGGGAAACAAATTTATGCGCATTGGCTGAATGCTGACCAGGCGCAATCCCCACCAGGAAACGGCAATTTGTTCGGGATTACATTGGCTGCAGATGGTAAGAGTTTCTATTATGTAGAAGATGATATTAATGCTTTAAGGATAGCGATGCCATGACTAAGATTATTGACAAAATTCATAACGTGAATCGGCGTAACTTTCTAGCGCGAGCTACACTGGCGGCAGCTGCGATACCCTTTGCTAAAGACACTTTGGCAGCGACTGTATCTAAAACAGTACACACGGAAGCTTCATGCCCAGATACCGAGTCATTCTGGGGTAAACACCAGAGTGGAATTGCAACGCCTATTCAGCGTAGCACCTATTTTATTGCTTTTGATATGGTATCGGAGAAACGGGAAGATTTGATCAAGCTGTTACGCTTATGGACAGATGCGGCAGCAAAGATGAGCAGTGGTCCAGCGCATTTTGATCCTAAGGCTGATCTCAATCAGCCAAGTCGGGAGTCTGGTGCAACGGTTGGTTTAGCTGCATCGCGTTTGACCATCACATTTGGTTTCGGTCCCAGCCTCTTCGATAAAAAAGGTGTGGACAGATTTGGCCTGGCAAAACAACAGCCTGAAGCCTTGGTGGATTTACCACATTTTGCAGGTGATCAACTGGTTCCTGAGCACACTGGAGGTGACTTGTCCGTGCAGGCGTGTGCGGACGATCCACAAGTCGTTGAATATGCGGTGCGCAAGCTTGCAAAATTGGCAGCAGGTATTGCAGAAATGCGTTGGGCACAAATGGGGTTCACTGGTGGATATAAGCCTAGTGAAACGCCACGTAATCAGATGGGCTTTAAGGACGGCACCATTAATATTGACACCAAAGATGCTACTGCCATGAATAAATTTGTCTGGGTGGGTGCAGAAGGACCTTCCTGGTTGCGAGACGGTAGTTATATGGTGATCAGACCTATACGTATTTCCCTCGATCATTGGGATGATATGAAAACCTCGTTTCAGGAAGAGACTGTTGGTCGCCAAAAAATAACAGGTGCACCAATAGGTAAAGCACATGAATTTGATAAGCTGGATTTGACTACAGCCGACAAATACGGCAATACCATCACCGCTGAAAATTCTCATGCAGCTATGTCTGCTCCTGAAAATAATGACGGGGCTGAAATATTGCGCAGGGCATTTTCTTATGACAACGGTATTACCAAAATCGCAGAGCGCTGGCCGCCTTGGCGTCAAGTGGTGACATTTGATGCTGGGCTCTTGTTCCAATGTTATCAGCGGGATCCGAGAACAGGTTTCATTAAATTATTTAAGAAAATGTCACAAATTGACATGCTGAATCAGTTCACAACTCATGTAGGTGGCGGATTATTTGCCTGCCCGCCTGGAGTGAAGCCAGGGGAATTCATTGGGCAGGGAATGTTCGGTTAGCGGCATGTCGGATTTTTGCGATGATACTGATTGAGCGTGAAGCCTTCCTCACCTCTTACCAGGGCAAACTTGCTTAAGAAAATAAAGAAGGTGTCATTGCAAGTAGATTTGTTTAAACTTGGGATTTTTATCTCATCAGGAGCGGGGAAACATGGCAATTATTGAAACAGTATCACCTGAAAGTGCGACAGGTGAGATTGCTGATATTTATGAGCAAACCAAGCAACGTATTGGATACATCCCCAATTCACATGTGCTGTACAGTGCCAATCCGTTGGTGTTAAGGCAGCAAGCAGAATACATCCAGAGCATCATGCAGCACAAGACACTGAGCCCAGCCTTGATGGCGTCAATTCGCGTACTGGTATCCCAATCAACTCAGTGCGCGTACTGCGTTGATCGGAATACGCATATGCTTGTGAATTACTTTGGCTGGACGATTGATCAAGTCGCTGCGACCAAGGAAAACTACATGAACAGCCCACTTTCTGACAAAGAAAAAGCTTTGCTGGGTTTGGTAATTCAATCTGTTAAAGACTCGCACAGCGTCAGCGCAAAGGATATTGAATCAATGCATGGGCTTGGCTGGACAGACGGCGACATTTTTGATGCGATTCATCACGGTGCTAGAATGGTTGCGGCAGATATTGTCATCAACGCTTTTAAAGTGGAGATGGACTGAAACGGACATGTGTGACATGTCAAAAATGAACATAAGGTTGTAGGCGACACACTCGCCACTGAACTCTGTTGCAAATAATTCGCTTGCCACATCATCATTGATTATGTGCAACAAAACCGTTTCTTAGATTCACACAACAATACCAGTATCACAAGGGACTGAATATGCATAAAGCGTCAGGTGCGATGTCGATATCGCCAGGCCTTGTAACAGTACCATAATCCACACGCGCCATCGAAAAATAACCATGGTTTTCTAGCCGCTGGAATACAGGATAGTGCAGATACGGTCGCATATCGAAGTGCCGTTGCTAACCATTATTGAAAGTTAGTCATAACCCGAAATCGGAAGCCACTTGGGGTCGCTGTAGAAAACGGAATTTAAAGTACGTTAAGCCGTCCCAGAAGCTGGAATCCAGCGGTACAGGGGGTGCGTTTAAACAAACGACAGAAAACTCTCATAGGATTTTATTAACCTCTCCCCCCATCGATGTTTTCGACCTCTATTTAGGGTGGAGTCAAACCCATCGAATCGACCATCCGCTCATCCGAAAAATCGAATTCCCCATGCAGGTTGAAATGTGCCCACGTAGCAGCCGATCCATTACGAATGGCTTCGATTAGCAACGCCCTGCGCGCCTCGTTTTTCTCCTCGGCAAGTATCCGCGAAAGATAGAGATAGTTCCAGCATACAATGGCATTTTTGATCAACCGTCGGCAGGCTTCGGCAATTTCCTGGTCTTCCTTTTCGCCCTGGATAAACTCGTGGCTGTGACCAAAAGAAACAGCTTTGGAGAACTTGTTCGAGCCCTCTCCTTTGTTGAGTTGTTTTTCGATAGACTGCCTGAATGGTAGATCGTCACAGTACTTTAAAATGAAAACCGTCTTTGGGGCTTTCCCAAACTCTTTTATGGCCTGATACAGCGGATGCTGCCTGGAATAGGAGTTCAATCGCTTGAAGAGCTGGGAAGCCGTGGTTATTTTCAGTTGGATGGTCGCGATAAAGCGCAGCATCTCATCCCATTGACCCTCTATCATATCCCCATGGACATAATGGCCAGGCAGCAATACGTGTCCTTGATCCTTGTAATGCTGGCGATTCTTGAAGGCGTAGAGCCGCTGGCGGCCGATGCCCTTGATGCGCGGCGCGAACCCAAAATGCAGAAGATGTGTTGCTGCAAAGATGACTTCCGAGAACCCATGCGTGTCAGTCGAATGGATATCGCTCTGGATCACGTCGTTGTGCATCAGCCCATCGATAACGTAGGCAGCTTCCCGTTCGGCGGAGCTGATTACCGTGGAATGCCACATGAAGTCGCGCATATCAACAAATGTAAGCACGCTAACTCCCTTGTCCTTACCCAAGTATTTGAACGAGTAATTGGCATTCAATGAATCCACAGCCACTTCGACTTTCTGTCCGTCACTGGATGTGTGCAAAACATCAGAATCTTGTCGGTAGATGTTCGGCAGATTCATCTGGTCCATAAACCGCAGAATGCGTTCATTGGCATTCTGTATGTTTTGGAGCGAGAAATACCAGTTGACCACATTATCCAACTCACCCTCGTCGATCTGCCTGGATATCTGCGCCAGTTTGCGATGGCCAATGTCACAGCCAAAACCGATAACCCCAGCCAGAAAAAGCTTTTTGGCTGGTTTGGCGCGCTGGAACTTGACCTGCCAATGCTCAAATTCGTCGAGGAAATTTGTGGCATGATCCACTGTCGCCAGCATTTCCAGCATGGAGATATACTTCCGATCTGGAAAGAAAGTTCCCAATGACACGCTTTCGACTTCTTCCTGCTTGGGCGTGCTGACATGGAAAGACCCGTTGGCACGAACGGTCAGATATGGATTTTTGCCAGACGTTAAATTATCGTTGGTTTCCTGGTAACAAGCATCGAGAGTCTGATTCAGCGCTCTCAATGTGGCCTTGCAGTCGGCGAATTCGTCGAGCTGTGCCCGGTGCAGATATTCATCCCTGTTGGCATCCCAATCCGCTTTGGGGATCAGGTATTCGTCGAGCGCGCGATATTTTTCCGAGTGGATGAGATTCAACGCGCCTGACTTGATCGCATCGGCAATGCTGACATACAGCAGCACCTTGTACAGAGATGGGCGAAATTTTCCATCTTGGGTGATCAGTGCCGCCCACAGCTTCGGCAGACTGCAGTTTGGTGCGAATTGTACTTGACGTACGATGTCGGCAACGCGGTGTTGCAGTTTGAGGGAGTACGCCTCCATCAAGGCGAAATAATCCTGACCATGCTGAAGTTTCGTCGCATTTTCCTTGAATTCGTCGACTTGCAAATCGACACGGGCTGTGACATTTTCTGTATTCACGACGGCACCAATCAAGGCAACCTTCTGACTGTCGCTCAATTGCGCATTGGCCACGATATGTTGGATTGATGATATTGTTTCACGGACGCTCCGACGTAGATGTTCGGCCAGTGCGGAGAGGGACTGGGAACGCTGTTCGCGTTCTTGGAAGTAGGCTTCTTTCTCGGCCTTTTCCACGCCATTGACGGCAGCCTGCACGGCGCTCAATAACGTATCGATCAGCGTGTCGTTCAGTTTGAAGGTCTGGTACACAACAAAGGCAATGAGGTGCAGCAAACGGTCATCAGCGGCGCGGCGTGAAACTTGGGGAATCTGGGCCTTGATCACCGAGTAGGCGTAGTATCGGATACACTCGTAACTCAAGTCCAAGCACTGTACCGCTGGTTTCAGGTCGAGATAGAGCGATTGCAGGGTGCCTAGATCGGCCAGATTAGCTCTGATTTTTAACGGCCTGGTGGATTGGAAAGGTCGCTTCAGCAGCGTGATGCGATAGCGCCAACCCTCAATCGTTCCGTTATCGGTCTCCTTTTCCAGCAATGCGTCAAGCGAAGCACGCTGTTCTTCGCTGATGTTGGTGGCGACGATATCGCTGAGCATACGTCGGTGCCAGTTGATGGCAGTGACGATCAGGTCAGCCAGCACATTGTAGCTGGGGATCTCGATTTTCTTGCGGATCAGGATTTGAATGGTTTCCAGCAGAACCAGTTTAGGTCGAAATTGAACGTGCACAAGAGCCGTGATTTCGTTGGCGATGAAAGCCGTCGCTGCTGCGTCGAACGGGACGCAGCCAAAGTGACCCAGGATCACGCGCTGATGACGGGCATACGTATCTTTGTTGTAGGTCTTTGTGTGAACTTCGGCAGGATTTTCGCCAAGCTGTTGTGCAACGTACTCGATGTCCGCTTGGTGAAATTGCCAGGCAAAGAATTTGCGCCGCGCCTTGAAATAACCCGCTGTTACCAGAAAGCAAACTTTATTGGTGGGGGTGCGCAGCCCAACCGCGCCAAACATTAAGGGCAAGGAGAAGAACTGCTTACGCTCCTCGCTGTTGAACACGGGTGGAGACTCGAATGCCTCCTCCTCCAGGGTATTGAAGATTTTCATTCTTGCCATAAGGAAACTTTCAAAATTGGGTGGTAAATACTGCGGGTAAAAGCATACTAGAAACGAACGTTTATAGTATGCTTTAAATTAGATATAAATCATTGATATTTGCATTAATATGACTATATAATAAGTGCGTATTTCTGGTTTTCATCGAAAGGCGTAAAAATGGAGGCGAAGATAGCAGCACAAACGACAGGAAAAACGATCGCTTACCTTCGCGTTTCGACGCTCGACCAGGATATTGAGAAGAACAAAGCGGATATCCTCCACTTTGCTAATGATCGAAATTTTGGCAAGGTGCATTTTGTTGAGGAGGTCGCTTCTGGGCGAAAACCTTGGCGGGAACGTAAGATTGCAGAGGTGCTGGAGGAACTGCAGGACGGAGATGCCATTATTGTGGCTGAACTTTCGCGCCTTGGCCGCAGCATGCTGGAGTGTATGGAGATATTGGCGCTCGCTATGCGCAAGAGCATCTGCGTCTATGCGGTGAAGGGCAACTGGCGGCTGGACAATAGTATTCAGAGCAAAATCATTGCTCTGGCATTCTCGATGGCGGCGGAAATCGAGCGCGACCTTATTTCGCAGCGAACCAAGGAAGCGCTACGGTTCAAGAAGGAACAAGGGGTTATCCTCGGTCGGCCCAAAGGACCTGGCAAGAGCAAGCTGGACGCCTTTAGACCTGAAATTGAAAGTTTGTTGGCGAATGGATCATCCCAGAAGTTTATCGCGCAGCGTTACCACACGACGGGGGCGAATCTCCATAACTGGATCAAGAAGCACTCGCTGAAGACGGTCAAAAGCCATGCCGTTGAGTGAGATGGACATAAGATTGGTTCATTTTAGAGCACTTGCATGTCCTGCCTTAGATAGGAAATCCTATGAGAGTTTTCTGTCGTTTGTTTAAACGCACCCGATAGTTGACGATGAATTTCAAATGGTGGCCTTTTGAAGGCGGACTTATATCGAGCTGTGTCAGCTGGTAATGATGCGGGAGCGCGGTATGGTGGTTGATCATACGACCACATATTGATAGGTCAAGTATTTGAATAATCAAATTGAGTCTGATCACGATCAGCGCAAGCAATTGATTAAAGCTACACTTTGGTTTATCGCTTATGCCACAATCAAGGGTTGAGAGGTGCTGCATATGATCAAAAATGGTCAGATGGCGATGTGGTACCATACCCAAAGTTTAATGGGAGAAGTTCGATTTATCGAGCGTCAATTTCTGATTTTTATAGCCTTAAAAATTGTAGGTAAGGGGCTTCATGCGCAATCAAATTATTTGCAACCGAGCCAGTTTGGCACCATCGAAAAGTGCTTGGCGTTCGAGGCGTATTGGGCGCGGATCGCCGCCCGCGCTTGCTGCTGTACCCCATGACCGTGCCTAAGCCAACCGCCGATGCCATTACGCGCACCATCGCCGCGATCTGGCGCATCGAATCGGCCAAGGTTGTGGCGCACGTAGCGCGCATCACCCATGACCTCGGTTTGGCCGAGGACTGTTCGCAGGACGCGCTGGTTGCCGCGCTGGAACACTGGCCGGAACTCGGCATCCCCGAGCGGCCTGGCGCCTGGCTGATGACCACCGCCAAGCGTCGCGCGCTCGACCATCTGCGACACCGTAAGCTTGCCGCACCGCGCCATGATGCGCTCGGCCACGAGACCGATCTGCAGTATGCCATCGCAGCGCAGGAGTTCAGCGAGATGATCGACACGCGGCTGGACGACGACATCTGCGACGAGCTACTACGGCTGATTTTCACCGCTTGCCATCCGCTGCTTGCGTCCGAGTCGCGCAGCGCGCTCACCCTGCGTGCGATAGGCGGCATGTCTACCGCCGAAATCGCTCGCGCCTACCTCAAGCCCGAAGCAACCATCGCACAACGCATCGTGCGCGCCAAGCGCACCTTGGCGGAAGCGCGCGTGCCCTTTGAGGTTCCGCGTGGCGAGGAACTACAGGCGCGACTAGCCTCGGTACTGGAAGTGCTGTACCTGATGTTCAACGAAGGTTATTGCGCTAGTTCTGGGCCGCACTGGACGCGCCCTGCATTGTGCGAGGAGGCACTGCGCCTGGGCCGCGTGTTGGTCGGTCTGATGCCACAGCAGGCAGAGGTGCAAGGCCTGCTGGCACTTATGGAATTACAGGCCTCGCGCTTGGTTGCGCGATTGGACGCGCAGGGCCAGCCCATCCTGCTCGCCGCACAGGACCGCAGCCGCTGGGACGCTCTGCTGATCCGCCGCGGCTTGGACGCACTGGCTCGCGCAGAAGCGCTGCCAAGCCCGGTCGGGCCCTACGTGCTACAAGCAGCGATTGCGGCATGCCACGCCCGCGCCGCCAGCGTGGACGCAACCGACTGGCCACACATCGTCGCGCTGTACGACGCGCTGCTGCAGATCGCGCCTACTCCCGTAGTGGCGCTGAATCACTCAGTGGCGGTGGGGATGGCCTTCGGCCCCGCTGCAGGGCTGGAACAGGTGAACGCCCTGCAGAACGAACCTGCGCTGGCGCAATACCACCTGCTGCCGGCGGTGCGCGGTGATCTGCTCACCAGACTCGGACGGAACGACGAAGCGCGCGCAGAGTTCGAACGCGCCGCGAAGCTGGCTGGCAATGCGCACGAGCGTGCATTGATGCAAAAGCGAGCCGCGCAGTCGAGCACTCGACCGGCATCAACTGTGCCATGAAGCGACGTGCCGTGAAAACCAATTGTCGATTCCGCACCTCATCGCACGTCGTACGTTTGAAGGCCCGGATCCGCCGAGCCACCACCAGGAGACCCACATGCGTTACATGATCCTTGTCAAATCCATTCCCACCTTTGAGGCGCAGCCCGACACCGGCTTCCAGCCCGACCCCGCCGTGTTCACCGCCATGACTACCTATCACGAAGAACTTGCCCGCGCCGGCGTGCTGCTCGACGCCAACGGCCTCAAGCCGACTCGCAGCGGCTGGCGTGTGCGCTATGAGGGCGAACGCCGCAGCATTATCGACGGCCCGTTCACCGAGTCCAAGGAACTGATCGCCGGCTACACTTTAATCCAGGTGAACTCGCGCGAGGAGGCGCTGGAGTGGGCGCGACGTTTTCCCAATCCGGTGGGCGCTGGGCAACCGGCCGAGATCGAGGTACGCGAGTTGTTCGAGATGGACGATTTCGCGCCGTCCGATGAGCTGGAGCGCTTTCGCGCCATCGATGCCGCGATATAATTACGCCACTGCTGTCGATCCGCCCCCTGCCGGATCGTCGTAATGACAGGACTCACATTTCGTGCGCCCACCAACCAGGAGAACTTAATGAACAAAGTCAACGCCATCCCCGAAGGCATGCACAGCCTCACCCCGCATCTGGTCTGCCGTGACGCCGCAGCCGCTATCGATTTCTACGGACGCGCATTCGGCGCCATCGAGCAGTTCCGTTTACCCATGCCTGATGGCAAAATCATGCACGCCTGCGTGCAGATCGGCGACTCTAAACTCTTCTTGTTCGACGAAATGCCCGAACATGGTGCGTTCGGTCCGCAGGATCTAAAGAGCACGCCGGTAACCATTCACCTTCAGGTGCAGGATGCCGACGCTGTGTTCGCCCGCGCCGTTGCTGCTGGTGCCACCATGACCATGCCGCTGGCTGAGATGTTCTGGGGAGACCGATACGGTAGAGTGCGCGACCCTTTCGGTCACCACTGGTCCATCGCCACGCATACGCGTGATTTGAGCCCGGAGCAGATCCGCGACGCAGCGGCCACCTCAATGGGCAGTTGCCCTCAAGAATCGGCGCACTGATCCGCCGCACAGAACCCAACTAGGAGAAGTCACCATGCGCTATGTGCTGTTGATCCACGAACCGCGCGAACTGCGCGAGACCCGCAACGAGGTTGAGGGCCGCGTGCTCTACGCCGAGATGGTGGCCTTCGGCGAGGGGCTGGGCGAGCAACTCGTCGCCAGCCATTCGCTGCGTCCCGACCGCCACGGCGTGCGGGTGCAGGCACAGCCCAGCAAGCCCCTGCTGCGCGACGGCCCGTTCACCGAAACCAAGGAAATGCTCGGTGGTTTTTACCTTATTGACTGCGCCGACATGGATGAAGCACTCGCCATCGCGAAGCGCTGCCCCGCTACGCGCTTCGGTATCGTGGAAGTGCGCGCATGTGCGCCGTGCTATGAGGGGTAGTGTGCGCATAGGGGACGTTTGACGAAAGGGAAATTAAAGTACACTAAGCTGGAATGTGTGCGCTTAGACCTATAGCCAGATGAAACACTGTCATTAAATTGCTAAATTGCTAAATTGAGTTTATTTTGACGTGTTTCTGAACCTTGCCTGACGCCAAGTATGAGTATGTCTCATTCTGCCAAAGTAATTACAGGCGATGTGAACTGATGGAATTTTCGGTGGTTCTTGCGCAGCATCACTGCTTTTACCTACTGAGCAAACACGCAATATTGAGATGGCAAAATATGGTGCGATTATAAGGAGGGGCCAAACACGGGTGGGTCTTGCAGGCTATTTATCAACAGTTGAGTCAAAGAGAAAATCATGCGAAAAATCGTTTCATTTGCACATGTGTCACTGGATGGTTTTGTTGCCTCCACCACCGAGGGTATGCATAGCCTCGGCTGGATTACGATGAGCGAAGAGTTGTTTAGCTATGCGGAGCAACGGATCTTGCAGACCGACACCGCGTTATACGGGCGCGTCACCTACCAGATGATGGAGTCGTACTGGCCAACAGCTGCCGAACAGCCCAACGCTAGCCCGCATGATCATGTGCATTCGCGCTGGTATAAAACCGCTCACAAAATTGTGTTATCGAAAACCCTGTTGGAAAAAGATCATCCCAATACCAAAATCATCAGTAGCAATTTAAGCGATGAAATATGCAAGCTCAAGCACGGTGCTGGCAGCGAGATTTTAGTGTTCGGCAGCCCCTGTGCCACTCACGCGCTGATGGCGGAAAACCTCATCGACGAGTATTGGCTATTCATCAATCCGATTCTGCTGTGGCAGGGTATTCCCTTATTCAAAAACATTAATGACAAGACCGCACTCACGCTGGTGAAAAGTAAAATTTTTGCGTCGGGCGTGGTGTGCCTCCACTACGAGGTACAACGAAATCAAAGCTGATCCAAGCTGGATACGATAGTTCTTCAAATTCCTTGAGACCGCGACGTAGCGAACCTTCGTCCGACGAACCGGTTGCGATTCTCGATGGCTGTTCGGAAACGTAAACTTTAGGAACGATAGATGTCAAGCTAGTTGTCGCCTAAACGGATAATTCTCAGGCGGCTATTTTCAGTTTTTCATCATCATCCTTTTGATGGTCAGGGTTTAAATGAACGACGGTCACAGGCTGCCAGTTGCGCGCTGCACCAGACCATCGTTCTGGGTGGTTTTGTTTTGCTGCTGCATATACCGCCACGCGGTTCTGTAGCAATGCCGTATCCAAGCCTGCATGGCGTTGCGCAGGGGTCACGAAGCCAATGGCACTGTGGCGATGCTCATGGTTGTACCACTGTACAAATGCAGCTACCCATAGTCTGGCGGTCAGCAGGGTTGCGAATGGGCTGCGCGGGTAGGGGTCGTCGCAGAATTCGGAAAAAATCGTACGCTAACGATACACAGTGCATTGATTTTTAATTAATTTGTTTCACGCAAAAATGGTTGATTTGCGAGAAAAGCATGGCGAGCATAACTCATTGTATTTAAATAGCATAAAAAACGTTAGCGTACGATTTTTTTCGAATTCTGCGACGACCCCAACAAGGTTCCTTAACAGGGTTTTACGTTCCATTGCTCCCTAAACCCCACTTTCATTGCTCGACAAACAAATAAGTTGGAAACGTTTGCCCTGCCAAGTCCACACTAAACTTTGCAATCGTCTGACCCTGTTCGTTTGGTTCACCCGCAAATGGGAATCGCAAATTCTGTCGATATGGCGACTGCGCTTGCCAATATGAGAACCCTTGATCCAACCAAATTTTTGTCAGATGACGGTCATCTGTCTCAATTTCCAAAAAACGGGCATGCATCGCGTCACGCTTATCCATGCTGTGCAAGACGCTGTCCATACCGCAATAGTCAAATGCAGCACTGATAGCCGAGGTGCGATCTGGTACATTGGGCCAATTGTGGTACACGTACATGGGCCGATTAAAGCCGCCTCTTTCTTCTTGGAATGGTGCAACCACCAACTCGACTGACCGAACAGACCAACGGTCTTTGTAAGCCATTTTTAGCGCTGAAATAAAATCAAGAAGTAGCGCGGCGGGAAGGGGTGCGTTCAAATAGCGGTCATGGTAGGCAATACGAATTATGTCCCCTTGGCCTCCGATAAGCTTGGCTCCAAGGTCATCCTCTAACTTCGCCAACAACCGCCGTCCAAATCCATCGGACACACCATCGAGTTCACTTCTAATTTCAAACCGATGAACTTTCCCCTTCATTTCTGCAGGTGCATTTGCAACTATTGAAACTTGTTCGTAAGCGTCCAGCCCAGCCACTCCAATCCCTTCACTACTTATGGTAGTTCATTTTTAAACGGCAGCAATTCATCAATCTGGCTATTAGGCCAGACCGGTAATTTTTCCAACGTATCTTTGAGCCATGCATAGGGTTCCAAGCCATTGAGCTTGGCGGTAGCCAACAAACTCTGAATCGCTGCAGCGCGTTTGCCTGCACGTTCTGAGCCTGCGAACAGCCAATTCTTTTTGCCGATGGCAATGGGTCGTATCGCATTTTCGACTGGGTTGTTATCAATAGGCAAGATGCCGCTGTCCGCATAGCGTATCAGTGCTGGCCAACGCTTGATGCTGTAATCCAACGCGCGGGCTGTGCCGCTGCCATCGGCCACTTTGACGCGAGTCTGGATTAACCAGTCATGCAGTTCGCCCAATAACGGTTTTGCCTGAGTCTGGCGCAACTGCAAACGACCTGCCGCATCCAGCTTGTCCGCAGCCTGCTCAATGGCATAGAGTGCCGCGATACGCTGCAGCGCAGCCGCTGCAATTGGACTTTGGTTGGCCGCATGCAAATCAAAGAACTTCCGACGTGCATGTGCGAAGCATGCCAGCTCAGTGATGCCTTGGGTAAATAACGCTTTATAACCAGCGTAATCGTCAACCATCAAGTGTCCTTGCCAACCTGCCAGAAAGTGCCGCGCATGCAATCCCTGTCGCCCTGGCTGATAGTCAAACACCACGATAGGCGGTGCGGATGAAGGGGATGCCAAATCACCCGTGCGGTAAGCCCACAGATAAGCTTTCTTGGTTTTGCCCGCCCCGGGGTCTAATTGTGGCACTGGCGTTTCATCCGCATGCAATACACTGCGTGCCAGCAGTAATTCAGTGAGCCTGTCGACCAACGGTTGCAACGCTACCCCCACACGTCCGACCCACTCCGCCAAGGTGGAACGCGCCAGGGTCACCTGGCTGCGCTGGGCAATGTGTTCTATACGGTAGAGCGGTAAATGATCAACGAATTTACTGATCATCACCCACGCCAGCAAACCTGATGTCGCCACGCCGCCGTCGATGACGGCAGCTGGAATGGGGGCGGCAGCAACGGTTTCGCAGTGGCGACAAGCATACTGTGGACGGATGTGTTGATGCACGGTGAACTGGGCAGGTTCGACATCCAGTTGTTCGCTGATGTCTTCACCGATTTTGATTAACGCACCACCACACGCACCGCACTGGCAAGATGCAGGCTCATGGCGATGAATGATGCGGGGCAGATGGTCAGGCAGTGGCTGACGACCTGCGCGTGGACGCGCAGGCTTGGGGATAGCGGTTGTCGCATCTTCGGTATTAGGTGTATCTGGCTGCCCGATTTGGGCTTCAATGGCCGTGATGTCGGCTGCCCAGCACTCATCAAACAACGCACGCTGCTCAGGCGAGAGCTGCTCGCTCTTGTTGGCGAAGCGGATGCGGCGGTAATAGGCAAGTTCCAGTACCAAAGCCTGGTTCTTGAGTTCGGCGTGCTGGATTTGCTTAGTCAGCGTGAGGATTTGTGCGGTGTTTTGCTGGAGTAATACTGTGTTTTGTTGAATGAGTTCAGCATCCTGTTTAACCTGCGCCAACAGCTTATCCACATACGCCGCCAAGGCGGGATCGGGGATAAATTGGGCAAGTTGTTGGGCTGAATCCATGCTTGAATTATACCATTTCACCCCGCCTGAAACCAGCAATAATGCGGGTTTCAGGCATGTTTTTACTGAATCATGAGTGGCTACACCTGCCAGTGGGCAGGGGCTGGGGCACTGAGTCTTTGCCAGTCGATACCTGTGATCAGCCAGTCCCACTGTGTGGGGGTTAAAGGATGGGTGATGGCAGCGATGTCTGGCCAGGTGAAGTGACCACGATGCAGTCGGCGTTGGCACAACCAGACCCCTGTGCCATCCCAGACCAGGAGCTTGACCCGCGTTTGGCGACGATTACGGAAGGCGTAGGCGGCGCCGTCGCAGGGACTGCGACCCAGGCGGTGCTGGATGCGCTGGGAAAGGCCATCTATGCCGATGCGCATGTCCACGGGTTCGATGACTAGCCAGACCTGGGTGGCGATGGGGCTGATGGGATGGGCAGATATCATGGCAGTTGCCGCAACAAGTCAATTAGCCAGGGCGTGCTAGCAATGGGAAGCTCTACCCGCCAGCCAGTGGGGCTGTGGAGCTGGAGCGTGCCCGTGACAGGCGCAGGTTGAACACTGACGGGGATGAGGGTTAGCGGTGGCTGGCGCGTGAGATTGGGCGCTGTTGTCAGCTGGCTGCGCCAGCGATAAAAGGTCTTGGCACATAAGCCGTGCTGGGTGCAATAAGCTGTGACGGTCAGTTTGGTTTGTTGCCAAGCGGTAAGGTGCGTTTGCCAAAAATCAGGCGTGTGTCGAGTAGCCATCTAGCGTGCCTTTCATAAAAAAGCAGCTAGATTGCATGAGTTTGGCGGGCAATGACAGGTGGATGGGCTGGACGCTTACGATCAATAAGCCTGATCTCTGCCGAACCATTGGATAACAATGAAATTGGTCGTTCGATTTTTAGGTCAGCGGTGCGCATTTTTCGCTTCCCTTGCCCCAATGCCAGCGACACGTCATACCGTTTAGGTGCCAGTGGATTGCGATCAAAAATACGCAGGCGCGCACCGGTTAGATGGCGAAGTGCAATTTCATCTCCTTCGCGTAATGGCTTTTCTTTGGCATCGAAAAACCTACCACCCGCACTGGGGAAAGGTAGCTTTAATTGCAATTCCTGCGAGCAGCGTTGCCAACGCATGGCAAGGCTTACTGACTCAGGTGGAACATCGCCGCCCTGTAGAAACAGTTTTACACCACGCCCGGCCTGCTCAACCTTCCAATGAAGTCCAGGTTGATCCGCAATTGAAACGTCCGAACAGCCCCAACCATCCAGATGAATATGTCCTTCGCTTGCCGATGTTCCGGATGAGAAATCTGTACGCGCTGAGCTGTCCAGCACCACGAAACGGAAGCGAGCCAGCCGCTCTCCATCCCGTACCAAATAGACATCATGCGGGCCATGTGCGTTTGTTGCATCTTCAAATCGGTTGTTCGTTCCCGCCGCAAACCAGTGCAGTTCTGCTGCTGGTACGCGGCTACGCTCACCTTCAGACGGATAGCGAAAAAGCTTCGGAACTCCGATAAACACTGGCTGTGGACTGGAAGGGTAAGCAATTCGGCGACCTTCCCACACATAAGTGTCGGACGCGCTCGTTGCCTGCTTGGTGCGAATCCTATAATGCTGCTCGCATCTCCTCAGCGTCATTTCACCACGCACAGAATAGGGGTCGCTGTAGAAAACGGAATTTAAAGTACGTTAAGCCCCAGGCATCGGCCGCAACGGCCTGAACTTACCTGCCCCGATCTTAGCGCTGGAGCGCCAGACGTAATCGCCCGTCAGGTTGATGTGCTCCCAGCCCAGTGGCGACAGGTATTGCAATAGCAAGGTGTCCACCTCCTGGCCATGGTTCCGCAAAGTGGCTGTGGCCCGCTCCAGGTAGACCGTATTCCACAAAACGATGGCCGCCGTGACCAGGTTCAAACCACTAGCCCGGTAACGCTGCTGCTCAAAGCTGCGGTCGCGGATTTCGCCCAGTCGGTTGAAGAACACAGCCCTGGCCAGCGCGTTACGCGCCTCTCCCTTGTTCAGTCCGGCATTGACGCGGCGGCGCAACTCCACGCTTTGCAACCAGTCCAGAATAAACAGCGTGCGCTCAATGCGGCCCAACTCACGCAGTGCCACCGCCAAACCGTTTTGTCGTGGGTAACTGCCTAGCTTTCGCAGCATCAGCGAAGCTGTCACGGTGCCTTGCTTGATGGATGTGGCGAGCCGTAGGATTTCATCCCAATGGGCACGAATCTGCTTGATCTTCAATCGCTCACCGCTGATCATCGGTTTGAGACCGTCATAGACGGTGTCGCCTTTCGGAATGAAGAGCTTGGTCTCGCCTAAGTCACGGATGCGCGGCGCGAACCGAAAGCCTACGAAGGGCATCAGGCCAAAGACGTGATCGGTGAAACCTGCTGTGTCGGTGTAGTGCTCCTCGATCCGCAAGTCCGACTCGTGGTACAGCAAGCCATCCAGCACATAGGTGGAGTCGCGCACCCCGACATTGACCACCTTGGTGCTGAACGGTGCGTACTGGTCGGAGATATGGGTGTAGAAGGTGCGCCCCGGTTCCGAGCCGTACTTTGGATTGACATGGCCGGTGCTTTGGGCCTTGCTGCCTACCCGGAAGTTTTGTCCGTCCGATGAGGACGTGGTGCCATCCCCCCAGTGGTCGGCAAAAGGTTGCCGGAATTGGGTATTCACCAGGTTGGCCAAGGCGGCGTTGTAGGTTTCATCGCGGATGTGCCAGGCTTGCAGCCAAGCTAGCTTGGTGTAGGTGGTGCCAGGGCAGGACTCGGCCATCTTGGACAACCCCAGGTTAATACCGTCAGCCAGGAGGGTTGTCATCAACAATGTTTTGTCTTTGGCTACGTCGCCGGACTTCAGGTGGGTGAAGTGGTTGGTAAAGCCAGTCCACCCATCGACCTCCATCAGCAGCTCGGTAATCTTGATGTGGGGCAGCAGTGCCGCCGACTGGTCTATCAGGGCTTGTGCCTCATCGGGTACTACCGCGTCCAGTGGCGTGATCTTCAAACCCGTGGCTGTGGTGATGATGGCGTCCGGCAACTCGTTGGCTAGCGCCATCAAGTTGGCCTTGGCAAGCTGGGATTCCAGCAGCGTCAACCGCTCATGGAGGTACTGGTCACAGTCAGTTGGCACGGCCAGCGGCAATTCGTCGGCCAGTTGCATTGTGGTGAACTTCTCGACAGGGACAAGGTACTCATTGAAGTTCTTGAATTGGCGAGAACCTTGCACCCACACATCACCTGAACGCAGCTTGTTCTTCAGTTCCGACAAGGCGCATAGCTCATAGAAACGGCGGTCGAAACCATTGCTGGTTTTGACTAACCGTGCCCAGCGGGGCGTGATGAATTTGCTGGGCGCGTCCGCTGGCACTTGTTTAGCGTTGCTGGAGTTCATCAAGCGCAGTGCCTCGATAGCTTCCAGTACATCTTTGGCTGCTGGCGCGGCACGCAGTTTCAGCACATTCAGAAATTCAGGCGCATAGCGGCGCAAAGTCGCATATCCATCACCCATGCGGTGCAGGAAATCAAAGCTCTCGGGCTGGGCCAGCACTTGTGCCTCGCTGACGCTCTCGGCGAAGTCTTCCCAAGGAAGCACCGATTCAATGGCTGCGAATGGGTCAGCGCCTGTTTTCTTGGCTTCAATCAGCGCCAAGCCGATACGGCTGTAGAGGCACACCTTGTCATTGATGGCTTTGCCGGAGGCCTGAAACTGCTGCTGGTGCTTGTTTTTGGCTGCGTTGAACAGCTTGCCGATGATGCGGTCGTGCAGGTCGATTATTTCGTCGATGACCGTAGCCATGCCCTCAATGGCCAGCGCTACCAAGGTGGCATAGCGCCGCTGCGGCTCGAACTTGGCCAAGTCAAAGGCCCGCATTTGCCCACCCTCTCGGGCGATTTTGAGAAGACGGTTTTGATGTACCACGTGTTCAACACTGGCTGGCAGATCAAGTGCTTGCCATGATTTCAGGCGCTCAATATGCTCCAGCATGTGGCGCGAGTTTGGCTTCTTGGGTGATAGGCGCAGCCAGGCCAGCTTGGTTGTCTTGCTCCCCTCCTTGTGCAACAGTAGCTCATCCAGTCGCTGGCGGTGGGCGCGGGTCAGCTGATCTGACAGTGCCGCATAAATGCATTTGTTGGCACGGGTGATGGCTTCGGCACAAATACGCTCAATGACGTCAACGGTGGGCAACAACACCCCCTTGCTACGCAGCGACTCGGCCAGAACACTGGCCAGTACGATGCCCTTGTCAATCTGCAAGGCAAGCTCACCCAGGCTGTGCACTGCGGCCCGATAGTGGCTCAACGTGGTGAACGACTGAAATTCATAAGCGGCTTGGAGTTCCAAAAGATGTTCGCGCCGCGTTTCGGCACGCTGGTGCCCGTAGTCGTTCCAAGCCTCGCGGGGAACCTTCAACTCATTCGCCACCATGTTCAGTAAGTGGGCGGAAGGTTCGGCATCAACGCCCAGCAAGATGCCAGGGTAGCGCATGTAACAAAGCTGAACTGCAAAGCCCAACCGGTTCTGAGCACCGCGATGCTGGCGAATGAGTGCCAAGTCGACCTCGCTGAAGGTATACAGACGGATCAACTCATCCCCGGCTGTCGGGATGGCCAGAAGGCTTTCGCGCTCATTTGCAGACAAGATCGAACGGCGGGGCATGCTGTTTCCTTCTTCTTAAAAATGTAGGTTTTTGATAAGCCTCGCCTAGTCGCCGATGCGGCACGCAAAATCAAGGCACTTCCATTCTCACAAATAGTTCTTGATATGTTATTCTCAGTCAACTACCATTACAACGAGTTTTGATAAGGAGAGATGCTATGCAAGCCGTGACGACTGCCCCGCCCATACCCACGGGCAAGATCAAGAGCTTTGGTGCGTTCGGGCCAAAGTACGAAGTTGGCAAGCCACTTCGCCAGTTGGATGATGGTGACTGGATGGTCGAGGTCAAGATGGTCGAGACAGGCGAGTCCGCCGAATATCGGTTGACACATGTTTACGATGATCCAGAGGCTCGCTAATGTACGCAGTTTCCTTTGATCTGACGGTGGCCGACGCCGAGATGAACCACCCAAAAGGGGTTTCACAGGCATACACCGAGATCGGTGCCATCTTGGGTGAACATGGTTTTCGCCGAGTTCAAGGTAGCTTGTATGTGACAGACAACGAGGACATGGCCAATCTCTTCCTTGCCTTCCAAACGTTGCGTGCTCGTCCTTGGTTTCCGAAGTCCGTACGAGATATCCGAGCCTTCCGCATTGAGCAATGGTCAGATTTTACCGCCGTGGTTAAAGGAGTCTGAGCAATGAGCCAATCCACCGCACATAAATTTCACATTACAAAATCATGTTGATCGGGTATGCACGCGTTTCGACACAAGACCAAAACCTTGACCTTCAGATCGACGCTTTAACCAAAGCGGGCTGTACAAAACTGTTTGACGACAAAATCAGCGGCAGTAGTAGAGAACGGCTAGGGCTTACGAAGGCTCTGGATATGCTGCGCGAAGGCGATACCCTCGTGGTGTGGAAGCTTGATCGTTTAGGGCGTAGCGTAAAAAACCTGGTCGATTTGGTCAGTGATTTGCACAAGCAAGGTGTCCAGTTCAAAAGCCTGACTGACGCCATTGACACTGGCACCCCGTCAGGCCGCTTCTTCTTTCACGTCATGGCCAGCCTAGCCGAAATGGAACGTGAACTGACGGTGGAGCGCACCCGCGCAGGGCTGGAAGTCGCCAGAAAACTTGGCCGTACAGGTGGGCGCAAACGAAAAATGACCGACAGTAAGATCGAGTCAGCCAAGAAGCTGCTGGCCAACGGCGTGCCACCTTGTGACGTAGCTCATAACCTCGGCGTGTCCGTGCCAACCCTGTACCGCTGGATTCCAGCTTCTGGGACGGCTTAACGTACTTTAAATTCCGTTTTCTACAGCGACCCCGTGTAGGCTAATGTAAGATGAATATCAGGGTTGAATTTACGGCTTTCCTGAAAGCTGCTTTGAAATTGGTACGCCTTACCCCATCGTAAAATGGGAGTCGTTGTTTACGACTTTAATTATGCAGAACACCTAGCCTATAAAAGGTAATGGGGATAAATCAGTAAATAATAGTTAATCATATTATTAATAACATTTAACTTTCATTAATCAAAAAACCCATCCAAAATATCAACCATCTGCAAATGCTTTGATTCGCATCATCGTAAGTAATTGAGAATATCTCATGTTGCTATATGGTGTTTGCCATGTCAGCAAACACGAATTTTATTCTACTTGTACTTATTTTTGTCGCGCCGTGGCAATGTCGACCGTTAAAGAGCAGGGCGACATTGATAAAACCACAACGATGCTTACAGGGGATGATTATTTTCATATCAAGGACGGGTGATGGTAACAATGGTAATGAGATTTTTTCGATTTCGACCAGAGGCTAGCTATGCTTGAATTAGCGTCTGATGATTCAGATAGTACTAAAAAATCTATCTATAGTGGTTCATCCATTGCTTTGCTTACCCAGCATGGTAAGGAGAAAGTAATCGCCCCTGTACTTGCCGCCGCGGTTGAATGTCAAGTAATGTTGGTATCGGGCTTTGATACTGACCAGTTGGGCACCTTTACTCGTGACATCCCGCGACTTGGCTCCCAGCTCGAAGCTGCGCGAAAAAAGGCACGTATGGGTATGGAGTTGGCGGGTGCGTCGCTTGGTATAGCGAGTGAGGGTAGTTTTGGACCCGATCCATATACTGGGATGTTTCTGTGGAATGTGGAAATGATAGTCTGGATAGACGATACCCTGGGTATAGAAGTGGTGGGTATCGCTTCGGGCAAAGCCAGTTTGTTTCATCAGCTCACGACAAGTTGGGAAGAGGCTGAAAAATTTGCATACAAGGCAGGATTTCCCGAGCACGGTTTGGTAGTACGACCACAGCATCAGGACGATGCCCGCATACGTAAGGGAATTACTGATTGGGAAACATTGCACGAGGCTTTCCAGTGGGCATGCAGCGAGGCGGAAAATGGCAGCGCTTTTCTGGAAAATGACGTGCGTGCCCATATGAACCCTACCCGGATGGAGGTCATTGCCGAAGCGGCACGGGATCTGGCCCATAAGCTTAATGCTTTGTGCCCTAGCTGCAGCTCACCTGGATTTCAAATGGCTGATCATATCTTTGGCCTCCCTTGTGAGAACTGCGGTATCCCGACTCAAGAAGCACGTGCGGACATACACCGTTGTGTCCGATGCAGTTATGAGGTAACGGTACCAAGTTTAGAGAAAAAAGCGCCAGCTGGGCGCTGTGGTTTTTGCAACCCATGAGCAAATTCGTATTATTGGCATATCAGTTGTTCAAGCTTAATATGTCTTTTTAATAGGGATAGGGCACATTTATACTCATTTTTGACTAGGAATTGGTTTTCTTATGCCTATACATCACGCAACGCTTCATCAATTAAAAATATTTGATGCTGTAGCTCGGCACATGAGCTTCGCGCGCGCTGCGGAAGAGCTGCATCTGACACCTCCCGCCATCTCTATTCAGGTCAAGCAACTTGCAGAAGCCATAGGGCAGCCACTATTTGAACAAATAGGTAAAAAGATATCGCTAACACCATTTGGTGAGGTTTCATGGGCAACATGTCGGGACGTACTCAACCGAATGGAACGGTTAAGCCAGGAGCTCGCTGCACTACAAGGGCTGGAGAAAGGAAGCTTTAAGCTGGCAACGCTGGCTACGGCTAAGTATTTTATTCCACGGTTATTAGGTGAGTTTTGTACGAATCACCCTAAAATTGACACGGCCCTGTTTATGGGTAATCGCAAGGACTTACTCGAACGCCTTGCACAAAATCAGGATGATCTTTATATCTTGGGTCAGCCACCAGATCATATGAATGTTGTTACTGAAGCTTTTGCTGATAACCCACTGGTAGTAGTTGCGAGCCCCAATCACCCGCTAACTCAGGAAAGGGATATTGCTCCGGTACGTCTGCAAGACGATGCTTTTATCTTGCGGGAAACTGGATCTGGAACGCGCCTGGCAGCTGAGAAATTTTTTGGGGAGCACGGGGTAACACTCAAGGTACGTATGGAATTGGGCAGTAATGAGGCGGTTAAGCAATTAGTGGCTGGCGGTTTGGGAATATCCGTGCTGTCCGCCACGACGTTACGCGCTGAGATTGCCAGTGGCGAGCTCGTGATACTTGATGTGCGGGGTTTACCGTTAAAGCGAAAGTGGCATCTGGTCTATCCTGCAGCTAAGCAGCTTACCCCAGCCACCAAGGCATTTATAGAGCTACTTTATGCAGCTGCGCAAACCCTGGATTGGTCGCAGTCTGGTGGAGCAAATTAACTTGAGTTGTATATGATCCTAGAAACGGCAGTTGACCGCTAATTTGTTGAGTTAACATCATCATATTTAACGCTTATTTTGGTGATTTACCTGTCACCTGTTTGGTGACTACGCTACACGTTGAATTGCACGCCCCTCACGGCACATGGCGGCGTTGCTCCGCACCTGAATGGAATAGCCATTCAGGATTATCGCGCCTTGCCCTGCACCCTGATGCGCGTACACTTCAACGTGTCCAACTGCCGTTTCTAGGATTATATTCTGCAACGATCTTATCATCGCCCCCTAATCCCTTCGCGAGGTGCGGATAAGCAGCGATATGAATAGCATGCGCTAGAATATAATGTCTGGCTAAGCCAATCGTTTCATGTCTCGCTGATCGGTTTGTGAATTTGCATAATCACTATCCTGAGATTGACACTGTAATAACACTTCCGCTGCACGACCACCACAGCCCCATACTCTTATACAGCGTTCTACTTCAAGCCGGACTGCGTCACGTACGCCTTCCATTATGGCGGCATAGCCTTCGACACCCGCCAGTGCATTTTCTCTCATACGTTGTGCTGCAACATCGAGTAGCACCGAGCTGTAATTGATTTTGGCCGCGCCAAAACTGATCATGCGTTTTAACTGTTCATCGGTAAAACCCGCACTGCCGTGAATTCCAAGCGGGATACCGACGGCCTGATTGATTTTCGAGAGGCGGGTAAAATCATATTTGTTTGCACCGCTGTTCAGGCGCTTAACTGAAATAGCCAGACAACCGACCCCAGTTCGTTCAACGTAATATTTGGCCTCGGACGGCGTAGTAGAGCCGTTAGTTGCAGATTCAACTTCCTCTATGCTATCCCCAGTTTCGAGTTGACCCACTTGTCCGACTACCATTACACCACTTGCAGCAGCTAGCTCAACAACCTTTTGTGTCAATTTCACGTTATCTGGCAGAACGTGAGCAGAAGCGTTGAACACTATGCTGTTACAACCCATGCTGATTGCGACTTCAGCAGCCTGATAACTGTCCTCAACCTCGATCTGGAATGCTACTGGAATTGTGGCTCGCTGAGCCATTTCAATCACCCCGCGTGATAAAGATTCTATGCTGTCAGTTCCCGGATAAGCGTTGGATACACTTAGAATAATTGGCGTGCGCATACCCTCTGCAGCCGCAACCACACCTTCTAGTATCTCCCAGCCAGCCACACCAAAAGCACCCACAGCATAGCCATGATAGTAGGCGTGACCCAGCATATTTTTCATATCAACCAATGGCATTCCAAATCTCCTGAAAGTAGCGCTCACAAAGGCGACAGATGCAATGAATTATGGCGTCAACTTCGTATTAATAAAAGTTAAATATTATTACATTAACGTTTTACTTTTATTTATGATTAGGTCGTATATTCAAGCAGATAGACCTCGCCTACAAGGTTATGTGTCTATCGAGAGTGCTGTATCAGACATTTCCCACTGGGCAGTTGCAACACGACGATAAACGTCACCTGTCTCACCGATACGAAATAGGTGCAACCAGCCATTTTCAACCAACTGCCTCACCAGTTCGTGGCGGGCAATGATGTCTTCCATGGCCGCTTCCGGCGCCTCGATGAATACGCTCAGGCGTAACGGTTCATGGACCCAGCGCTTGCCGTTGTGCAGAGACTGCATAGGCAGGCCGACGCGCAGGTCGCCACCATTGCCCTCCAGCACGCCGATGGCACCGCCAACCACGTTGTGCAGTACTTTATTGCCGCTGCCGAAACGCGGGTTGTCGACGACGGAGCCGTAGTACTGCATGTTGATCCAGTTAGCCACAACCATGGGTGCAGTCATGATTAGTTCCAGGATCTTGAATCCACTATCGTTTTGCCAGGCGTAGTCGTGCAGAAAAGCGCGACCACCCAGATCCATATCTGCTGTACGTACACGTGGCGCAGCAATAAAGGCGGCGTTGTTGGCTAACGCCCATTCCGGCCGAAGTTGCGACCAGTCGCGGCTGCGTTCCCGCACATTGGCTTCAACTGCCTGATCCGATAGACCTGAAATTCCCAGCAAGGCCGAGCGCTGCATGCGGGTCAGGTCACCAGCTTGATCCAGCCACTCGCGCAGATGCGTCAGATCCGGAGCCAGCTGTTTGGGCACATCGTCAGTGTCGAACAGCCGCACCTCGTCTGTGGTGGTATCGTGCAGACCAGCCAGGAACCAGGTGTCCTCCGGAATTACGATGCCCCGCTCGTGGAGATCGCGCCGTACCGCTGGTTGATTCAGCAGAGCGACCACAACACGGGCACTGGCTTCGCCAGTCTGTCCGGCGCAAGCACCGCAGTCTAATCCAGTAGCGTGGGGATTGTTTACCGAGGTGCTGCCGTGACCAGTCAACAACACCAGACGCCCGAAGTTATCAGTCATGGACATAGCCCGCAGAATCCGCTCCGCGTGACCCACCCAGTCAGATGGCGGGATGCCTGAATCTGCATGGTGAGGACATGACTGTGCCTCAGGAACCTGAGCCAGCGTCGGCCCTATCCGATCAATGACCTGCTTGTCGAGTCCATGGGTGAAGGGATCTGGTACTGGCCGGCTCCAGCCAAAGCTGTCGGTCAGCAGTTTGGGCGCATACATCAGCCCGGCAGCCTCCACGAATGAAAAACAGGAGGAAGCAGAAAGCTTGAAACCTTTCCACGCCTTGGATAAAGCGATACGTTGACGCCGCTTGGTCAGTTCTTTGACAGTCTGCTGCTCATCGTCCTTGACCTCTTCATATATGCGATAGGCTGGATTAAAAAGTACCGGTACATGAGAATGGCCAGTGCTGGCACCTAAGGGTACGTATTCGATGAAAATACCAAAAAACCCAGCAAAACCGATGGTCTGTACTGATGGCGCCACAGTTTCCAGAGAGCGTCGGAACACCTCGGAGCGTACATCGATGCAGAAAGCCGCCTGAGCTGCCGGGCGCACAGCAGGTCGGGCTGGTTTTTCATTGGCTTTGCTCAGCCCAGCGATCACGCTACGTTGGAAGCCGATTTCCATGGCGTTGAGCATGATGCGGTCGATCTCGGCAGCAATCTGGCGCTTGGAGGAAGGTGCGCGCATGCTGGCCGCAAGCATCTCGCGCCAGCGTGCTACCAGGGCTACCGACTTTTTCTCTTTGAACAGCAACACGTCCCACATCAGGCGAATAGCCAATAGATCCACGATGGAATCGTTCTGCCCCCCAGTTAGCTCGGCCTGCCAACGCAGGTAACGAGCCCAGGCTGCCCAGCCACCTATACTCAACAGCGAGGCATGCAGATAGCGTTCCATTCCTGCTTCAGGGATGTCCAACTGTGCAACGGCCCAGGCAATAGCTGTGCGGGGATCATCGGGCAGTCGGCTGATTTCCGAGCGGAAGTGGTGTAAGCCCATCATTGCTGGACTGCGGTCGATAGTGGCAGCCTTACGCCAGGATGCATAGAGGGATAGGTTACGCCAGGGCATGGCCTGAATAGCCTGACCCAGGTCAAAATAGGCGGCGCAGTGCAAACTGATGCGTTCAGTAACGAAGCTCGACCAGAGGCCGCCTTCAACTCGCTCCAGCACCTCACTTACTGGCGCCATGCCCAGCTTGGGCTTGGGTGCTTCAGCGGATAGCGACCACTCAACGATAGAAATATCCAGTTGGCTGCCACAGCGGATAATAGCCTGTTGCAGGTCTTCGCGTGAAATACGCCCCGTTACCAATTGCTCGTGGTAATAATCTCTGGGCATATAGAGGTTAGAACCCGTGATGCGTGCGAGCGTGTCCGAGGCATCCTGAAAACTGTAGTCGCATAGCCCAAAGAAAGGATTGACGGCGACAAAGTGTTTCAATGGCCACAACGGTGCGATACGCCCGCAAGCGGCATTGATGCACTGGTTCAGCTCAGCGGCATCCATTTTTTTGGTTGTGGTTTCTTCGTGGGTAGCGATATCGGCGTCGCTCATCGCGATGCTGTCGTTTATACGCATGATCAACCTCCCGTTGGTTTTTCGGTTGCAAAGGGACTGGGACGTGTACTATGAATTGGCGCAGGCCATACCCGCTGCAACAATCGGGTGATATACACGTCAATATACAAGCCGTTATACAGATGCATGTAGAGTCCTTCGACTAGTGTCGGTGGTGCATATTTAAGCAATTTCTGCAGCATGAGCAGCGCCAGAAAGACGCTAATAATGGCAATAGCCATTGCATCCTGGAAGTATCCTGTCGCATCATGTATAGGCAGCACGCTGCCTTCCAGAGCCTTTTCGAAAAGGGCATGCAGGGTAAAATAGGCAGTACAGATTACAGCGCTCAAGCCGACACCACGCAGCAAAAATGTAGCGTTGCTCATTGCATTAGCCGTTTGTAGCAGCAACTGACTCAACGCAATTGCGACGATTCCACCAGCAGCAATTAAAGCGGGTTGCGACTCCGGCGTGATACCAAAAGCAGAACCCACGATTACTGCCATAAGCCCACCTGATCCCAGGGCGATGATGAGCTGGCCAAGCTTGAAGCCACCGTAACTACTGGCAATAGTTGGAGCACGGAAATTATCCACGCCACTGCCAGAAGACAGGAAAGCATGAGCCTTGTACAAGGAGTGGGCAACCAGGTGGAGCATAGCCAAACTGTAAAGACCAAGACCACATTCCAGCAACATGAAGCCCATCTGCGCGGTGGTGGACCAGGCCAGTGATACCTTAATGCTGGTTTGCGTCAGCATCACCAGTGAAGCCAGAGCCAGCGTAGTTAAACCGATCACCGCCAGAATGCCTAAGGCAATTTCTGAGTAAGACATGATAGGACTCATGCGGATAATCAGGAAAGCACCCGCGTTGACTATGCCTGCATGTAGCAATGCGGATACCGGCGTAGGTGCCTCAACTACCTGAATCAACCAGCCATGCAGCGGAAACTGGGCGGATTTGAGGACAGCACTCAGCACAATTAGCACAGACGCCCATTGCAACGTCAACGGTAATGGTTCTTGCATCAACGCCATGCTGTGGAGTATGTCCACGTATTCCAGACTGTGCAGGGTCGAACCAATCAGAAAAATAGCAGTGAGATGACTCAGGTCGCTGATACGGTTAGCGATAAACTTTTTATGTGCCGCAAGTACAGCGGCTGGACGCTCCCGATAAAACGTCAGCAGCTGGTGCAGACACAGGCTATTGGATATCCAGGCCAGCCAGAACATGAGCATGTTGCCCGAAATAATCAAGGTCAGTATGGTACCCAGGGTCAAACTCAGCCATTTGTGAAAGCGGCCCTGATTAGGGTCTCCATCCATGTAGTTGCGCGAGTAGCGGGTTACTATGGCGCCAACAAATGACACCAGCAACAGCATGATTACAGTTACGCTGTTGACATAGGTGGAGATGGAAAAGGCGCCTATATTCCCTGGCAGGTTAATACTGTAAAGCGTCCAGGTACGATTACCATCAAAGGTATGGACTACAGCCGCCAGTAAGGCACTAAAGCAGGCAAGCCATGCGACCGTACCATTCAGTCGCGCCATGAATTGTGGACGTTGATTGGCCCATCCAGTCGGTATCAGCCCTGCCAGCAGCACAATCAATGGCGCTGACAGGACGAGAATGGGCGTGAGTAGACTAGGCAGGGTTTGCATGACAATCTCCATTTAGGGTTTGGCAAAGGCGGTATTCATCGCGTCAATCCCATATAAAGCATAGGCAATTTCTCGGGCAAGCGCTGAACGTGATCAACCACCATGTAATTCTTTGCGCCGAAGATACGCGATACATACTCATCGGCTCTGGGGTCAAGGCTGAGACAATAAGTAGATATGCCGTTACGCGTTAATTCCTCTACTGCTTTTTTAGCATCAAACCGCAGATATTGCGGATCGCGTACATCATTGTCGGCCGGTTCACCGTCAGTAACTACCAGCAGCAGCTTTTTACTGCTGGGTTGGCGTTTCAGTATCGAACCGGCATGGCGCATAGCTGCACCCATACGCGTGGAAAGCTGACCACTCATACCGGCAAGGCGAGCCTTAGCCTTGTCGTTATAAGGCGTACCAAAATCCTTGTAACGGAAATATTCGACATCGTGTCGACCATTAGAATCAAAGCCGTGAATTGCAAAAGGATCACCTATCTTGTCGAGGGCGTCGGCCAAGAGAACAGTTGCTTCACGCGCAAGCTCCAACACGGTACTTTCTGAGCCAACTACGGCATCATTAGTAGATTCTGATAAATCTATCAACAGCATGACCGAGAGATCGCGTACTTTGCGTACATTGCGCATCATGATGCGCAGATCTGGCTGCTCACCCATGCGCATGGCAATCATGGCATTAACGGCTGCATTCAAATCAAGTTCATCACCGTCTTCCTGTTTGCGCAAGCGTTGTACGCCTTGTGGCTGCATCGCCTCAATCAGGAATTTGAGTCGTGAGATCAGCGGCTTGTGCTTGACCACTATGTCGTCAATAATTTTCGCGTCACTCGGTTTGGCACGTTTTTCAAGCACCGTGCACCATTCCGGCCGATCCAGCTGCATCTGGTAATCCCATTCTGGGTAATGGTAGGGATCCGGTGGCGGCTCACGACCCTCTTGCTCATTAATACTGGTGCTTTCCTCATCACGAAAAAACTCGCTGTTCAGCACCCATATTTCATTGGCATCGTCACCCGCGCCAGGTACGTCAATCGCGTTAATCATTTCCATCACGCTAACGTACTTGCGAATTTGCTGACTAGTCACGCCGGCGACGACCTGACCTGCTTCGCGAATATCCTCGAATTCCCAGATATACTGGTTATCATCACGATATGCGATATCTACCACGTCATTAGACTGGCTATAACTGGCACCCAACATCTGCATTTCGTCCGCTAACTGTATGCCGATCGCACATACCCACTCAGCGGCATTTTCTTGTATCTGCCGTTCCATGAATAAACGACGACCCAGTTTGACCCAGCTATGATCATCACGGTAATTTTCATCCAGCAGAACACGTGCCAGACGCGCCATCAGCGCTACCGCGTTATCTCCCGACTCAACTGTTGCTGTATGCATAGGCAGCCATATTTGCTGCAGGCCAGGAAATTGCGCCACTGCAAGTGATTCCACACGCGCGTCTTCAATCAGACCTATCATTGCAACTTGCAATGCATTTAAACCGGTACTGTCATACTGGACGGTACTGTAAACCTGATGGCAAGCTGCATGTGCTGCACTCGCACGGTACAGCTCTATGCCAGACATGCGTAATTCTTCTCCGTTTTCTGCCAGAGTAATGAAATCGTCATAAGCATCTGGCAGATGGATAATGTAACCCTCAATTGAAGGGCGATATCCTTCACGCTTTTCAAAATCGCCACTGGTAGGACGCATGAAAAAATCACGTGCCCACAAGGCGCGCAAATACATACCGATGCGCCGCTGCACATCAATAAATAGCGTACCTTTGCGTTCCTTTTGCAGCACGCCGATAGATTCGGGGCTTTCCAGACTAAAATATTTGAGCTGCCCGTCGAAATTGGTTTTGTGCGTCTGTGCACCCCATAACGCCCAGCGCCGTAAACCGCCTAATGTCAGTTGGCCGAGCAGGGTGCTAAGATGATCCAGCATGGGACGAACGCCGCGCGGAGCTTGTGCCAGCAAGCTATCAAGCAAGTGCAGATAACCGCGAAACAGCTCGGCATCCCCTAAGCGCGAAGCAGCCACTGGACTGGTAGAGAATATCGAGGCGATGACCGACGCACTGGTTTTAGAATACATTTTGATTGCAGCGGCAAGCAGATCGCTGACCGCATCTTCACCCAATTCACGTGCTACAGCGGGCGCGCTCTGGATAAATGAAACTACCAGATCTGTCCCGCGTCCCAGTGACTTCAGGCCAGTTGCGCCTTGCAGGTAATAGGTTTCCAGGCCGCGTGGACTGAACACCCGAGCCGCTTCGCCCCAGGAGGCACGCAATACATCACCTGCATGCTCCCCGAGCTCATCTAATATATCTTGATATTTTTCAAGTTCGACCGCCATGACTCAACTCCTGATGCTAGGTTGTGTTTGGTTTCTGCGGAGCGTAATGAGCTAGACGCATGCCGCGCCATTAAACTCTTTACCCAAATTCGATGGATGACGTTAGCTGTCTATCCATCCGGAACGATACGATTAGAAGTAGGTACTCACTGCTGCATCCAGCGCATCACGCATATCTGGATCATCTGTAATCGGACGGACCAGCGTCATGTGGCAAGCCGCCTTAGGATTGACGTTCTTGGCAATAAGACTTCCTGCGTAGATCAGCATACGAGTGGAGATACCTTCATCGAGACCATGCCCTTTGAGGTTACGCGCGCGCTCTGCAATGGATATCAGCTTGCCGGCCACCTCTGCAGTGACGCCAGTTTCGTGAGCGACAATCTCGGTCTCGATGTCATGTGCTGGATAATTAAAATCCAGAGCACCAAAACGCTGCTTGGTTGACTGTTTCAGATCCTTCATCAGAGACTGATAGCCTGGGTTGTAGGAAATAACCAACTGAAAATCCGGGTGCGCCTGGATCAGCTCGCCTTTTTTCTCAAGCGGAAGTACACGACGATTATCAGTCAACGGATGAATGACCACGGTGGTATCTTGGCGTGCTTCGACTACCTCATCCAGATAGCAAATCGCACCATTACGTGCAGCAATCGCGAGCGGACCATCTTGCCAGCGAGTACCGTTTGCATCTAGCAGGAAGCGACCAACCAGATCAGATGCGGTCATGTCTTCATTACAAGCAACCGTAATTAACGGCTTGTTGAGTTTCCACGCCATGTACTCGACAAAACGAGTTTTACCGCAGCCAGTCGGTCCTTTTAGCATCATCGGCATGCGTACCGAGTAAGCTGCTTCGTACAACTCTATTTCATCAGCTACGTTGCGATAGTAGGGTTGTTTTTCGATTCTGTATTGATTGATAATGTCATTCATGACTATTCCTTAATTGGGTAGATGAGTTCTCTATTAACAGCAGAACATAACCTGCCTGTTCTCAGCTAAGCACTATGCCTGGTCAAATCAATCCGGCCAGACGCGATCCGGATGCTGTATGCCTGATTTGCTGGCTTTGGCTGGCGCAGGCTTGGCGCTGGCACGAGGCTTTGCCGTGGTTACCTTGGCTGCAACGGGAGCGATATCCGGCACTGCAGTTGTTGGAGGGATATCCTGCTGTTCTTTAATCTGGCGTACACCACGTACAAGTTTTGATCCTACATTTTTCACAGGCATAAAACCTCCTCGATAATCGCTTCAATATCAGCCACGGCATGTTTACCGCGTTTTCCCACGCCATATACGCTCAGGCCTTCTACTGCAGCGGTGCGATATGCCGCACGTCGCTGCATGCCTGATGCCAGTACAGGCACATCAAATTCTGTTACTACTTCACGCATTTCACGTGACAAAGCGTTGCGAGATTCCAGCTGATTCAGTACCAGACAGGCACGCAACCCGGGGTTGTCCTGTTGCGCTTTTTTGACTGCATTAGCCATATCCACACTCGCCCACAAATCTATAGGTGAAGGCAAAACGGGTATCAGCGCCAAGTTCGCGATGTGCATGATGGCAGCTACCGTTTCCCCTTGCACCGTAGGTGGACAATCAACCACTACATAACGATAACTGCGTACCAATTTAGTAAGTACAGCAGTCGGATTACCTGCCAGTTGCGCAACACCTGGCAATCCTGAGTTACCACCACCCATGCCCACCCATTGGGTAATTGAGCGTTGCGGGTCGGCATCGACCAGATGCGTAGCACCACGTTTCGACAGTCCTGCCGCCAGATTCAGCGCCAGCGTGGTTTTGCCGGTTCCGCCTTTCTGGTTGATGACAGCGATAATGCGATTGGTCATGGTTAACTCCGCTTCCTGTTGCTAATTATTTAGCAACTGTAGTGGAAACCAGTGCGTGCATCTCGACGATAAAGCTGGAGTTGCGTTCATTCAGCACAGCGAGACCTTCACCATCAATACTGACGTTGGCATAAGTTTTTCCAAAATTAATATTTGGATAGTAATCTTCACGTTTTGACAGCTCTGCCAGTTCATCCAGAAACTTCCGGGTCTCTGGATAGCTGTTAAAGTCAAAGCGTTTATTCATGGTTGGTTCAAGGACTTTGCCGACTAAAACCGTGTCCTTATTGGCAATATTAGCTTCACTCATTGCTCTACTCCCTTATGAATTTCCGTCAACATACGATCCAGCTCTTCCAAATGTCCTAGCTCATCTTGCAAAATCGCTGTGAGCAGCGCATGGGTTTCACTATCTCGTATTCGTGCACAATAATTCGTTGCTTCTTCATATAATCGAATTGCTTCGATCTCCAGTACACGGTCTATCAGCAGCATTTCTTCTACACTACGACCAGTACGAGCCGGAGGTAATTGCGTAGCATTGGACGGGATGCCCAAAACCAGCATCCTCGCCATCAGTCGTTCAGCATGCACCAGCTCTTCTTTTACATCTGTACGCAGTCGGGTACTCATGTCTGTCATACCCCACAAACCGGCAAGTGTGGCTTGCATCAGATACTGTTGCACAGCCGCTAGTTCGTGGCTAAGGGCGCGCGACAGATATCCGTTTAAACGAGGGTCGGACTGCATGGGCATACCTCCATTAGTAGCGAGTATCAGCTGATGTCGCCATCACGGCCGCCAATGCTGGCGTCAGGTGTGCTTGGCAGGATGTTTTCTACCTCAGAGTGCACGCGAGCGATGATGTGCGCGGCTACCAGGCCATCACCCACACGTTCACATGCATCCGCACCCGCACGCACCGCTGCGTTTACTGCACCTGTTTCGCCACGTACCAATACAGTTACATAGCCACCACCTACAAACTGACGACCTACCAGGCGCACTTCTGCCGCCTTGGTCATCGCATCTGCGGCTTCAATCGCGGGTACCAGACCACGCGTTTCGATCATGCCCAATGCTACTCCGGTTACGTTTGCCATTTTTAGTACCCCTTCTCAATTCAGTTGGTTACAGACTTAATGATTGTTTCTTTACTCAGACGCGCTAGGCAGGATGTTTTCTACCTCGGAGTGCACACGAGCGATGATGTGTGCAGCTACCAGGCCATCACCCACACGTTCACATGCATCCGCACCTGCACGCACCGCTGCGTTTACCGCACCCGTTTCACCACGCACCAATACGGTTACATAGCCACCACCAACAAACTGACGACCTACCAGACGTACTTCTGCTGCCTTGGTCATCGCGTCTGCCGCTTCAATCGCAGGTACCAGACCACGGGTCTCGATCATGCCTAATGCTATTCCGCTTACGTTTGCCATTTTTAATGCTCCTTTTTAAATTCAGTTAGTTTCAGATTTAATGATTGTTCTGTTACTCAGTTGCAGTTGGCAGGATGTTCTCCACCTCAGAGTGCACACGCGCGATGATGTGCGCAGCAACCAGGCCATCACCCACACGTTCACATGCATCCGCACCTGCACGTACCGCTGCGTTTACCGCACCAGTTTCGCCACGTACCAATACAGTTACATAGCCACCACCAACAAACTGACGACCTACCAGGCGTACTTCTGCCGCTTTAGTCATCGCGTCTGCTGCTTCAATCGCAGGTACCAGACCACGCGTTTCGATCATGCCTAATGCCACTCCGCTTACGTTTGCCATTTTTAGTACTCCTTCTCAGATTAAAAAACTTGCTTATTCGCCGTTGCCGGCATCCCATGCATCAATAATTCCGCAGATAGTCAAGTCGGTTAAGGTCGCCTTGTCTCCTGTGGCAATTCGTGCTGCAGAACCACCTGCTGTTATTACCCATTTTCCTGGTGGTACACCCACCGGATCACAAGCCACGCTGATCTTGCCCTGAGTATCTTCCAATACTCTCAGTGAAGCGTTTTGCAGACCCGGAACACGCCGCGTCGCCACCAGATCTGACACCACGCGCATAATTTCCATATCAAGCCTCCGACCAGTGATCAATGATGCCGATAATAGTCAAATCACTAGGAAACTCTTTGCTACCGGCAGCTTCACGTGCTGCTGAAGAACCGACACATATCACCCAGTCCCCAGGTATACAACCCACCGCATCTACAGCAACCTGACGTGGCCCGCCTACTTTTTCGCGCACCACCAGTAATGGGCGATGTCCCAGATCCTTAATTCGGTTGGTTGAAACCAGCGTTTTTTCCACTTGGCAAATTTTCATTACGCTCTCCTAAACCGACCTATTTCTCACTCGCTGCTATCAGTTCTATCGGGCTACCTGGGCGCTTGTCCTGTACTGTCAGCCCACATACGATCAACCCCTTTTGTGCCAGCTCCTGGTAACGTCCTTCGATTGCGGCTTTCACCCGTCGGCAGCGTTCCACAGTGCGTTCGCGGCAACCCGGTACGCGACTGTCATAGCGAAAATGTATGGCTACAGGTGCTGGCAACCCACGATTTACATTGAGTTTGGTAAAAATCTTGATACCAACATCCATATCTGGCGCACCTTCTTCCACCGTATGCAGGTGGGCAAAGTAGGCAAGATTTCGCAACTGAAATTCCTCAAAGCCATCACCGACACTGATAAAGCGCTCGGCGTGACCGATGTCTGCATAACGTCCACCCCAGTTGCTGCATACATATTCAATCTGCGATAAATTATTAATCAGCAAAGTCGCAATAAGTCGACGCATGCCTTCATGCGGTTCACCCTGTCCTTCAGCCCAGCCCGTACTGCTGCTGGCAGACTGAATTGCCTGATAAACCTTGAGTCTGGCACCACTTGCGTCATCATTGACACTGGCGCGATACAATTCAATGTTATCTACATACCGATATAAACTTATGTCACCGTTAGCGTCGGGCACGTGTACTTTGATTGCATCAGTATCTGTATCCACACCGATCAACAAAATGTCTACGGACGCACCACAACAAAAACTATTTTCTATGGCCTGACGGAATTCAGTCAGACGCTTCAGTCCTGCTTCTGCCGCCAGGGTCACGTTGCTACAATGTGCAGCACAGCCTTCATGCGTCGGGTCAGAGCTGCTCCAGTGGTAAACCACCACCTTCAGGTAGCGCGTACCTGCATCTGCAGTCACTGGGCGACCTTCTCGGAAACGCATTAGCTCGGTTTCTACCCAGCGTTTCACATTGGCATCTACATCAAACATTGCACCAGCGTAGGCCTTACGGCTGCGCACAGCACCATCCGGCAAGCGCAGGATATAGCGTACAAGTCCCTTCAATCGGCCATCAGAACAGGGAGATATATCCACTGCGTGGTAACCACTGTCGAGAAAGAACGCTATTGCCTCATCTTTGCCCTGATGCGAATTATTTAATTCTGATTGTTCAGCCATGAGGCGCAATGTACGTAAAACACACTCGCCATATAACGCACGCATATCCAAATCTTCAATCCAGGCATCTGCTAACAGTTGAGCGGGCAATTCAAAACCGAGTTGCTCAAGCGCAATACGCTGAGCACGTTCAATAAAATCCGGTTCGTGCTGCATAGCTGCGATACGTTTCAGTACAGGGACAATTGCATCAAAAGCCCCTTTGACTCTATGTTCATGCGCTAACAAACGCTGATTTTCCATATCGTTAGTTAGCGGGTGACGGCATGGTCGTCCAGTTTCAGTCGAACATGCCGGGTTAACCATACGCTCATCATCGATTGCGAATACTGCCAGCCGAGGCCGTACCTGCAGCGCACCAGCAGGCGTGCCCAGTCCATAAGGCGGACGGCTTGCTGTTGACTGCGGGCTAATGACTCGCCCTGGACGGTTTCTCGTATTCATCACATTCTCCAATTAGCTTTACTGTTTACTTGATTACTTTTTTTACCTTAACCGCGCGCACCGCCGGAGTAAGTTATCGCTGAGCCTCTGGCATCATTACCGCTGCTGCCGGTAATTTTGCTTATTGGCAATTCTGGGCGATCACGCTCTTTCATTTGCGATGCACCTATCAGTGCACCACGCTGATCCCCACGTATAGTCGGATTGCGACGGCTGGAATTGCCTTCAGTACCAGTCACGCTTTCATTACGACGCCAAGCTGCTCCGGTGATAGCAAAACCACCTTCACGACCATCACCTGTAAGACGGCTGCGCACTTCTTCAACCACAGGTGTTTGCATCATGACTACGGGTGGTGCTACATCTTCCTGATAACGAAACTCAGGGGTACCTGACACCAGCCCTGCGGCCATGTTTATTGGTCCGGTGATGCGACCGATTGCGCCGTATGCAGTGCCGGTGATGCGGTTCAAGCTACTTTCCTGCGCACTGCGAGCCGGTGTAGCTATACTAAAATCCCCTTGCATCCTCTGTTGCTGGATGACAGGTTCCACTTCACGCGGTGCATTGAGCGGGCTGCGACTCAGCGGATGCGGGTTATTATTAGCGCCACGTTGAGAAACACGCTGATGTGTACCGGAATAAGGTGTACCGCTCAGTACCTGGCTTTCACCTCGCCCTGCACCTGTTACCTTGCCTGCAGATTCGGCATTATCGTTACGCAGTGCGATACCTGCACGTGCACCACGACTGCTCATCAATGCGCGTGACGCTGCCTGCTGCTCAGGATCACAAAATGCTATGTACTGATCCGGTCCTATGTATTCCGTGCCAGAGATTTGTTGACAGCCGCCAAACTCATCGCCGGTCACTTTCTGGCTATGTTCTAACGCAGTACCTGAAACAGGCTGCTCATTCCAGGTACGCATCATGTTTACCTTTTCTGGAACAGACACTGGCTCACGATTACATGCCTGATATTGAGCAAGGCCATTTGATTCAGTACCCGTAACACTTGCACACGCACCACGTTCTGTACCTGTCACCAAATTGCTGGTTGCTACATCAGTACCTGTCACCGTTTTATCCTGTAATGTACTCATGACACTTACCTTACGTGGCGCACTTGTACCATTGCGACTCGCACTTGTGGATTCATTCTGTACATACTGGCTACCAGTAAGTTTTGCACTAGCACCCGTTTCATCACCTGTTACTTTATTGGTACGGCCGATAGCGCCACCACTTACATTCTGACCAGCTGCCGTAACCATGACGCTCACTTTCGCTGGGCCAGGTTTAGGTTTGCTGTCGCAAAATGTAACAAACTGCTCTGTGCCGAGATATTCGGTACCGGTCACGCTCTTGCACAGCCCGTTATCATCGCCAGTTACTTTCATGCTCTGACCAACTTCGGTACCGCTTACACGTTGACCACGACTTGTGGTGCCGATGTTAACTTTTGCCGGAGCAGGCTCTGGTGTTGTGGTGCATAACTGTGAGTATTGCTCCATACCGATATATTCAGTACCAGTGATGGTGCGGCAACTGCCTGACTCTATACCCGTCACCTTGCCATTACGCTCTACCTGAGTTCCGGTTACAGCTGTACCACTTAACGTTGTGCCAGCCTCCACTTTTGCTGGAGCAGGTGGTTTGGGACGAACCCGACCGCTGGGTCGGCATGCAGGGTCGTTCCCGCGGCCTTGCTGGCACATTTCTTCGCGGCGAATTCTGGCTATTTCGCGTCCGCTTAGCCCGCTTTTTAAGCCATTTCTGGCAGCATTGCGTCGGTTTGCAGCTGATCCACCAGTGCTTTTTGCAGCGGTTTTACCCTTGCTGGAAAGCGCACGACGGCGTTCTTGACACAATTGACGAACTGCCGAAGCAACAGAACCAGACAACGCTAACGGTTCATCATCAACAATCGCGCATACCTCTTCAATTGCCTGCTCATATGCAGTCGTGTCAGTCGCCTTTGCCTCCTTACAGCCACATCCACAACCTGTGGTTGATCCACACCCTGAGGATGTGGATTCGGCTGTTGCAGGTTCAGGTGTATCAATTACCTTAACCTGGCTGAATGCAGCTGACATTACCGAATTGTTTTTTGCAATTGCTGACTTTCCACCCTGAGACATGGCTACTCGTCGCGCTCTAGACAACGATTTACCCGATGCACCAGTCACGGAAGCTGCTGTAGCCATTTGCACAGGCGTTACGGCAGCTTCCGCAATTGGCTGCACTGAGGTGACTTGCGGTGTAACAGTTGCTGTACTAGCGTTCGCTGCAGGCTTAGCCACAGATGCTGATGGCTGCGACGGCTTTACGCCTAGCGCAGTGCGTCCATTCTGGGACAGTGCACGTCGTCTCTCTAACGCCGCGGCTCGTGACGAACGTGGACTTGCTGTATTATTTTCCATAGGGTCGTTCATGCTCTTATCCTTCCGTATTCAACAGACCCTCACACGGGTCAATAGCTGCGAGGGTCATCTGCTGGATAGTCTGTCTACCTGGCCAACCTGCTTAACGACCGCGAAACACTACAAAGGAGCTACCCTGACTCTGAGAGTAATTGTCATAACCAATCAGGCGCACGTGATTATTCGGATGTGCGCGATGGCACGCTTCCAGTTCAGCAATAACAACGTCAACAGACTGTTCGCCGAACATAGGCAGCTTCCACATATACCAGTAGTACGCATCAGCACGTGCTGGTTCGACGTGTTCTATGCCGGGGTTCCATCCCTGGCTTATCACGTAAGCGATTTGACGGCGCATTTTATCTGGCGTCATCGCCGGTAAATACGAGAAGGTTTCGTATTTAGGAGTTGATTTGTAATCTTGAATTTCAGCCATTTCCGTTCCTTTCCTTTAGTCACTGCACGCGTTCTTCGTGCAAGCGAAAGTTTTAATTTACATATTTAAGGTTAAATTTGACCTTAAAATTAACGGTTTACCACGTCCAGCTTGTCCACAGTGTCGAATTCAAATTTGATTTCTTTCCATGTTTCCATAGCGATTTTCAGCTCTGGGCTATCCTTGGCTGCGTTGGTAAGAATCTCTTTACCTTCGCGTTCCAGTTCACGACCTTCGTTACGCGCTTCTACGCAAGCTTCAAGTGCGACGCGGTTAGCTGCAGCACCTGCCGCATTGCCCCATGGGTGACCTAAAGTACCGCCACCGAACTGCAACACGGAATCATCACCGAAGATGTTTACCAGTGCTGGCATGTGCCAAACATGAATACCACCAGAAGCAACAGGCATAACACCAGGCATAGAACCCCAGTCCTGATCAAACATGATGCCGCGTGAACGGTCTTCAGGAATGAATGACTCACGCATTAAATCAATCCAGCCGAGGGTCGCAGCACGGTCACCTTCCAGTTTGCCCACAACGGTACCTGAGTGCAGGTGATCACCACCCGACAAGCGCAGAATCTTGGTCAGCACACGGAAGTGAATACCGTGGTGCGGGTTACGATCCAGCACAGCGTGCATAGCGCGGTGTATGTGTAGCAACACACCGTTTTTGCGGCACCAGTTAGCCAGACTTGTATTCGCACTCAGACCACCAGTGAGGTAGTCATGCATAATGATAGGGGCGCCAATTTCTTTAGCGAATTCAGCACGTTCCAGCATATCTTCGCAAGTTGGTGCAGTTACGTTCAGGTAGTGACCCTTGCGTTCACCTGTTTCAGCCTGAGCAGCCATAGTTGCATCCTGAACAAACAGGAAGCGATCACGCCAGCGCATGAATGGTTGGCTGTTAACGTTTTCATCATCTTTGGTGAAATCCAGACCGCCACGAAGACACTCGTATACGGCACGACCGTAGTTCTTAGCTGACAGACCCAGTTTAGGTTTAATCGTACAACCCAACATCGGACGGCCATACTTGTTCATAACGTCGCGCTCTACCTGAATACCTTGAGGAGGACCGCCACAAGATTTCACGTAGGCAACTGAGAAGCGCACGTCTTCCAGACGCAGGGCACGAATCGCTTTAAATCCGAATACGTTACCTACCAGTGAGGTCAGAACGTTAACAACCGAGCCCTCTTCAAACAAATCGATAGGATAGGCAATGAACGCATAGAAACAGGTATCATCACCAGGTACGTCTTCGATACGATAAGCGCGACCTTTGTAATAGTCCAAATCTGTTAAAAGATCGGTCCAAACTGTGGTCCAGGTTCCGGTTGAAGATTCTGCAGCTACTGCAGCAGCAGCTTCTTCACGATCGACCCCTGCTTGTGGGGTGATCTTGAAACAAGCAAGAATGTCCGTATCCAAAGGTACGTACTCTGGCATCCAGTAAGTCTGCCGATACTCTTTAACACCTGCCTCATACTTTTTTGCGGCCATGTTTACTCTCCTAGCACTATTGTTGAAAAATTAAGTTGGAACCGTCATTTTGGTTCCGACGGTTGAAACTATTTTGCAAGAGGCATTTATTTAATAAAAGTTAAATATATTTACGATGTTCTTTTATCATCGTTTAATCTTTGCATTTCTATTCACTATGGAAACCGGCTCTATCCAAGATGCCGTATGCGATAGCCTGATACGCAAGCCTCGCTTGCACTGCAGAGATTTTTCAATTCAAAGGCTGATTTTTGTAAGAAAAATCATATATTTTTCTGGATTCAGTGGGTCTAATGCGGTTAGTAACCGGGTCTGATTTGGTTGGCTTGTCGATATTGGTCTTGAGTTCACCCACCTGGCATCATTGATGTAGCAGGCAGTTGAGGAACTATCACTTAGGGACGTAGTCCTACCGCTTTACTTCAAAAAACAGCGAACAACCAGTAAGCGTAAATCTTATGCAAACACCCTGTGGAGTGTTTTTATCTGGGTTTCTCTTATCCCTGAATAAAATCAGATTATCGACAGCGCTCAATTGCCCACAACTAAACAGGCGCTGGTGTTCGTATCCAGAACAAATTTGAAGGACAGCCAATGAATGAGCAAGTCCATATCGGTCACCCGAAAGAATTACTCTTACCAACCGACGTAGATGGGTTCGATGCTTTAGCTGAACTCGCTCTGGATATGCGTTCATCATGGAATCATGCCACTGACCAGATTTGGCGGCAGCTGGATCCCGAGCTCTGGGAGCTGACCCAGAACCCTTGGGTAGTATTGCAGACTGTGTCGCGAGAAAAACTTCAGGGGCTGTTAGCCGATGCTACTTTTCGCAATAATATTGACGGGTTGGTGCAAGCCAGACGGGATGCTGCCGATGCCCCCGCCTGGTTTCAGCAAGCTCATCCGCAAGTGCAGCTAGGTTGTGTCGCGTACTTCAGTATGGAATACATGCTGAGTGAGGCTTTGCCCATTTATTCTGGTGGGCTGGGTAATGTGGCTGGCGATCAACTCAAAGCCGCCAGTGATTTGGGCGTACCGGTCACAGCTATAGGGTTGCTCTATCAGCAAGGCTATTTTCGCCAGGTGATCGATAAAGATGGCGCGCAGCAAGCGCTATACCCGTACAACGATCCAGGGCAGTTACCCATTACACCGTTGCGCAAGCCGAATGGGGAATGGTTGCGGCTGGAGATCGCCTTGCCCGGTTACTCAGTCTGGCTGCGCGCCTGGCAGGTTCAGGTAGGTCGGGTGAAGCTGTATCTGTTGGATAGCAATGATGCAGCAAATTATCCCGCGCACCGAGGTATTACCAGCGAACTGTATGGCGGTAACCCTGAGTTGCGGCTCAAACAGGAAATGCTGCTCGGGATAGGTGGCTGGCGGCTGCTTGAAGCGCTGGGCATCAAACCGGAAGTCTGCCACTTGAATGAAGGCCACGCGGCATTTGCTGTACTGGAGCGCGCCCGCAGCTTCATGCACACCAGCGGGCAGTCATTTGAGGTTGCGCTGGCCGTCACTCGAGCGGGGAATCTCTTCACCACGCATACAGCAGTGGCCGCCGGCTTTGATCGTTTTACGCCTGCCCTTATCGAGCAGTACCTCGGTGGATACGCCGAGCAGAAGCTCGGAATTCCCTGCCACGATTTGCTGGCTCTGGGTCGTCAGAACCCAGATGATGCGACAGAACCCTTTAACATGGCTTATCTGGCAATACGTGGTTGCGGGGCGGTGAATGGTGTAAGCAGTTTGCATGGCAGGGTGAGCCGGCACTTGTTTGAGCCGCTTTTTCCAAACTGGCCAGTGGATGACGTGCCCGTCAGTCACGTAACCAACGGTGTGCATATGCCGACCTGGGATTCAGCAGCGGCCGATGATCTTTGGACCGAGGCCTGTGGCAAGGATCGCTGGCTGAACGGAACCGATACCCTTGAACAGCAGATGCGCGGTGTCGCTGATGCAAGGCTCTGGGAATTCCGCACCGCTGCAAGTGAATCTCTGGTCGAATACGCTCGCGAACGGTTGGCACTGCAACTGGCTACGTCAGGTTCGTCGCCCGAGGCAGTGGGCGCGGCGAAGCATCTGTTTGACTGTAATACCCTGACACTGGGATTTGCACGACGTTTTGCTACCTATAAGCGACCGAACTTGCTGCTTCACGATCCAGAACGCTTGCTGCGACTGTTGACCAATCCGCAACGCCCGGTACAACTTATCATCGCCGGCAAAGCCCATCCCGCTGATCTAGACGGCCAAGCACTGATCCAGCAATGGATCCATTTCACCCGCCGACCAGAAGCGCGCCCCCATGTGATCTTTCTCAGTGACTACGACATGCATTTGACTAAGCATTTGGTGCAGGGGGTAGATGTATGGCTCAATACGCCGCGCCGTCCATGGGAAGCATGTGGAACCAGTGGCATGAAGGTGCTAGTTAATGGTGGCATCAATCTGTCAGAACTGGACGGCTGGTGGGCAGAAGCCTACTCGCCAGACGTAGGGTGGGCGTTAGGTGATGGTCAGGAGCATGATAACGATCCAGCCTGCGACGCTGCCGAAGCTGAAGCGCTCTATGACTTATTGGAAAACGAAATAATCCCTGAATTCTATACACGTGATGAACAAGGGATACCTACTCTCTGGGTAAATCGGATGCGCGAAAGCATGGCGCAATTGACGCCACGCTTTTCCACCAATCGTTCAGTGCAGGAATATACAGAGCAGTACTACCTTCCTGCGGCTGCTGCCTATATGGAAAGGGCGGCTAATCAAGGCGCAATGGGTGTGGATATTATTAAATGGCAGCATGAACTGGAGCAACAATGGAACAGTCTTCATTTTGGTGAAGTAAAAATACAGAAGGAGGAGGGGCAATATATATTTGACGTTCAGATCTATCTGGATGGGCTGGACCCAGGCGCAGTGAGGCTTGAGCTTTATGCCGATGGTGTTAATGGCGCAGCCCCAGAACATATAGAGATGAAGCAGGTACGGCAATTAGTGGGCGCTGCAAATGGCTACACTTATCGCATCGATGTACCTGCAATTCGACCAACTTCAGATTATACGGCGCGACTTATACCGTACCACGTCGGTGTGGCGGTGCCACTCGAAGTCGATCGAATTCTGTGGCAGAGATGATGCCATGTAATGTCCGACACCATTTAACGATGCGTGTTGGTGCGCCACCGCACAGAACTGGCTGGCGTGGTCGTGTAATTTTGAGTGCTACTATCTGAGGAGTAATACGCATGAATCCCGTCACATCCTTTCTGGTCTTTGTGCTTATTTTCTGTGGTCTTGCCGTAGGCAAGTGGGTGGATCCCTATGTGGCAATGGTTTTCTTCGTCGCCGCGCTGATAGTTGCAGTGTCATTGAAAATGGCTAACACATGGCAGAAATTTGTCATCCTGAGGATGGGCAAGTTGCAAAGTGTCAAAGGTGCTGGCATGTTTGTCATTATTCCCGTCATCGACAACGTCATTGCGGTTATAGATGAGCGTATACAAACCACGGGTTTTAATGCTGAACAAGCGCTGACCAGAGACACGGTGCCAGTCAATGTTGATGCAATCATTTTCTGGCATGTACACGATGCGGAAAAAGCTGCATTGGCTATTACCGATTATCGTGCAGCCATCGATCAGGTAGCCCAAACCTCATTGCGCGAGATGATAGGTTCTTCAATGTTGGCCGCATTATTGTCAGATCGTAAAGATGCCGACCAGCAGCTAAAGAATGAGATCGGTGCTAAGACAGCACCATGGGGCATAACCGTAGGTTCGGTGGAGATACGCGATGTCGCATTGCCAGTGGCATTGCAGGATGCCATGTCACGGCAAGCCCAGGCTGAACGTGAGAAGCAGGCGCGGGTGATACTCGGTTCTGCCGAGGCAGCGATTGCAGGACAGTTCGTTGAGGCCGCCAATATTTATGCGGGTCATCCCGCGGCATTGCAGCTGCGTGCCATGAATATCATTTACGAGACCACCAAGGAACGTGGCGCCACCATCCTGATTCCAAGTGCGATGGTCGACAGCCTCAATCCTTCAGTTACGAGTATGGCACTTTCGCTCGCGACTAAAGAAATAGCAGATTCAGAAGTTACCCCACATCAAGTTACCGCTACTAGTTAAATCAGAAAGAGAAATAATGAACATTTTGCCTATTGATAAACACCCCAATAAATTCGGTTCATATACTTTGATGACCGGGGTATTACTAATCGTGCTGGGAGCAACGGGGATTTTATTGCCGACGCTGATGTCCCTGAGCACGTCTATCCTGGTTGGCTGGTTATTGCTAGTCGGCGCCAGTTTATGGGCCGTACACACTTATATATATAGTTCGAAGATAGTCATGGACTGGATCAAACCAGTTTTGCTGTTTGTCATCGGCAGTTTAATGCTGTTCTATCCGGTAACCGGGGTAGCCACCATAGGCCTATTGCTGGCGGTATATCTGCTGCTCGATGCGATGCACAGTTTCGCGCATGCACAGGCTACCCATCCTGCTAAAGGCTGGGGCTGGATGACTTTCAATGGTGTCATCTCGGCGCTGTTGGCTGCGCTGTTTTTGTTAGGTTGGCCGGCTACTTCCATGTGGCTGGTAGGTATATTTGTAAGCATCAGCCTGCTGTTTGATGGCTGGGCGCTAGTTGCCATCGGCTGGGCGTTACGTAAGGGGAAATAAGCTTATATCGGCATGTCGTTTTGTAAATATGAGCGGAGGTAATTTAATACGAACATGACTACACCTGAACGCCAACTCGATGAGTATATCGCTAGTGTTTCCGAACATGCTGATGTTCGCAGAGGTGTTCCCTTGCCCTTAGGAACACACGAGTCTGAGGGTGGTGTCAATTTTGCTTTATTTAGTCGTCATGCCACCCGTATCAGGCTGGACTTATTTGAACGGTCTGCAGATGCAACACCGGTCAGGACGATAGACTTCGATCCTGATCGCAATCGCACCGGTGATGTTTGGCACATCTGGGTTAACGGTATACGCCCTGGGCAACTTTATGGTTATCGGGTGGATGGCCCATATTTACCCGGTGAAGGCCATCGTTTCAATTTCCATAAGCTGCTTCTGGACCCATTCGCAACGGCAATTTCGGCGTTGCAAAAATGGGATTTTGGTCCAGCGCGAGGATGCGATCCCGATGCACCTGAACAGGACAAGGTGCGTTCGGAAATTGACGATGCCGGAACCATGCCGAAATCTGTATTTACTAGCGAGCACTTTCATTGGCAGGACGATAGTCCGCCTAGACATCTTTGGGCCAAGACGGTGATATATGAAATGCATGTTCGTGGCTTCACCATACACAGCAATTCTGGTGTGACACATGGTGGAACCTACCGAGGTCTGATCGAAAAAATCCCTTATTTGCAGGAACTGGGCGTGACCGCAGTGGAATTAATGCCCATACATGAATTCAACGAGTATCAGTCAGCAGGAATTCATCCACAAACGGGTCAGCTACTTAAAAACTACTGGGGTTATGATCCAGTGACTTTCTTCGCGCCCAAAGCAACTTATAGCAGTGCAGGCGGCTTGGGACAGCAGAAACTGGAATTTAAGGAGATGGTCAGGGCGCTCCATCAAGCCGGAATCGAAGTGATTCTCGATGTGGTGTTCAATCACACGGCTGAGGGTAACGAGCTGGGTCCGACCTTGTGTTTCCGCGGGATCGATAACGCGATTTTCTATATGTTGGCGGCAGATCAGCGCCATTATCAGGACTACACGGGCACGGGTAACACCATCAACGCCAATCATCTCGTGGTGCGGGATCATATTCTGACAGCCTTGCGCTACTGGGTGGTGGAGATGCATGTCGATGGATTCCGCTTTGATCTGGCGTCAGTTCTCGGCAGGGATGAAACCGGCAAGTTGTTGGCCAATGCTCCGCTACTGGAGCGCATCGCCGAAGACCCGATACTCGGCGATGTAAAAATTATTGCTGAAGCGTGGGATGCCGCCGGAGCCTATGAGGTAGGCAGTTTTTCGGAGCAGCGCTGGGCGGAATGGAATGGCCGCTACCGAGACGATGTACGGCGTTATTGGCGCGGCGACAATGGCATGCTCGGATTATTTGTCAGCCGCATCTGCGGCAGTGCTGATATTTATAGTGGCTCAGGCAAAGGCCCTAAAAACAGCATCAATTTTGTCACCTGCCACGATGGTTTTACGCTGAATGATCTGGTGAGTTATTGCAACAAGCACAATGACGCAAATGGCGAAAACAGCCGCGACGGCACTGATGCCAACTACAGCGATAACTATGGTGTAGAAGGTGTAGCGACGGATGCGGCAATCGAGGCGGTGCGCAAGACGCAGATCAAGAATTTCCTGCTGACGCTGATGATCTCGCGCGGGGTGCCGATGTTGCTCAGTGGAGATGAGATGCGCCGTACCCAAGGTGGCAATAACAACGCATGGTGTCAGGATAACGAAACCAGCTGGCATGACTGGAGTGGTTTAGAACAACACCGGGAAATTTTCCGTTTCACCCAGGGCATGATCGCCTTTCGTCGCGACCATTCAATTCTGAGCAAGGAGCAATTCTACACGGACGCTGATGTCCATTGGTTCGATCCGCAAGGAGGGCTACCTGACTGGGCAGATTCAAAAGCAAAACTGTTTGCCTGTCTGATCCATGAAGATGCGCAGCGCGCGATTTTGCTGATGTTCAATGCCGGTACCGAGGCAGTTGATTTCAGTTTGCCTCTGCTGAAAACGGGTACTTGCTGGCATCTGGCCGTTGATACCTCACATGAAGCACCTCAAGATTTGTATGTTGCAGGCGAAGAGCCGCTACTGCCAAACACCCAAACTTACTGCTTGCTTCCTCGATCCAGTGCCATATTGCTGGTTCGGGAGAGTATGTCAGTGGAGGCGATATGAAGCCAAATATAACAATTCCGTTCCTTGATATAGGTGGTGTTGTGCACACTAACGGCTGGGATCAACTTACGTGTCAGCAGGCCGCAAATGTTTTGTGAAACTTTTAAGCGGCACATTCTTAATAATTAAAGGAGTACGAAATGCCCATGCAGCTCAATGAAGAAAACGGCGGCAAATTGCTCGTCATCCACGTTACCGGCAAGCTGGTCAAAGCCGATTACGCCCAATTTGTGCCTGAAGTCGATCGGCTGGTTCAGCAGCATGGCACGTTGCGCTTGCTGTTTGATATGACCGATTTTCATGGTTGGGAAATCAGTGCAGCCTGGGAGGATTTCAAATTCGGCGTTGAGCATTATGCCGACATTGAGCGTATCGCCATGGTCGGCGAAAAGCAGTGGCAGCAAGGTATGGTTGTATTTGCCAGACCGTTCACAAAAGCGACAGTTCGATATTTCGATCATGCTGATGCCGTCGAGGCGCGTAAGTGGCTGGATGCTTCGTAGCACCATCAGTAATGTGCAGCTCGCAATTCGCAACATGGCAGGAACAGGAGAGTAGATGTTATGGAATCTGATACCGAACAGAGCAAGCCTACTAAAGCAAAGATAGCAACCAAGGACGATCTGAAGTCCTTGCCGCTGGATGAAGTGGAAAAAAAACTGGGATATTCCAAGGACGGCCTCAGTCAGGACGAAGCGCAGAAACGGCTGACTCAATACGGGCCTAACGAGATTGAGGAAAAGAAAACCAACTTGTTTTTAAAGCTCCTCAGCTATTTCTGGGGACCTATCCCGTGGATGATAGAAGCGGCCGTGATACTTTCCGCGGTAGCTCAGCATTGGCCGGATTTCGGCATTATTCTCACGCTGCTACTGGCTAATGCCGCCGTCGGATTCTGGGAAGAGCATCAGGCGGGTAACGCCATTGCCGCGCTGAAGGCCAAGCTGGCGATCAAGGCTCAGGTAAAACGCGATGGCAAGTGGGTCAACCCTGCTGCGCGTGAACTAGTCCCGGGCGATGTCATCCATTTGCGTCTTGGTAACATCGTACCGGCAGATGCGCGCTTGCTGGATGGTGACGCAATAGAAGTAGATCAGTCTGCGCTGACCGGAGAATCCTTGCCGGTCATGCACAAATCCGGTGATGCGGTGTTCTCGGGTTCTATCATTCGTACCGGCGAAATTGACGCGCTGGTGTACGGCACGGGTCAGAATACTTATTTTGGCAAAACGGCACAATTGGTGCAGGGGGCGCAGACAGCCAGCCATTTTCAGCGCGCAGTGCTAAAAATCGGCAATTACCTGATCATACTTGCTGTGGTGTTGGTGGCTGTGATTATTGCCGTCGCACTCTTTCGTGGCGACCCTATCCTCACCACCTTACAGTTCGCGCTGGTGTTAACGGTGGCGGCTATTCCTGTGGCGATGCCGACGGTATTGTCCGTGACGATGGCGGTGGGTGCGCGTCTGCTTGCGAAGAAACAGGCGATAGTGAGCCGGTTGGTGGCGATTGAAGAGCTGGCTGGTGTCGACGTGCTATGCGCGGACAAGACGGGCACGCTGACTCAGAACAAACTGACGCTGGGTGATCCATTCAGCGTGAACGACTATTCTGCCGATCAAGTCATCCTGAATGCCGCACTGGCGTCGAATGCGGACAATAACGACACCATCGATTTAGCAGTGATAGGTGGCCTGAAGGATAAAGCGTCGTTACAAGCTTATCAGGTAGTTCATTTTCAGCCATTCGACCCGGTACACAAGCGCACTGAGGCCACAATCAAGAATGCGGATGGAACTCAGTTCAAGGTGAGCAAGGGTGCACCGCAGGTAATTTTAGAATTATCAGCTAATGCTGCGCAGGTGAAAGATGCCGTCGACAAGGCAGTCAACGAGTTTGCGGCACGCGGATTCCGTTCGCTGGGTGTAGCGCGAGCTGATGGCGATGGGCAATGGCATTTTGTTGGCGTGTTGCCTATGTTCGATCCTCCGCGTGAGGATGCCAAAGCCACCATCGCGGCTGCGCTGGCAATGGGTGTCAAGGTCAAGATGGTGACGGGCGATGCGCTCGCCATCGCCAAGGAAACTGCCAAAAAACTGAACATGGGCGCCAACATCCTTGATGCCAGTGGTTTGGGCGATGTAAAACAAAATGAGAACGCGCAGACGGCCGCATCTATTGAGCAGGCTGATGGTTTTGCACAGGTGTTTCCAGAACACAAATTTCATATTGTCGATGTACTGCAAAAACAAGGGCATATAGTAGGTATGACTGGCGATGGGGTAAACGATGCCCCGGCGCTGAAGAAGGCTGACTGCGGCATCGCCGTATCTGATGCGACTGATGCTGCACGCGCGGCGGCGGATATCGTACTGATGACGCCTGGCCTGTCGGTAATCATCGATGCAATCAAGGAAAGTCGACGCATTTTCCAGCGCATGAACAGCTATGCGATTTACCGCATAGCTGAGACGCTGCGCGTGCTGTTCTTCATGACGCTGGCGATTGTGGTGTTCAATTTTTATCCATTAACAGCCGTCATGATCGTGATGCTGGCGCTGCTTAACGACGGTGCCATCCTGTCTATTGCTTACGACAACGTGCATTACAAGAAGCAGCCCGAGGCCTGGAACATGCGTATGGTACTGGGGATATCCACGGTACTGGGTATTATCGGTGTTGTCGCCGCTTTTGGTCTGTTTTATCTGGGTGAGCGCGTATTTCATCTCGATCGTGCACATATCCAGACGCTGATGTATCTGAAACTGTCAGTGGCGGGTCATCTGACGATTTTCCTGACACGTACACGTGGCCCATTCTGGTCCATACGTCCTGCCCGAATCTTATGGGTGGCCGTACTCGGTACGCAAATTGTAGCGACGCTGATAGCGGTTTATGGGCTGTTCATGACACCGTTGGGCTGGGGCTGGGCGGCATTTGTATGGGGTTATGCGCTGCTGTGGTTCCTGGTCAACGATCGCATAAAACTGCTGGCATATCGGATATTTGACCCAGTAGTAGAACCTACGTCAATTAAGCCAGCAGTTGATGTAACGCCACAGATTGCTACACGGGCTTATGAGCTGTATGAGCAGGAAGGTCGTCAGGATGGACATGATGTTCAGGACTGGAATCAGGCCGAGCGTGAGATACGGAAACATTAGGTAAGACGAGACAGTACGCCGATGTTTTTGTCGTGCTGGCGTTTATGGTTTTGTTCTTTGAAGGAAATTGATAATGAATGACGATACAAATGATCCTGTATGCGGAATGCTAGTCAAGCCAGACTCATTTGCAATGGAGTATCTCGACATACATTACGCTTTTTGTTCTCAGCAATGCAGGGATCGGTTCTGCGCGAATCCTCGTCTTTATGTCGGAGTGCCGGGTGAAGAAGCGCCCAAGCAGAAGGGTATGGAAGTTATTAAACAGCGACGTTTCCGCTTGGATCGGGAGTTGACCGGTGCAGAGGCGTTGCTGCTCGAGGAAGAGTTGAGTGTGATGATGGGTATCAGGCAAATCGTGGTTGCTGGTGACACCATCAATATCACCTATGACTTGTTGTTGGTAACTGCCGAACAAATTGAAGCATGTGTAGAGCAGGCGGGTATGCACCTTGGTACAGGATGGGGCGAGCGTCTACAACGAGGCTTTATCCATGATTTTGAAGAAATTGAAATTGACAGTCTGGAAGTCAGACCTCGGCCAGTACCAATCAAACCTTAAACATAGGTTAGCTTTTTGCCAGGGTTGCATACATAAGTGATCGTGATTGCATCATTTTCTTAGTCAGTCAGCAGTATTGTGTACGTTGGCGCACTGAGAATTTATTGGCAGTAATAAATAATATTTACTGTGATTTCTTCAACAACCGAAAAAATTAGAGGTAATAACGATGATACAAGGCAACTGGATGGCTGGCTGGGGTTGGCCTTGGATAATATTGGTCGTGATTTTGATTGTTGTTGGGATAGTGATCACGCGTAAAGATAATGACAGGAAGAAAAGTCATGTAAGAAAGCGGGTCAGGATGCCATGACTCAGCTACTTAAATTCCAAAAAAACGGTACATAAACATGCAAGCACATAATCATCAGAGTCACCACGCGCATATGGCTGAGGATTTCCGGCAGCGTTTCTGGATCGCATTGGTACTGACCGTGCCGATACTGGCCCTCTCGCCGTTGCTTCAGGAGCTGGTGGGTTTACGTAAAACCATCAGTTTTTCTGGCGATTTATATGTCTTGTTTGGCCTGTCTACCGCAGTATTCTTTTATGGTGGCTGGCCATTTCTGAAGGGTCTATACACAGAACTCAAATCCGCCCGACCGGGGATGATGACGCTGGTCGCAGTTGCCATCACTACGGCATATGCATATAGCAGTGCCGTGGTTTTTGGCTTGCCCGGCAAGGTGTTCTTTTGGGAGCTGGCTACGCTGGTCGATGTGATGTTGCTCGGGCACTGGATAGAAATGAAGTCAGTGATGGGTGCATCCAAAGCGCTGGAGGAATTGGCGAAATTGATGCCTTCCGACGCCCACAAACTCATGCCTGACGGCAGTGTGAAGGATGTGCCGTTAAGCGAGCTGGCGGTGGACGATCAGGTGCTGATCAAACCGGGTGAAAAGATTCCCGCTGACGGTATTATCGTGGATGGTGAAAGTGCGGTGAATGAAGCCATGCTCACCGGGGAATCAATGCCAGTCACCAAAAAAACCAACGACAAGGTTATCGGCGGTGCCATCAATGGCGAAGGTTCACTCACCATCGCAGTTAAAGGTACCGGCAAGGATTCATTTTTGTCGCAGGTCATCGATCTGGTTAAACAGGCTCAGGAAAGCAAATCCAAGACTCAGGATCTGGCCAACACCGCAGCAATGTGGCTCACCATTATCGCGTTGAGTGGTGGTGCAATTACCTTCTTTATCTGGTTGGGCGTCATGGGCAAAGATCTCTCTTTTGCTATTGAACGTGCCGTAACTGTCATGGTCATCACTTGCCCGCATGCGCTTGGTTTGGCAGTGCCGCTGGTAGTTGCTGTTTCCACGGCGTTGGCCGCGAGCAATGGATTATTGATTCGTAATCGTTCCGCTTTTGAACAGGCCAGAAAAGTACAGGCGATTATTTTCGACAAAACCGGCACGCTTACCGAAGGCCGTTTTGGCGTGACGGATACCCTGCTGTTAGCGCAGGATATCGACAAAGATACACTGATTAAATATGCGGCCTCGGTGGAAGCCAATTCCGAGCACCCCATTGCCAAGGCTATTGCTTCTTACGAAGATAAATTGCCCATAGAAAACTTTAAAGGCATAGCTGGCAAAGGTGCCGAAGCCAGAGTTGATGGCAAGGAGGTCAAAGTGGTGAGCCCGGGCTTCCTGCGCGAACAGAACATCGCTATGGATGACAAACGCGTGGACGAACTCAAAGCGCAAGGCAAAACGGTGGTATTTGTGCTGATTGATGGTCAGCTGAAAGGCGCAATTGCACTGGCTGATATCATCCGGCCCGAATCTAAACAGGCTATCGCTGCACTCAGGGCGATGGGTATCAAGTGCATGATGCTCACTGGGGACAACAAACAGGTCGCCCAATGGGTGTCGGATCAGGTCGGGCTGGATGAGTATTTCGCCGAAGTCCTGCCTCAGGATAAAGCGGCCAAAGTTAAAGAAGTGCAGTCCCGTGGCATATTGGTGGCTATGACCGGTGATGGCGTGAACGACGCTCCCGCGTTGGCGCAGGCGAATTTGGGTATCGCTATTGGGGCGGGTTCCGATGTTGCAGTCGAAACGGCAGACATTATTCTGGTGCGCAGTAATCCGATGGATGTTGTGGCGCTCCTCAAGCTTTCCAAGGCTACCTATAGCAAGATGATTCAGAACCTCATCTGGGCGACCGGCTATAACGCGTTCGCTATCCCGCTGGCAGCCGGTGCCCTTTACAGCTGGGGAGTGATTCTATCTCCAGCATTGGGCGCGGCGCTGATGGCCGCGAGCACGGTGATAGTCGCGATTAACGCACGTTTACTCACCATACCTCGGGGTTCTGATACCAAGTCGGTAATACCGCAAGATAAACAAGGTATTAAAACCAAACAACAAATCACCAAACGTGCCTATGAATTGTATGAGCAGGAAGGTCGTCAGAATGGACATGATGTTCAGGACTGGAATCAGGCCGAACATGAGATTCGGAAAGAATAGGCAAGATGGAATATTTGCACAGATGCTTTGCTACTCATAAGCGAAAAAAGTAATTTATGCAATCCAAATTACTGAAAGGAAAAGATAAAGATGAAAATTAAACCTAAGGATTTCCAGGTGCAAGAAGGTAAAAAGCTTGATCTTGCGAAGTGGCCGACGCAGATCAAAACGGTCTATAAGTCGAAGTCAAAATACAAGAAATACCTCAAAGCACAGGTGGAGGAGTTAAGCGAGCTGCAACGCATACACTACGCATCCAATCACTATTCTGTATTGCTTATTTTTCAGGCCATGGATGCGGCTGGTAAGGATGGCGCCATTCGGCACGTTATGTCCGGCGTCAATCCGCAAGGTTGTCAGGTATTCAGCTTCAAACATCCGACCCCCGAGGAACTGGAACACGATTTCCTGTGGCGTAGTACGCGTGATTTACCGGAACGAGGACGTATCGGTATTTTCAACCGATCCTACTATGAGGAAGTCCTGATCGTTCGTGTGCATCCGGAGATACTGCAAGGTGAAGGCTTGCCTGATGGGGTGCTCAATGAGAAAACCGTCTGGCGTGAGCGATATCGCTCCATCGTCGATATGGAGAACCATCTTTATCGAAACGGGACACGGATCATTAAGTTTTTCTTGCATCTTTCCAAGGAAGAGCAGCGCAAACGCTTTCTGGATCGCATCGACGAGCCTGAAAAGAACTGGAAATTCAGCCTCAACGATATGGTCGAACGGGGATATTGGGAGCAGTATATGCAGGCCTATGAATCATGCCTGAGTGCAACCAGTACCGAGCACGCACCCTGGTATGTGGTTCCTGCCGATGATAAGAAAAATGCGCGACTAATTATTTCCGAAATTATTCTGGATACATTCAAGTCACTCAACATGAGTTATCCGGAAGTAGACGCTGCACGGCTGCAGGAATTGGCGTCAATACGCCAGCAACTGATGTTGGAAGCGCCATGTCCTAAACCTTAAACACTAACAGTTAGAAGGAGAATTAAAATGAAAGATTTACTGCCACCACGCGATCCTATAGACGGTATGGGTGAAGCTTATGAATTGCTGCTGGAAAATGTGTTAAAGAAAACGCGGCAAAGTGGTATCGTTGCTCGTGAAGTATATGATGAGATTCGCAACGAGATCATAGCCTTGGACAAGTTTAGCGATGATGAAGTTGACAAGCTGGAAGTCTATATAAAACGCGACCTGATCGATGCCGCGCAATATCTCGATGAGAATGGTAAAGATTTGACAGCATGGATAGGGTTTGACATAGCATTGATCAAGCGTGATTTTCTGGAACGATTTACCAATGCAGCAGATCAAACTACTGTAGCGTTAGCTCGGCTGAAACTCAAAGCGGAAATAGCAGGTTATAAAACCGGTGAGCTGACTGGGTTGGGCACACTGGTCTGTGATCAATGTGGTGAAAAATTGCACTTTCATAAACCGGGGCACATCCCCCCTTGTCCCAAGTGTAATAGCACGCATTTTCACCGGCAGAAGATAGAATTATGAATGCATAATTGAGGCACTGAAAGGGGCGCAGAGATGGACACTAGCCATAGTCGTATGGCACCTGCAGATGCACTGGTGATTTTTGGTGTGACCGGCGACCTTGCCCACAAGATGATTTTCCCTGCGCTGTACGCAATGGCCAAGCGTGGTGTGCTTAACGTGCCCGTGGTAGGCGTTGCCGGGTCACAGTTGAGTCTTGCGCAATTGCGTCAACGGGTGGAGGATAGTGTTGCTGAAGCCGGCAAGATCGATGATCGTGCTGCATTCGATCACCTGCTGTCATTGCTCTGTTATGTGGGCGGTGATTACAACGATCCGGACACGTTCATTGCGCTTAAACAGGCATTGGGTGCTGCCCGTCGCCCAGCGCATTATCTGGCTATTCCACCTGCACTGTTCGCTATTGTGATCAGGGGGCTGGGTGCTGCCGGACTTGCCGATCAGGCGCGCGTCATCGTTGAGAAACCGTTCGGGCGCGATCTCGCTTCTGCACAGGCGCTGAACCGCATCGCGCTGTCGGTGTTCGCGGAAGATGCCATTTTCCGCATCGATCACTATCTCGGGAAAGAGGCTATTATGAATATCCTCTATTTCCGCTTCGCCAATTCTTTCCTCGAGCCAATCTGGAATCGTAATTACGTATCCAGCGTACAGATTACGCTGTCTGAAAATTTCGGCATCAAGGAGCGCGGTGCGTTTTACGAAAGTGCAGGTTGCCTGCGCGATGTTATCCAGAACCATTTATTTCAGATTGTCGCATTGCTGGCTATGGAGCCGCCAGCCTATCAGGGCTTCGGTGCCGTACATAGCGAGAAGGCCAAGGTATTTCAGGCCATGCGTCCTTTGCAGCCGGATGACGTGGTGCGTGGCCAGTACAGCGGTTATCGTCAGGAAGCGGGTGTTGCGCCAGATTCGGATGTCGAGACCTACTGCGCGCTGCGGCTATTTATCGATTCGTGGCGCTGGCAAGGGGTACCGTGGTATTTGCGTTCTGGTAAATGTCTGGCGGAGACGGCTGCCGAGGTGCTGGTCGAGCTGAAACCACCACCACAAAAATTGTTTGATGACGCTGCGGCTGTAACTGGGCGCGCCAATTATTTTCGTTTCCGGATTTCCCCCAATTCAGCGGTCGCGCTCGCCGCGCGCGTCAAACGGGCAGGCAAGGAATTCACCGGTGACCAGCGTGAACTTTATCTGCTGGATGAGCAACTTGGGGAAGAAACACCCTACGAACGCTTACTTGAGGATGCCATGGCCGGCGATGGCGCGCTTTTCACTCGTGAAGATGCAGTCGAAGCTGCCTGGGCAGTGGTCGACCTGGTACTCGACGCGCACCAGCCGGCATACCCCTACCAGCCCGGTAGCTGGGGTCCGCAGCAGGCTGATACATTGATTGCCGCAGACAGTATCTGGCATAACCCGATGCCAGAAAAGGGTAGAAAATGATGTCCGCACTGTATTAATACGCTGTTGAATTATCCTCAGCGAGTAAATCGTTAAGATCGCTCAGGCCGCAATCCACTTTTTATTATAAGTATTCACGGAATAGTTCTATTTAGTTGGACGGTTGTAACAAGCGAAAAAGTGTTGCACGGGTGGAGCCTGATCGTCATCGTAGATCACGAAAGCTTGTTCGCATAATCCTGCGCGGATAAATCCGTCTATTTCTGGGCGGTCAAGTGGCAGCGGAAAGGCGTCTTCTTTTTCTCCCGTATTGCGGCTGCGACAGGAAATCAGTGCATGACCACCAGGAGCAACCATGGCGGCAATTGCATTCAGTGCACGTAACCGATATTCCCCAGGTAAGACTTGTATGGTGTTGCATTCAAATACCAGATCAAATCCATTTGCCCAGTCTCGCGGGTGGTCGAACAGATCGGCGACTACATAGTTGACCCTGCTGTCTGGGTAGCGCTTGCGGCATAGCGCGATGGCTGTTGGCGAAATATCGAAAGCGGTGACCTGATAGCCGTGAGCAGACAGTGCTTCAGCGTCATCACCGACACCACAACCTACAGTGATTGCAGTGCGCTGGGGGCTGGTATTTGGGTGCGCTTCGAGCCAGGTAATCAGGTAAGGGTTGGGTACGAGGTCTGCCCAGAATACAGCGCTTACGTCACCATCGGCATCCTGATAAACCTGATCACACCAGCCGCTAGGATCGTCTCTATCCTGGTGGGCTTTGACCATGCTGAGAAATTTACTGCGGGCTGATTCATCCATAGCAGATTGCGTTCAGTTTCCTGTACCTTTATTTGCGGCTTTTAATTCAACGAGAAAATCTTGCTGAATCTTTTGAATTTTTGGGCGATCTTGGGACAACATGTTTTGTACTTCAAACATGGATTTTTGCATCAAAACTGGCATTTTTTGTATCACCGCCTGACCTGCGGGTGTTTTATAAAACGCCAACATACCTGCGACTTCTTCTTCTGTAAATGTGTCTTTGTAAAGACGAATGTACATGGGCTCAACCTTGTCCCAAGCCAGATCGCCATGGATAAGCACAACCATTTTATCTTTCATATTGTTAATGGCTTGTTGCTCACCAGGATTTGGAACCTTGCCTTTTAATGCTTGTTGTATGGACATGCTCATCATGGCATCAACTTGATTTAACATGCCCGCTACTAGTTTCTGTGCTTGAGTGATGGCAAGTAGTTGTTTAATAGAATTTTCATCAGCGGGTGCAGCCGTGGCTACAGTAGCACTGAGGAGGAGAACTGTGGCGATCGTAATTTTAATAATACGCATGAGGGTTCCTAAGAGTGAGAGAGGTAAGAATAGTGGCTGTATTCAGCTTTAACTAAATAAACTGACGCTTTCCTGTAATAGCAATTGGCATACGCCGGCAGGGGAGGCTTCGCTAAAGAAATGCCCCTGAATATAATGCACACCTATGCTTTGCAGATATTGTACGGTGGTGTCGGATTCTACCCCTTCAACTATCATTTTCAGGCTGAGCGCATCAGCCATTTGTACAATAGCTTGTACTATGCGTTGACCGTCGGTGGTGTCTAGCCGCGAAGTGAAGGAGCTGTCGATTTTGAGTATGTCGATAGGCATTGCGTGCAGTTGCGATAGCGCGGAATAGCCAGTACCAAAATCGTCGATGGCCAGCGTAAAGCCTGCATCATGGAGTTCTTGCAGGCGTTTGGATTCATAGGATAAATCCAGTAGTGCGACACTTTCGGTAATTTCCAGAATCACATCCTGTGGCTGTAGACCATAATGCTGAACTTTATCCAGCAGATTCTGTACAAAAGCAGGGGTGAATAGTTGTGCGCGGGAAATGTTGACCGATGCCTGTATTTTCCCATGGGTCTCATGCCAGACTTGCAGGCGTTGCAGGGTGTGGTCAAATACCTGGTCACCCAGTTCCTGAATGATGCCCAGATGCTCTGCCATGGGGATAAAAGTAGCTGGTGGTATCCAGCCATTTTCATCGTCATGCCAGCGAGCCAGTGCTTCAAACGAGACAATTTCCTGGGTTCGGGTATCTACGACAGGCTGGAAAAATACTTGTATGGTTTTGTTGTGGATGGCGTGGCTCAGCCGTGTTTGCATGAGTACATTTTCGCGATCCAGAGTTTTGTCGTGGATGTCCTGGAAAAACTGTACGTTGTTACGTCCCACGCCTTTGGCATGGAACATGGTGTGGTCAGCTACGCTCATAAGGGTTTCGGCACTGTCAGCATCATCAGGATAAATGGCGAAACCGATGCTGATGGTGAGTTTGGTTTCATTGCCGTCGATGTCTATACTCGCACGCGCGGCATCACGCAGGCGCTCGGCGATGTTGCGTATGTGAGCCTCATTATTGGCCTCGGGCAAGAGCACGACAAACTCATCCCCACCCCAGCGCGATAGCGTATCTACGCTCCTTAAAACAGCAGATAGCCGCTGGCTGAGGGTAACGAGTACCGTGTCGCCAGCTTTGTGACCCATGGTGTCATTGATGTGCTTGAAATGGTCGAGGTCGATAAAGCCTAATGCCACTTTGTCATTCGTGCGGGTTGCGCGTGCAATGGCTTGCTGTAAATGGTCTTCCAGCAGTATCCGGTTTGGCAGCTGGGTCAGTGCATCGTGCAGCGCGAGTTGGGTAATGCGCCGCTCCTGCAAATGACTGGTGGTAATGTCGCGCAGTACACCACGCAGCCCAGTGATTTCATGCTTGTGACCATGGTGTGCGAGCAAATGGGCTTCTATCCAGATAGGCTCCTCTCCATGCAGCAAGCGAAAACGGATAACTTGAGAATGCAATTTGCCTACGGCCAACTGTTGTATGACAGCTGCAAGCGCAGCGCGATCTTCTTTGCAGACAAATGTAGTGAGTGGCTGCCCTATGTGGGTATATTCCCGATCTGCGGGGACATCCAGCAGCTTGCCCCATGCAGCGCTGAAGTTAAGTAGCAGCCCATCGGTAGATAAATCGATGATGGCTTCTTCCAGCAGGTTGAGCGTTTCCAGCATAGATAAGCGCTGGGCTTCTTCATGCATGAGGTCGCTGATATCGCGAATAAGCGCTACGGTATTGCGCATATCGGTTGTTTCGGCAGGTATGGTTTGTAGCCGACCAAGGAAAAACCTGTCCTCATCGTGGATACGTAAAGTAAATTCAAAAGTTTCGCGATGTTGTTGGGTGCGCAGTTTGGTGGACGCGGAGAGTATGGCCTGAGCCATGTTATAGGGCAGCGCGATTTCCAGCGCAAGGCCTTGGGCATGATTTTCCAGGGTGATAGGAAAAGCGTGGTTGTCGGTCCATACATTGAGTATCTGATGGTTTTGATCATATTCGATAATCATGTCTTCGGTAGAGCCAACCAGCGTTCTCAGACGATGGGCATTCACTTCCAGACTTTGCTCAGCCTGTTTGCGCGTAAGTGCCAGTGCTATGCTGTTTGCTACGGCGCAAATAACATCAATTTCCACTGTGTGCCAGTTACGGGCAGTGTGCTGGCTGAATAATCCAATAAAGCCTTCCATTTCATCATCCATTAGCAAAGGGACGCAAAGTGCAGTCTGGATGTTCTGTGTAGCAAACAATGCTGCCTCGGCTGGCGACAACTCGGGCAGATGTTTGCAAAATACCATGCCTACCTGCAAGGCATCAAATAGCAATGGATAGCGTTGAAATTCAAGTTCGCGAAAATGGTCAAAGTTGGATAAGCGACTGACTGCTTCGCCTGTTGACCAGGTGCAATTGAGTTTTGCGATTTGTTGGTCATGCTGATTGGTCTTGTTTAAAAAGAGGGCGCAACAGCCTACACCTGTGGTTTCAGAAAGTAATCGCAGCACACCAGACAGACTTTGTTCGCTGGTTTTTTCCAGTAGTAATCCCGCAATATGCTCAAGCATTTTGAGGTAGCGTTTGTATAGGGCGAGCTCTTCCGTTAGCGGTAGCGGTGTATTATTTGAAATCAGGTTGGATGTGTGCAAATGGATATGCTCCTGTGGTCGCTTACAGTCTAAGCTGTATTAGCGAAAGTCATAACGGCTATAGCCAATATCAAACAGCTCCGGCACCTGGTGCTGGAGTGGGCTCATAGGTTGGACGGCGTAGATGTGAATCTGAGTCGACCAGCTTTTCCAGCCGGGCAAAGACTTCCTGACGGGCAAATGGTTTTTTCATAAAATCATCAGCACCGATGCGGCTGCCAAAAAACTGTTCGGTCGCCTGTTCGTTACTGCTCATCATGATGATGGGGATGTTCTTGGTCAGCGGGTCGCGTCGTAGCAGACGTAATGCAGCAAAGCCATTCATGCCGGGCAAAACAATATCGAGAAAGATGACTTCGGGTCTTTCTGTTCGGGCTATTTCTATTCCGCTTTCGGCATCAAAGGCTTCTAAAGTTGTATAACCCGTCGACTGCAAAACTCTTCTCAGCGCAAAAACGACGGTTCCCGAGTCATCAATAATCAGGGCTCGTGTGCCTTTTGCGGCATTGCGGCGCTTTCTATTGCGACGCTCAATCTGGCGCTTGGTTGGTTGCGCTGCCTGCTCTTCGGCATCAAGTTCGTGCGCTATCGGCATCGGTGTTTTTTTGCGGAAGAGGGAGAGAAATAATTTAAAGTAGCCCATAATGTTTTCTGTTCGCTATCGGTTTAATTATGTTCATAAGGCGGTAGAGCTGCACCGCAGTTTTTGCAATATATTGCATCTTCATCCAGACCTTCAGTCAGACAGGTGGGGCAGGTACGGGTAGTTGGTTTGAATTTCTGAGCGCTGATTTCCGCGCTGATGATGCCAGTAGGGACGGCGAGTATGCCCCAGCCGAGCAGCATCATTAAAGAAGTGATAAGTCGACCTAAATCGGTCTTGGGCGATATGTCACCGAAGCCGACAGTGGTAATGGTCGTTATCGCCCAATACACGGAGACGGGGATGCTGGTAAAGCCATTAGCCGGGCCTTCCACGGCATACATTAGCGTCCCTAGCAGAAAGGTGACTATCAGTACGACGGAGAGGAATATCATGATCTTGCGACGGCTGGCGGCAAGCGCGCTGCCCAGTTGGCTGTATTCATTAATGAATGAGACCAGCTTGAGTATCCGGAAAATACGTAATAACCGTAGCAAGCGCACGTTAGTCAGGAAATGCGCACCGGGTAAAAATAATTCTAGATAGCTAGGCAGTATGGTGAGTAAATCGATAATGCCAAAGAAGCTACGGGCGTAGCGTGTCGGGTGGCGCACGCAACTGAGCCGCGCAATATATTCGATGGTAAATAAAATGGTGAAAAACCATTCCAGTACTTTGAGTATAGTTTGATATTGCAGCGCAATGGACGCGACGCTATCCAGAATAACCGTGATTACGCTTAATAAAACCGCAGCGATCAGGATTAAATCAAACCATTTTCCTGCAGGGGTATCAGCTTCAAAAATGATAACGTAGAGTTTATGTCGCCAGGCAGCGCCAGACGAGCCGTCATCATTTTCATTTGGCCTGACATTGAGGTTCAAGACTTAGCCCCGATAAGTATCATAAATGGTTTTGGCGTCAATTTTGGCCTGAGCTTTGGTGCGTAGCGCTGCGTTTTCGTCATGGGGAACGAAAAATTCAGCATCTTGCGCTTTCATTACTAAGCCTATGGCGACCGCATCAATTAATTTATAGTTTTCGGCGATGAGCGTGGTGACTTCATCCAGATAAGTTTCATAATTCATAATTTTGTGCCTGCAGGACGCTTGCCAAGCTGTGTCACGCCTGTTTTTCAGGGTGATTACAGTGGTATGGAGGAGCGTGCTGTCTCTAGTTTATATTTAGTTAGTTGTTAATTTTACTGCTTTTTTTCGTGTAGCGGGAATATGGAATGAGGTTGTGGTCGAAAAATAACATAAGCTAAATGTTAAGATGTGGACTGATAACTAAAACTAAGGGATATGATGACTTTTCGGGGTGTGCGGATTACCATTTTATTGGGTGTGTTGATAACGCTGGCGGCGTTGACTTCATGGGAACGCTGGTTCGTGGCGCAGTGGATGCGTCCGCTGCATATAGTGATTTACCCAATTAATGGCGACCATAATGAGCAGGTGCAGGCGTATATTGATGCGCTTACGGTGGATGATTTTACTGAAATCAGCCAGTTTATTAATCAGCAAAGTGCGCGTTATCGGTTGACGCCGATTGCCGTGCCACAAGTGAAGTTGGCGCACACTATTGCTACCGAGCCACCTCTGCCGCCCAAACCGCCAGCAAGTGCTGTCGATATTGCATTGTGGAGTCTGAAATTACGTCAGTATGTGTGGCAAAACACAGCTTTCTGGCAGAGCTTGGGACAGGTTAAACTGTTTGTTGTTTATCATCAGGGAGAAGACGGCGTAGCGCTGGAACATTCCTTAGGATTGCAAAAGGGCTTAATTGGTGTGGTGCATGCGTTTGCACAACCTCAGCAAAATGCGCAGAACAATGTGGTGATTACACATGAGTTACTGCACACGCTGGGCGCGACCGATAAATATGATGCAAATTTGCAGCCTATATACCCCGAAGGTTTTGCTGATGTAGATGGTAACGTACCCCATTATCCGCAATCTGAAGCTGAAATCATGGCAGGGCGTATCGCCTTGTCGCCTACTCACGCGGTGATGCCCAAGCGTCTGCAAGATTGCGTCATAGGCGCGAAGACCGCATTTGAAATACAGTGGCACTGATATGATGAAACCTAACTCACCCTCCTGCCTGCGCAACCAGGCGCCGATATTGGCGCAGTTACAAACGTTTTTTGCCAATAGTCATCACGTACTGGAAATCGCCAGCGGCACTGGGCAGCACGCAGTGTATTTTGGGCAGGCATTGCCCCATCTGACCTGGCAAACCAGTGATTTGCCAGAGCACCATGCAGGCATACAGGCTTGGCTGGATGAAGCACGGCTGCCCAATGTGTTGCCACCTCTGGTGCTGGACGTCAATCAGCCCGACTGGGGCGTGACTCAGGTTGATGCGGTGTTCAATGCCAATGCTGTGCATATCATGTCATGGCCATCAGTAGGTAATTTGTTTGTTGGCGTGGCGCGGGTGTTGGCGGTGAATGGTATGTTGTGTTTATATGGCCCATTTAATTATGGCGGCAATTACACTTCCGATAGTAATGCCGAATTTGATGGCTGGCTCAAAGCACGTGACCCCGCCAGTGGCATCCGTGATTTTGAAGCGATATGTGAATTAGCGTCGTCTCACGGCCTAGTATTGCGGGAGGATATTGCCATGCCGTCGAATAACCGGCTTTTGGTGTTCAGCAAAGTTTCGTAGTTTGGATTCAAACGTATACAGTTAGCTTAGTCAGGTAAGTTCTTATAAGGATTGTGCTCATTCAGTTCATCGGTATAGCGCGCCATTCCTTGCGTTTCTCGGCTAAGAAAATCGGCGACGGCACGGCTGAATTTATCGTGTGCCAGCCAGTGTGCTGACCACGTTGTCACTGGCAGGAAGCCACGAGCGATTTTGTGTTCACCTTGGGCACCGCCTTCAAAAACCTTGAGGCGATAGGAGATGCAAAACTCTATCGCCTGATAATAGCAAGTTTCGAAATGCAAGCCGGAGTGAAATTCCATTGCACCCCAGTAACGGCCATAGAGCGTATCCGCTGTGTAAATATTTAATGCGCTGGCTATTGGCTGGCCGTCACGATAAGCGATTACCAGTAACACATTATCTGGCATGGTCGCGCCGATGCGCTGGAAAAAATCCAGATTCAAATAGGGTGTGGAGCGATGCTGGATATAAGTGCTGTCGTAGCAACGGGTGAAAAAATGCCAATGCTGATGGGTAATGTTGTGCCCGGTGTAGTGTGCAAACGTGATACCTGCATCACGGACGCGGCGTCGTTCCTGTTTGATTTTTTTGCGTTTGTCATTGTTCATGGTCGCCAGAAAAGCATCAAAATCAGCATAGTCAGCATTGCGCCAGTGGAATTGAACGCCCTGCCGCAGCATCATGCCTGCCAGTTGCATAGTCTGCGCTTGCGCTTCGTCCGGGAATAAACAATGCAGTGATGAAACACCCAGTGTCTGTGCCAGCTGCAAAGCGGCATTGATGAGGGCTGCGCGAATTTCTGCCGTTGCGCCTAGCGCACGCAATCCCGTAATCGGACTAAACGGCACCGCGCACAGTAGTTTCGGGTAGTACGCCAACCCTTGCCGTTCATAAGCCTCTGCCCATGCCCAGTCGAATACATACTCCCCGTAGGAGTGAGATTTCAGGTACAGCGGCATCGCACCTATGAGTTGCTGATCCTGCCATAGCGTAATGAATTGCGCCTGCCAGCCTGTTTGTGGTGTGGCGCAGCCAGGCGTTTCTAATGCGGCTAAAAATGCATGGGAGAGGAACGGATTACCATCATTCAGCCCATCCCATAATGCAGCGGGGATGTCGGTGATGGTGTTGATGATTTGTATGGTGGTATGCAAAGCCTTAGAAATCTATACCTGGTTGTGCTTTGACACCATCTCGATAAGCATGTTTCTCATCAGCAATGATGGATACGGTATCGGCGAGTTCGATGAGTGCGTCGGTAGCACCACGACCAGTGGCAATAACGTGCTGCATGTCAGGGCGGTTGGCCAGAGTGTCCAATACCAGGTCATTGTCCAGATAGCCATACGACAGCAGATAAGTCAGTTCATCAAGTACTACCAACTGATAGCTGGGGTCATTCAACATGCGCGTCGCTACCGCCCAGCCGCGTTTGGCTGTGGCTATGTCCTGTTCACGGTTCTGTGTATCCCAGGTGAAACCGTCACCCAGAACGTGCCATTCCACATTCGGCAGTTTGCCAAAAAAGGCTTCCTCGCCCGTATCGGTGCGGCTTTTAATGAACTGACAAACGCCGACTTTCATGCCGTAGCCCAAAGCCCGTGCCATAGTACCGAAAGCCGAAGTGCTTTTTCCTTTGCCGTTGCCGGTGATGACGATGAGCAGGCCGTGTTCGTCGGTGGCGTTGGCAATTGCAGCATCAATCACAGCTTTTTTGCGCGCCATGCGTGTGGCATGACGCGCATTGTTTTCTGCGATTTCAGCGGCAGTTAAGCTCATGCAGTGCGCTGTCCGTGCGTGCTGCTTATTAACAGATGGGCAATTGCTGCCGCACCCAAATAGAAAGCAAATGACGACAGCATCACTGGGAAGTACTCAAAAAACTGCGGGATAAACCCGGCCAGTGTAGGCTCGGCAAAACGACCAGAATAGACATAGAAGCCGCCGCTGGAAAACAACTCAGCTGCGATGGCACCAACCAGCGCGGTGCCAAATAGCCATGGCAGTGTGCTCAGGCTCATGCGGTGATGTGCAGCATAGATGCGACCAGCGATAAACAGCGAAGCATAGGCGGGTACGAGCAACCCATAGGCTGGCGATATACAGAAATCGGATACGCCAAATTGACTGATTGCAACATAGTCTATTCCCATCGCGGCAGCAATCAGGGCGGGCATAATCCACATTGGGCGCAGATAGACGCCGACCAGAAAGAATATTGCCCAGGATGCATCTGGTAATGCACTGAGCGTAGCCCAATGATGGCTGCGTGTGAGCGCCATGATCAGGGTGAGGATAAGGCCAATGTTGATTTGTTGACGGGTGCTACAGTTCATATTGATCTCCAATAGGGCAGGGGTAGCGGGGACTACCCCTTGTTACAACAGGTTAAAAGCTGGCTTTTAACCCTATGCGATAATTACGCGTGAAATTAACTGGATAAATTGTATCATCCTGCACCCATAGACCATTGCTGTGAGCAAATATATTATCAATTGCCGCGCTGGCCTCGTAATTCTTATAGTGATAATGCACCGCGAAATTGGTTGATTGTATCGCCGCCTGTCGCTGCGTAGCATTATTTGCAAAATCATTCGCTGCATAAGCAGTGCTGCGCCACATCTGCGTCAGATTAATGGTGCTGTGATCTGTCCACAGATAAGTCATGCCCAGATTGATGCCATGTTTTGGTACGCCAGGCAAGTCATTACCATTGTAGGTTCCCCCGACGCCATCGCTGGCTCGGTCAATAATCGCGCGCGTGTAAGTGTAGCGAGCATTCAGACTGAGCTGTTCATTGATATGCCAGACATCACGGAGTTCGATGCCATATTTATGCGATTGATCAAGGTTGGTACTGGTGTAGGTGAATGGGTTGTAATAAATTTCATTGTTAAGATCGGCACGGAATAGCGCAATTTTTACTTTGTGTTGATCCGTTGCGTGGTTGACGCCTACAGTCAGTGTTTTGACCGTTTCCGGCACAATGAAGCCATTGAAACTGCCAGTGAATGTGTTGAAAAAGCTATCTATGTCAGGTGCCAGAAATGCATGGTTGTAATTGGCAAATACCGATGTCTTGGGGTTGAACTGGTAATTCGTACCTATGTCCCAGGCATTGAATTGCTGGTTACTAAACAATGCAGTACCACCAGCAGGTGCGTAGTTGTAATCCACTTTTTCATGGCGTGCACCTGCGGATAGGGTCAGTTGTCCCAAGTGATACTCGCCATGAGCGTAATAACCAAGATTATTTTTACTGGTGTTATTAGGTGTGGTGAATGAGCTGACGCTTGCGCGGGTACCATTAAAGCTTTGTACACCCGTGGTCAGTTTCCATGAGTCACCGTTGTGTATTAACGCGATGTCGTCAGTGGTGTAATCGTAGTTCGATGTGTATGGATAGGGCGAAATATAATCGGACAGTTTGTTTTCCTGATTATGGCTCAGGGTGAGTTTGGTTAGGCTGGTGATATCCCAGGCCGCGCCAAATCGCCATTGATCGCTGTTTAATGCCTGATGGTTATATTGATTGCCACCATTTTGCGTGGGGTCGGATTGAAATTGTGCCAGTGTTAATGGTCCCACGTAGCGGGTGTCAGCACGCGAGCTAGCACCATTGAGAGAGAGCCAGAGCGTTTCCAGTGGGCGAAATTTAATTTGACCAGTCTGCGTGTTCAGGGTGGATGCATCCTTATGCCCAGTGATATCAGCCTGACTGGTGCCATCACTATGCTGATAATCACTACTTGCAGAGAGCTGAAGCAGCTCGGTAGACAGGCCTGCTGTTACCGTGCCTGTTAATTGACCATGATTACCTGCGCTCGTGGCTAAAGTGACACCCTTATGTGGGTGTGTGTAAATTTGTATCGTGCCTGCAGTGGCGCCATCACCATAGATGACAGAACCGCTGCCCGGCGTTATTTCAATACGATCTATGCTGGAAAGCGGAATGCTGCCCAGCAGTGCGGGCATGCCATCAATATTGTTGAGACGCTGTCCATCTAGGCTGATAACCATGTTCTGAAAACCGTTGCTAAGACCGTAACCTCTCATATCGAGTAGTGGCGTGAATTGATTGCCATAAGATGGCATGACAGTGAGCGCGGTGTTTTGCGTCAGGTAGTCAACCAGTGTCGTTGCGCCAGAGGCTTTAATCATTGCTTGCGTATAGACTTCCGAGTCATAGGTTGCAGTGACGTCAGATGTGGGTGTGCGTGTCGCAGTGACGATGACGTCGTCAAGCGAGTATGTGGGGGTGGTGTCAGCGTGAGCGTAAGAGGTTATGGCGAGCGCAATCGCGCTCAGGGTGTAACGTGGGTGCATGATAAGTCCTGAAATTAACGCAAGCTCCCCGCTTGCGGTGGATAAATGAAACAGCGGGGGATAAATTAGTCAGTGAGTCGTCATGCGGCAGGCGCGGTGAGGAGACACGTCATCATTGCCTCCCCGCAATGTTTCGGATCATTATCAGGCCGGTATCCGGGCTCACAAGACTTGACGCATCGCCTTCCCATGTTTACACACAGTGGCTGGAATGACACGTCCACACTTGCTTACCGTTGCGGGGGCAGCACTGGTATTGCACCAGTTTCCCGTTTAACACTACTCGCGTAGCGCACCTGACAAAGTACGCGGATTATAGCGAAATTGAGGTGCTGACGCTATTCCTTGATGACCACGCGGATGTAGAAGCCGCAAGTTTGACCTGGCGTGGGATTGGCAGGAACGGCGTGAAACGGATACACACCCTTACCCAGACCGTGCATATCGGTGCTGCATAACACGGCAATTTTTGCATCATGCTCAGGGGAGACAGGGAACAGTTGTATACCTATCGCACCGTCACGGCTAGGTGCGGCATCAATATACATCTGACGTGTGACGTCTTGCGTGAGCACGGTAAGCAGTTTTACCAGCGGTTCCAGTTCGCAATTTAGTCCATTGGCAATCAGCTGCTGCGCGAGTACGCGGGGTCCCGTCTGAATAAAGAACGGGTCAGACAGCGCGGCATATAGCATTGCACCGCTGTCTTGTGGAATAGCAGGCGAAGCGGCAAGATTGCGCTGTATGAGCTCGGGTGTAACTGGCACTTGCTCAATCCGTTGTTCGGGCGGCACACCCGCAGTGACAACGCTGCCTTTAGGCGCCCAGCGGGATTTGATGTAATCGAGGAGGTAGGCCATAGGGTTAGTAGTGTTGAATAAGTGAATTTGCGTAGGTGGTGACAGCGGGCACTACATTTAACAAAGATGGGGTGAGGCTAGCAACCGCCGTGTAGACTTCAACCATGCGGTCACCGCTGTATTCGTGGGCAATTAAATTGCGTAATTCTCGTATTTTGATAAGCTCGGATGCATTACCCCAGCCGCGTTTTTCTGCACGATAGATGCGATCAAGTAGCGTACTGTTGCCTACCAATTCAATATCATCAATCAGGCGAAATAGACGTTGAGTGAGTAAGTCGGCAAGGCGTGCGAAACGGCTTGCTAATGACTCGAGTCGTTCGAGTTGCTCGGGTGGCAAGTTGGTTATACCTGTTAAGCCCTCACATCGTGCCAGGGAATAACGTAAATGTTCTGCTGCAAGCTGTAAGCCTTGTAGCTCAATCTGCAATAATTCTATTTTGGCGGAAGTCATAACGGCACACCTGTTGCCATCACCATGCGTGGAAAAGGATGTTGTGTGTCGGGATAAATAGCAATATCAATTTTTCGTTCGCCTAATTGCATATGCAATTGTGCCAGAATGTTAAGTTTGTCCATGATATTCAGTTTTTTGGACAATACTAATAAATCAATATCGCCACCTTGTGCGTTGTCATCTATGCGCGAGCCAAATAGGTAAATGCGTGCGGTGGCATCAGCTTGATGTATCGCTTGGTTAATAGCTAATTGTTCATTATCCGCTAAGCGCATATTGGGCTTTCTAAAACAGTTCTATCCGTGCCTGATAACGAAATACGACAAGGCGATAGAGATCGTCACCGACTTGTACATGGGTGGATTCGCGTCTATCCATACGGATGGCATCTCCGCCATTGGCAGAGAGGGTGCGGAATCCAAAAACATCGTTTTCGACTAAACTGTTAAGAATATCGTTGCATTCTGTAGCATCGAGATTATTTCCTGTATTATCAACGAGTTCGCAAGTTTTGCCACGGGCGTTGTTGGCGCGGTAGAATACTGCATCTTCGCGTAGCGGGTTGTTTTCATCGAAATTGGCGTTCGGATCAACAAATTGACTGATATTATCCATATATTAAGTAATTACTTTCAATTAGTAGTGATGAGTCATTGACGCAACTGAATTTTTCAAATTATAGTACAGCTATGGAATCTCAACTAAACTCTCTCGAAATTAAGCTCACGCAACTGGTGGAATTGTGTCAGAACTTGCGTGCGGAAAATCAAAAGCTGCGCCAGCAAGTGGCCGTGGCGAATGACCAGAACAAGCAACTAGGCGAGCGCGTTATATACGCCCGCACGCGCATGGAAAATCTGCTGTCTAACATACCCGAGGGTGAAGTATGAGTCGCGATAGTAAGGGTTTGGATATTTCTATACTGGGGCGTGATTTCCGCGTCGCCTGTCCCGCCTCAGAACAAGATGCTTTGCTGGCAGCCGCAGAATACCTGGATAGCAAAATGCGTGAAATTCGTGAACAAGGCAAAGTCATAGGTGTTGAACGTATAGCCGTGATGGCCGCCCTTAATATTGCTTTCGAGCTACAAAACAAACCAAAACAAAATGGCGTTGACATCAGTGTGACGGAGCGTAGAATCGAAGCCATGTCGGGAATGATAGACGAAGTATTAAGACCTCAGGATACTTTGTTTGATGTACTGGATAACCCAGTAGCCTGACAGCACTATGTTCCCTGCGGTGCGCGTCCAGATTGCGAATTCTTTGAACCAATAAATTTGCGATGGTTGCGGCTAAAAAAGCACTGGTGTGCGCGTCTCACTTGTTGATGTGCCTGATGTGCTTGCGTTGTGACCACTTGAACCCTAGGTTCAAGATAGCGGTCAGACGGCATCTGCGGGGAGCTCCTCCTTTATGAATTCACCTCCAACCAAATCTGAATTACGCAGCCAGATGCTCAAGTGCAGGCGCGCACTGACACCTGTCTATCGCAAGCAAGCAGCTAAGCAAATGTCAGTACACGCGCTGCGTTCACATCTTGCTTTACGTTACCACCACATCGGGCTTTATTTGCCGCATGGCCCGGAAATCAGTACCGTGCCGCTGATGAACGCTTTACTGGCACTGGGTAAAACGGTGTATTTGCCGGCGTTACCATTTGGGCAAGGCAAGCAATTATGGTTTCATCGCATAGAGGCTAATCAGGGCTGGTATTTGAATAAATTCGGCATCCCTGAAAATCGCGGCACTCAGCGCATACGTGCGCGGCAACTGGACGTGCTGTTCATGCCACTGGTGGGCTTTGATGATGCAGGTTCACGTATCGGCATGGGTGGTGGTTATTACGATGCCAGTCTGGCTTATTTGCACCGTCGGCATGCCCATCTCAAGCCGTATTTGATTGGTGTGGCATTTGCCTGCCAGCATATAGCAGGCACATTGCCGCACGATAGCTGGGATGTGCCGCTGAATGCGATTCTGACCGAGCAGGGTTTGCGTAGGTTTGTCGTTAAAAAACCATAAATGATACGCTGGCCACCAGGCTGCCGAGTACAAATCCAGCCAATACATCAGTAGGATAATGCAAGCCCAGCACCAGCCGTGAAGCAGCGACCGCAAGCGTAAACGGGATAAGCAACCCTCCCAGCATCGGATAATAATAAATCGCTACCAGACTAAATGTCACTGCGTGCAGGGTATGACCAGACGGAAAGCTGAACCTGTCCAGCGGTGCTGTTAAGCAATGGATGTGACCAAACTGATGGTGCGGACGCGGGCGCAAAGTTTTCTGCTTCAGCCATTTGTATATCAGCGTCGCAGTCAGGCCAGCCGCGATCATTTGTATAATCACGGGTAGCGCTGCTTTGCCATTGACGACGTACAACACTATCATCAAGGTGTACCAGAATACGCCATCACCCAGGCGACTAATGATTTGGAAAGCGCGCACGATAGCGGGGTAACGTTCAACGCGGTTGAAGCGTTGGGTTAGTCCAGCCTCGTGTTCACCCATCCACTGCCAGCTCAATTTCTCCATCATATTCTTCCCTGTCTATGATGCTTTGCAAAACTTTTTCAAAGCGTTGATGTATATGATCCCACGCGATAGTCAGCGCAGTCTGGTGTGCAGCAAGGCCTAATGATTGCGCAAGCGCAGGCTGGTAGGCTAATTCACATGCTGCTGCGATAAATTTTTGTTCGTCATCGAATGGCGCAACCAGACCATTTTCACGATGTTTGATCAATGCTTGTGCCGCTGCATAATCATAGGCAACCACAGCCAGACCGCTGGCCATGGCCTCAGTCGTAACATTGCCAAAAGTTTCAGTCATGCTGGCAAACAAAAACACATCACCCGATGCATAATGGCGCGCCAATTCTTCACCGCTACGCATGCCGCAAAATATTACTTCTGGGAACTGCGCTTGCAGACTGGCACGTAGCGGACCATCCCCGACTATAACCAGTCGCATATTCGGGTTGATTGCACGCATTGCGGTGTAAGCCTTGAATACCAGTGGCAGGTTTTTCTCAGGTGCGACACGGCCAACATAAATCACTACTTGTGTTTGCTCATCCGCACCCCAGCTTTCGCGCAGCGCGGCATCGCGCTTGGCAGAATTGAACAGCGAGGTATCGACGCCGCGTGATACCACTTCCACATTGCGATAGCCGTGGGCTTCAAGTTCCAGTCGCAAGCTTTCCGTCGGTACCAGTGTCACCGCAGCTTTGTTATGGAATTTGCGCAAATACGCCAATATCGGGCGGCGCAACCAGCTAGCGCCGTAGTGCTTGCTGTAGCTGTGAAAATTAGTGTGAAAATCGGTACTCACCGGCAAGCGCAACTTGTGTGCAGCGGATAACGCTGACCAGCCCAGCGGGCCTTCCGTGGCGATATGCACCAGATCCGGGCGTTTTAACTGCCATAAACGCACCAGTGCTGATTTGGCTGGCAGGCCCATTTTTAAGCCGGCGTAACGTGGGATCGGCACGCCTACCTTGAGCACCTCCTCCAGTTGCGGGCTTTGCGTGGCGGTGTCTGCAGCGTTCTGGCGCGGGCGTATCAATTGGATCTGATGCCCGCGTTGCTGCAAATCAGCCACTTGTCGCCCCAGGGTCATGGCAACACCGTTGATCTCTGGTGGATAAGTCTCCGTCACCAAAGCGATACGCAACGGTGAAGTTGGAGAGCTGAAAGTTTGGAGTAGGAGGTCTTTATTCATGTGTGCGATTTTGCAACTGCCACAAGTCAATATCGTGACGCGTTTTTGAATATTTAGTGACAATCGCCTGCGGGCTTTTGCGGTAAACTGATACGTATGTTGCCCGTTATCGCTCAGGTCGCGCTCGACCTTCCCGTACCTCGTTTATTTGATTATCTCGCCCCTACGCTGACAGCGGCGGACGTGGGGCGGCGCGTGTGTGTGCCGTTTGGGCGCAAGGAATTGCTGGGCATAGTGCTGGCTGTCGGGCATAAATCAGACCATCCTGTTGCGCGGCTCAAGCCAATTAGTCAGGTGCTCGACGACGCGCCGATATTGCCAGCGGAAGTGCTTAAATTGCTGCAGTTTTGTAGTGACTATTACCATCATCCATTGGGCGCAACAGTGTTATCTGCCTTGCCCACTGCATTGCGTAAGCCCCAGCCTTACACACTTAAAACCACCAGTGCATGGCAGTTAACTGAATCAGGTCAGCGTGCTGAGATACCCGCCCGAGCTCACGGACAGCGTGCATTGTTCACGCTATTGGCCGATGGCGCAGTGCACCCTGCCGCATCGCTCGCTGCGGCATCTGCCAGCTACCGCAGCACACTTAAGCATTGGCTGGAGCTGGGTTGGGTCAGTTTGTTATCAACTATCGCCCCATTAAATAATAATGCCGTCGTTGCCGATATAGCGCCGGTGCTCAATCCTGAACAAGCTAGCGCGGTTGAGAAAATCAGCGCAGCAACGGGACAGTTTCAGCCATTTTTACTGCACGGTGTCACTGGCAGCGGCAAAACCGAAGTCTATTTGCATCTGGTGCAGGCAGCTTTAGCGCAGGGTGGGCAAGTGTTAGTGCTGGTGCCGGAAATCAACCTCACGCCACAATTAACCGGTGTGTTCCGCGCCCGTTTTCCTGATGTAGAAATCGCCACCCTGAATAGCGGTATGAATGATGGTGACCGCCTGCAACACTGGCTGGCCGCCAGCGCAGGGCGTGCGCGTATCGTGCTGGGTACGCGACTGGCGGTGTTTACGCCGCTGCCGCAGTTGGCGCTGATTATTATCGACGAGGAACACGACAGCTCGTTTTACCAACAGGACGGCCTGCGTTACGCTGCGCGCGATGTCGCGATTATCCGCGCCCAGCAGCGCAATATTCCCATCATGTTAGGCTCCGCCACTCCCGCGCTGGAGACCTGGCACAATGCGCAAACTGGGCGCTATCAACGGCTGAGCCTGACCCAGCGCGCCATCAGTGCAGCGACGCTGCCGTCAATTCGGCTGGTCGATTTACGTACCCAAAAATGTGATGCCGGCATATCACCCGCACTCAGTGCCGCCATCCAGCAACGGCTGGATTTGCAACAACAAAGCCTGATTTTCATTAACCGTCGTGGGTATGCGCCCACGCTGGTGTGTCGTGCCTGTGGCTGGAATGCTGGCTGTCCAAGGTGTTCAGTACGGCTAGTAGTACATTTGCGCGACAAACAATTGCGCTGCCATCATTGCGGCTACGCCCAACGCGTTCCCCATGCCTGCCCCGATTGCGGCAACGTTGATATCTCGCCCACAGGTGTAGGCACGCAACGGCTGGAAGAAAAACTGCAACAGCAATTCCCCACCGCTCGTGTCCTGCGCATAGATCGCGACAGTACGCGGCGCAAAGACAGCTGGGCAACCATGCAGCAGCAAATCCGTGCCGGTGAAGTCGATATCCTCATCGGCACGCAGCTGTTAGCCAAAGGCCACGATTTCCCTAATCTCACATTAGTCGGCGTGATTGATGCTGACAGCGCGTTATACAGCCCCGACTTCCGCGCCAGCGAACGCCTGTTCTCGCAGCTCATGCAAGTCAGCGGACGGGCAGGCCGCGCACAACATACGGGCGAGGTGCTGATACAGACTGAATTCATCGACCATCCCCTGTATCGCGCATTGCAAAAGCACGACTATATTGGTTACGCTAAAACCCTGCTCAACGAACGCCGCAGCGCCAGCTTTCCGCCCTATATCCATCAGGCAGTATTGCGTGCCGAAGCCGAGTATGTCCAGGACGCGCTGGCATTTCTGAGTGAAGCCAAAGCACAGGCGTCTGATAACGAACACATCAGCCTGTTTGACCCCACCCCCGCAGCACTCACCCGCAAAGCCAACGTCGAGCGCGCGCTGCTATTGGTGCAATCACCCAACCGTCGAGTGTTGCAGGGGTTTTTGCAGGAATGGATAAGCAGAGTGTATAAAATGAAAGCCAACAAACTGCGCTGGCATCTGGATGTGGATCCTTGGGAGATTTGAGCTGGGTTAGTTGCCGTAGTGATAGCGGCAGGCAATGATAACCAAATCACCTTCGTTTACGCAGTACACCAAGCGATTAGTTTCATCAATTCTGCGTGACCAGTAACCTGCCAAGTTCTCTTTTAATGGTTCTGGCTTACCTATGCCTTCAAACGGTTGCCGCATTGTTGCCTGAATAAGCTGATTGATGCGTTTAAGCGTCTTTTTGTCCTGACCTTGCCAATAAACATAATCATCCCAGGATGCCAGTGTCCAGGTCAGCCGACTAATCATCTACCAGTTCTCGGGATACGGTTTTGCCTTGTTGATATTGTGCAATTGAGTTTGCCAAATGCGCTGCATTAGCAGGGGATTTTAATAAATGCACGGTTTCCATTAAGCCATTAAAGGCATCTAACGACATAATCACCGCATCGGGCGCATCGCGTCGAGCAATGACGGTGTAATCAGCATCATCAACAACTTGATCGATCACCGCTTTTAAACTGCTACGAGCTTCAGAAAAATTCATGACACGCATGGCGCACTCCAATTTGCACTATATATTGTACAAGTTTGCAGTGCTTTTCGCACATTGTCAAGTTTGAAAATCTAGTCAAGCCTTTACATATCCAACGGACTTTTTACCCCACGACCACCTTTATTTAACACATGGGTGTAAATCATCGTTGTGGATACATCCGAATGTCCGAGTAACTCCTGCACCGTGCGGATGTCATAACCCGATTGCAATAAATGTGTGGCAAAAGAGTGCCGTAAAGTATGCGGCGTTGCTGGTTTGGTGAAACCCAAATCACGTACCGCTTGTTTAATAGCGCGTTGCAAACCTTTTTCATCAATATGATGTCGGCGCGTGATGTTAGAACGTGGGTCGGTTGATAAATTTTTAGATGGGAAAACATACTGCCAACCCCATTCACGCCCCGCATGTGGGTATTTCTTGTCTAATGCAAATGGCAAATAAACCTCGCCATAACCCAGCGCTAAATCCTCATCATGCAATGCTTTTACTTTAGCCAAATGTAGTTTAAGCGGGGTGATTAACGATTCTGGCAACATCGTTATTCTGTCCTTAAAACCCTTACCCTCCCGCACAATAATTTCATGCCGCGTAAACTCAATATCTTTTACCCTTAAACGAACAGCCTCCATCAAGCGCATACCTGCACCATACAACAAACCCGCCATCAAGCCATGCGTACCCTTTAATTGCGCCAGCATCGCTTGTGTTTCGCTTACAGTTAAGACCACAGGCAAACGTTTTGGTGCTTTCGCCTGCGTCACGTTATCCAGCCATGGTAATTGGATTGCCAATACCTCACGATATAGAAATAGTAACGCGCTTTTAGCTTGATTCTGTGTTGAAGCAGCCACTTTGCCCGCTACTGCCAAATGCGTCAAAAATGCCTCCACCTCAGCAGTCCCCATCTCCTGTGGGTGCTGCTTGCCATGAAACAGAATATAGCGTTTAATCCAATCTAAATAAGTTTGTTCCGTGCGTATGCTGTAATGCTTAACCCGCAATTTATCGCGTACACGGTCAAGTAATTTAGGAGGTGGTGCAGTGGGGTTATCTACAGAAAAATTGGGGCGTGTCATAATTTTATCCTCAATGAATACAACGTACTGCATCACGAAAACCAGAATATACACCTTGAAGGTGCTTTTTATGGCATTTTTTAGGGTGTCTACTTTACGTTAAGCTCAGATAGCCATGCATCACGCATGGTAGTAATAATTAAATAATAAAATTCATGCGCGGCACATGATGCTGGCAAGAAAATTGCTTTATTTACAACAAGTTATAAATATGATATTGAGTGAAGCGAGACGTAACGCTGTCGCATAACTGAATTCGTTGATGCGAACATCGTGAGACTCGCTTCACGCAACATGATGATATTTTCGGGTGTTTCTTTCGGTGGTGGTGCATAAGGGTATGTGTCAGAAATGAATCATCGTATACAAATAGCGAGAGGCCGTGCACGGCCATCTGCGCCTAACGAATAAGGTTAGATTGTGATCGCGAAGCGAGCCACAATCTGAACCGTTTGTTGGACAAGCCCGGCATGGCTGGGGCGGGTGTTGCTTGAGCGCTTATGGAAATATCTTTTTGACTATGCTGGCATAACTGGACGCGTTACGCATCCCACCCGCCATTTCACGACCTTCACGTTGCCATTGCAGCAACTTATTCTATTCAACTCACCGTTTTTAGTCGGCTTTTCGGGCATGTTAACCCAATTTCAGCCTTCTTCAGGGCGAGCACGGCCATACCTGCCTAGTCTGGCAGGTGGGCGGTGTGGGCTGGTTTAGCGCATGGTCTCCCACCCTGTGTCATCTGCTCTGTGTTCCCGTTTTATAGATGGGGCTGATGTGGCTAGCGGTATCGCTTTGATACGTGTGCGCACTATCTTCATCACCCCACCGCAACATTGGCAACGTATCGCTGGTCTGGGTTGCGCTGGCGGCGGATTGTTCCGTCGCCATAGGTGGGTCAGCTGTAGCTGGGTGAGTAGTTTGCTATTGGGATGCAGGTAGCCAAAGTTGCGGGCGCGGCGGTAGCCTTTGGGCAGAATGTGTTGCAGTATCAGTCGCAGGAAGGCTACACCACTCAAGGTACGGGTTTCCATTTGTTTGGTTTGGCTGTTCCGGTAACGGAAGGTGACCTGACCATGCCGGTCGGAGAGGATGTCTTTCTCCTGTATCACCCCCCGATACAGATAGCGCCCAAGGTAGATCAGAGCGTGCTGTCCAGTGCCGACGGCTTTGCAATCCACCACCCAATCGGTCGGGTAATCGTTTGGCAGGGTGAGTCCTGCTTGTCTGATGCCTGCCAGTAATTTGGCACGAAATACTTTGGCCAGGGCTTTGTGGTTAAACAGGTAGTTGCCGTGTTTATGACGCATGCGTCGCTGTTTGGGGTTAAAGGCGACAGCGGGCATGACGAGATGCACATGGGGGTGATAGTCCAGTCGGCGGTTATGGGTATGCAGTACAGTCACCGCCCCTGCGCTGCCGCGCAGCTTGTTGTCGTTTTGGCTGAAGGTGTTGACTGTTTCCCACGCGCAGCGTGTGATCAAGTCATACATGACGCGCTGATGTTGCCAGGCCAGTGTGCGCAACTGGGCGGGCACGGTGAAGGTGAGCATGAAGTAGTTGGCGGGGATGGATTTGTGTAATTGCTGGTCTATCCAGCGCTGTGATTCGTGCGCCTGGCAATGCGGGCAATGCCGATGACCGCAGGAATGTGGCAGGTAGCTGGGTGTTTGACAATCATCACAGGCAAGTTGCATCCTCGGGCTCATCTGGCTACGGCAGGTTTGAAAGGCGGTTAAGGCAGCTTGCTGGCTGGGCAATAGGTGATGACCGTGTTGTGCAAGCAGTTTAGCTGCGTAGGTTGCTACGATGTGCGCCAGTCTGATCATTTGACTTTGCCCCAATGAATGTGGAATTTCTCCATTAATTGATTAAGGCGAGTGTGTGCGCTCTGATGGCGTTGTTCGGTGAGGTGGGTGTAGCGGATGGTGGTGAGGATGGACTGGTGTCCGAGTATCTGCTGAATTTCGAGTAAATCGATGCCAGCTTCTATCAGGTGGGTGGCATAGCTGTGGCGCAGGCTGTGTGGTGTAATTCTTTTTTTAAGCCACAGTCACGGGTCACTTGACCCAAGGTGGTCTGGATACCACCACGATCCAGCGGGGTGCGTGCCAAGTGCGATTTGGCAAGACCGCCGTGTCGATTAGGAAAGAGCAAGCTTGGGTTGCGATGGGTGAGCCAGAAACGGCGCAATACCTGCAAGGTGTTCTCTGATAACGGCACCAATCGATCACGGTTGCCTTTGGCGTTGCGTACTTGCACCCGCATCCGATCCGCATCGATATCCCCTACCTGCAAGCGTAAGCCTTCGCCTAATCGTAAGCCCAGGCTGTAGAGGGTGAAGAAGAATACGCGGTAGCTCAATACGCGGGTGGCCATGAAGATTTGTTGTGCCTGGGCGACGGTAATGATGTCGGGCAGGCTATATGACTTGGGTGGTTTAACCAGATCCGCACCTGGCCAGGGTTGGCTGAGTACATGGGCATAATAGAACTTCAGTCCATACAGATCATGTTTGAGCGTACTCCATGAATGGGTATCCAGGATGCGAACAAAATAGTCGGTTAATTGTGGCTTGGTGAGCGCGTCTATCTGGTCATTAAAATACACCGCTGCGCGCCGTACGCCGTGTGAATACAAGGCGATGGTTTTAGGCTGCATGCCTCTGAGCTTGAGGCAATTCAGCAGTCGCTGGTGATTGTGCTCGAAGTGCGCGGGGATGGGTGTGGGGGCTGTCAATGTCGTCTCCTCGTGGTACAGTAATCAAAATTCCATTGCTGGGGGAGACGAAATTATGCTGCGTAATTTGATGGTTCGGGAATATTTCTCCGCGATAGCGGCTTCGTTCAACGTCTCGTTCGAGCGAACACCGTTCGCTTCGCTCTCGGCTTACGCCCCTTCGGGGTGTCGCTCAACTCAAACACGTTAGGCCTTACAAGCATGTCATTACTTTGGTTGCTACCTATCGAAAAAATCCCCGCCAAAATTGGTGGCCCCGCACTGATTGTTGTTGGCGCTTTGGGTCTTCTTTCCGAGCCTGAGTGGGGTGGCTTCGTAATTACAATTGGTATGGGAGTTTGCGCATATGCAGTAATCAAGAGTCGTATCACGATACCTAAAGTGCAAAACAGCTCTTCGGCACAAATAGAAGATGATGAAAAAAAGTAAATGTCTTCGTAATGAAGCATCCAGCCTAACACCACATTTGAGCGAGACAGGCCAGAAGCGGCCTGCCCCTCAATTTGAACGTTGGGCATCATGAATATCATCACATCCACTGTTTTCTTTGTTGCCAGCCTGGCATTCGCGCTTCAACCCGCGCTGGCGGCATCCTGTTCACAGCCCCTTGCCCCATTCGCCAAGCGGATGCAACTGAGTGGGTCGACTCCTCCACGGGACGATTGCGTATGCGACAAGTCACTACGCAACCTTGAGGCGACCTTGCCGAAACAGATGAAGCTCGTCGCTGCTTGCGGTCTACTCTGGAACGATGGAAGAAAAGTTAATCTTTCCATGCAAAAGGCATCGCTAGATAGAAGCACGGACTACTACATCTGGCATGGGGATATATTTATAACTGGCACTGCAAAGCTTTCTGGGCCGTTAACCTTTGAGGTCGGAGAAACAGAACATGCGTGGCTCTCTCCGGTACCACCCCTTATTGATAAAGGCTATGAAGTACCGCTTGCTAATGGCCTCCGTAGTCTCTACTTCGATGATAAAAACATATTTGAGCAGTTCTATGCATTCTTATCTAACAGTAAATCCAACAGTAGCTGTATCACTGCCAACGCCACTATTGAGATTGACGGCATACACCTAACGATCTCCGAAGGAGACGATAAAGGCGCTTTCCCGGTCAAGTTCAAGGTCGTAAGCATAGAGGGCTTCAAACCGTGTCCAAAAAGGTGATGCCCAACGAGTAAGGTTAGATTGTGATCGCGAAGCGAGCCACAATCTGAACCGTTTGTTGGACAAGCCCGGCATGGTTGGGGCGGGTGTTGCTTGAGCGCTTATGGAAATATCTTTTTGACTGTGCTGGCATAACTGGACGCGTTACGCATCCCACCCGCCATTTCACGACCTTCACGTTGCCATTGCAGCAACTTTGTTCTACTCAACTCACCGTTTTTAGTTGGCTTTTCGCCCATTCTGACCCAGTTTCAGCCTTTTTCAGGGCGAGTGCGGCCATACCTGCCAACTCTGGCAGGTGGACGATGTGGGCTGGTTTAGCGCATGATCTCCCACCCCGCGCCATCTGGTCTGTGTTCTGACATAGATGGGTTGGCGGCTAGCGGTGTCGCTTTGATACGGGTACGTACTATCTTCATCACGCCTCCACAACATGGGCAACGTATCGCGGGTCTGGGTTGCGCGGGTGGCGGATTGTTCCGTCGCCGCAGGTGGGTCAACTGTAGTTGTGTGAGCAGTTTGCTGTTGGGATGCAGATAGCCAAAGTTGCGGGCGCGGCGGTAGCCTTTGGGTAAGATGTGTTGCAGTATCAGTCGCAGGAAGGCTACACCACTCAAGGTACGGGTTTCCATTTGTTTGGTTTGGCTGTTCCGGTAACGGAAGGTGACCTGACCATGCCGGTCGGAGAGGATGTCTTTCTCCTGTATCACCCCCCGATACAGATAGCGCCCAAGGTAGATCAGAGCGTGCTGTCCAGTGCCGACGGCTTTGCAATCCACCACCCAATCGGTCGGGTAATCGTTTGGCAGGGTGAGTCCTGCTTGTCTGATGCCTGCCAGTAATTTGGCACGAAATACTTTGGCCAGGGCTTTGTGGTTAAACAGGTAGTTGCCGTGTTTATGACGCATGCGTCGCTGTTTGGGGTTAAAGGCGACAGCGGGCATGACGAGATGCACATGGGGGTGATAGTCCAGTCGGCGGTTATGGGTATGCAGTACAGTCACCGCCCCTGCGCTGCCGCGCAGCTTGTTGTCGTTTTGGCTGAAGGTGTTGACTGTTTCCCACGCGCAGCGTGTGATCAAGTCATACATGACGCGCTGATGTTGCCAGGCCAGTGTGCGCAACTGGGCGGGCACGGTGAAGGTGAGCATGAAGTAGTTGGCGGGGATGGATTTGTGTAATTGCTGGTCTATCCAGCGCTGTGATTCGTGCGCCTGGCAATGCGGGCAATGCCGATGACCGCAGGAATGTGGCAGGTAGCTGGGTGTTTGACAATCATCACAGGCAAGTTGCATCCTCGGGCTCATCTGGCTACGGCAGGTTTGAAAGGCGGTTAAGGCAGCTTGCTGGCTGGGCAATAGGTGATGACCGTGTTGTGCAAGCAGTTTAGCTGCGTAGGTTGCTACGATGTGCGCCAGTCTGATCATTTGACTTTGCCCCAATGAATGTGGAATTTCTCCATTAATTGATTAAGGCGAGTGTGTGCGCTCTGATGGCGTTGTTCGGTGAGGTGGGTGTAGCGGATGGTGGTGAGGATGGACTGGTGTCCGAGTATCTGCTGAATTTCGAGTAAATCGATGCCAGCTTCTATCAGGTGGGTGGCATAGCTGTGGCGCAGGCTGTGTGGTGTAATTCTTTTTTTAAGCCACAGTCACGGGTCACTTGACCCAAGGTGGTCTGGATACCACCACGATCCAGCGGGGTGCGTGCCAAGTGCGATTTGGCAAGACCGCCGTGTCGATTAGGAAAGAGCAAGCTTGGGTTGCGATGGGTGAGCCAGAAACGGCGCAATACCTGCAAGGTGTTCTCTGATAACGGCACCAATCGATCACGGTTGCCTTTGGCGTTGCGTACTTGCACCCGCATCCGATCCGCATCGATATCCCCTACCTGCAAGCGTAAGCCTTCGCCTAATCGTAAGCCCAGGCTGTAGAGGGTGAAGAAGAATACGCGGTAGCTCAATACGCGGGTGGCCATGAAGATTTGTTGTGCCTGGGCGACGGTAATGATGTCGGGCAGGCTATATGACTTGGGTGGTTTAACCAGATCCGCACCTGGCCAGGGTTGGCTGAGTACATGGGCATAATAGAACTTCAGTCCATACAGATCATGTTTGAGCGTACTCCATGAATGGGTATCCAGGATGCGAACAAAATAGTCGGTTAATTGTGGCTTGGTGAGCGCGTCTATCTGGTCATTAAAATACACCGCTGCGCGCCGTACGCCGTGTGAATACAAGGCGATGGTTTTAGGCTGCATGCCTCTGAGCTTGAGGCAATTCAGCAGTCGCTGGTGATTGTGCTCGAAGTGCGCGGGGATGGGTGTGGGGGCTGTCAATGTCGTCTCCTCGTGGTACAGTAATCAAAATTCCATTGCTGGGGGAGACGAAATTATGCTGCGTAATTTGATGGTTCGGGAATATTTCTCCGCGATAGCGGCTTCGTTCAACCCTACGGTCAAGTTCGCTGCGCTGGGACTGCGTTAAAGTGCAGCCCCCTACTTTTACGTTAGACAACACTAGAAATAGGGAGAATTATAGAAAATGGCAGTCCAATTTTTACCAATCATAAAGGCGATAGCCCCTTATTTAGCTCAAGTAGCAACAGCTGCAATCCCGGCTTTTACATTCAAGCCTGCGGCTGCAAAGTCAGATCCAGTTGTGGAAAGGCAGATAGAGGAGCTTCAGGCGGCCGCAACACAAAATGCGCAATCTATTCATGTTCTCGCTGAGAAAATTCAGCAAGCCATGCAAGACATCGAAAATGCTGTAGAAGAAGCCAAGAAACAGGTTGCTGCCTATAAAATAATCTTATTAGTTTCTCTCGGATTGTCCGCCGTTTCTTTGTCTATTTGTGTGTATCTTTTGGTGCGCTGATGTTTAATCTTCCCATCAAGCAGGACGTGCTACTTCTAAGGAAGCCCTTCAGTTGAGATAATCACCTATCAGTGATGACGACGGAGCCCTTGTGGTCTTGACAGTGCGGACTGACCCTAAGCTTCTGAGGGGCGCTACGCTGACAAGTCGGCTACGCAACCCTTTGCACGTTAAGGCATTTACACCCCAAATCAGGAGTAAGCATGTACCAAGAAGTCCTCAAATTCTGGTTTACGGAGACTGCTCCAAAAATGTGGTGGGCAACTGATCCGTCCTTCGATGAACTGCTCAGGCTGCGCTTTGGCGATCTGCTTCTTCAAGCCAAACGCTGTGAGGTATATGAGTGGCGCGATACGCCGCAAGGACGACTCGCAGAGATTATTGTTCTGGATCAGTTTTCAAGAAATATCTACCGCAACACACCAGCGTCTTTTGCCCAGGACCCTATGGCTCTGGCTTTGGCTCAGGAAGCTGTGCGCCTGCAGGTGCACTCTCAGTTGCCGCCAACTGAGCGCAGCTTCTTGTTGCTTCCATATATGCACAGCGAATCCAAGCAAATTCATGTGCTAGCCGAACAGCTCTACCGTGAGTTTGCGCCTGCGGGTAATTATGAATTTGAGCTGAAGCACAAAGCGATTATTGACCGCTTCGGGCGTTACCCACATAGAAACTCTATTCTTGGGCGAGTCTCAACTGAGGAAGAAGTGGAGTTCCTGAAGCAGCCGGGGTCGAGCTTTTGAGCGCTGCGGACTTGCAAAGCTGTATAACTGTCACCAGTCATAAACGTTATGCAATAAGTATTAAGGAGTTTTATGGGTAAGCAATACGAATCACTTTCTGAGTCATTAGTTGAGTTTATCAATGAACAGAAGATCTTTTTTGTGGGCACGGCAACGGCTGATAGTCGGGTCAATGTTTCTCCCAAGGGGATGGATACGCTACGCGTCTTAAATGATAAACGGGTAATCTGGCTTAATTTGACGGGTAGCGGAAACGAAAGCGCCGCACACGTTCAGCTGAGCCCGCGCATGACCATTTTGTTTTGTGCATTTGAAGGACCGCCGCTTATTCTTCGGCTTTATGGGACTGCAAGAGTTGTTCATCATGGAGACGATGATTGGGAAGCGCTTTTTTCGCAATTCAAGCCATTACCCGGCGCCCGCCAGATATTTGATCTTGCCATTGATCTGGTGCAAACCTCTTGTGGCATGGCTGTCCCCTATTTCTCCCACATGGGAGATCGTGAGTTGCTCTCTGACTGGGCTGTAAAAAAGGGTGATGAAGGTTTGAAGCAGTACTGGGAGGACAAAAACCAAATAAGCCTGGATGGTATTCCCACGCACATTGTTGCCAAAAGCAGTTAATCCAGCATTATTAAGTTGTGCAAGGTCGCTACTGATGCAGTCTATCTTTGGTAACTGATTGTAAGCTTGCATCACCCTTTTCAGCATAAGGGTTGCTTACTAAAATTGTCTTTCGCCCATAACAATAGTCGAGCGTGCTCATGCTATGCTTAACCTGTGTCTCACTCACTGACAGGTTATTCATGAACGCTGAACTCACTAATCAAACTGTTATTGTCGTTGGTGGTACTTCTGGTATGGGTCTCGCCATTGCTCGTTTGGCCATTTCACGTGGTGCTTCCGTTACTGTCGCCAGTCGCTCGCCCGACAAGGTTGTGGCTGTGGCGTCGGAGCTTGGTGCAGTAGGTGTGCCTCTTGATACTACGGATGAGGCTTCAGTCCGCGAATTTTTCGCAGCAGTTGGGCCTTTGGACCATCTAGTCGTTACCGGTAGTTCTGTTCGTACCGGTACGCTTAAGGACGCTCCGCTGGAGGATGGTGAATTCACGTTTCGCAGTAAATTTTTCGGGCCATATTTGTGCGCCAAATATGCCCAGATGAAACCTACCGGTTCGATCACGTTCTTCTCTGGCATCCTGTCCCGTCGTCCCGGTCATAATGATGCTGTACTCGCTGGTGTAAACGCTGCCGTTGAGGCGATGGGTCGTGCTTTGGCTCGCGATCTTGCACCTGTTCGCGTCAACACTGTTTCTCCGGGCATGACTCGTGGGACGAGTGCTTATCTTTCCATGCCCGAGGCTGCTCGCGAGGGGATGTATACTTCCATTGCATCCAATTTGCCAGTCGGTCGTGTTGGCACCGCCGATGATATCGCAGCTGCTACACTGATGTTGATGACGAACGGGTTTATAACAGGTGTTACGCTTGATGTAGATGGAGGGGGCGTTCTGGTCTGAATTTGACCAACACCTCTGGCTATCAATGCGCGAGCATGTTGAATTCGATCCTTTCCATATTGAGGTATCGCTCAAAAATGAATTGGCTTTCTAGAATATTGCATCCAAAATCGAAAGTTGCCAATAAGTCCCTAAGTTATTGGAGGTCGGAGCTCACTACCCGGCCTGATTGGGCATTGGAGAATATCATTGTGAATCCAGGTGAATTCACGGTCGAAATGAGGATGGCTGCACGGGAAATTCTTGCTCAGAGAAAATCCAGCGCCTGACTCGAGGTTTCCATCACTGCATTTCTGGAAATGCAGGTAGAGAGAAGCGAGATCAGGGTCTAGCTTGGTTACTCCTCGGTTTCATAAGGCCAGTCTCTGAACCCGCCTTCCAGTGTTTGTACATCAAACCCTGCCTGGGTTAGCCGCAGGGCAGCGACTGAGCTGCGATTGCCGGAGTAGCAATAGATGATATAGCGCTGTGTTGGATCTAATTCTGCAATGCGTTTTCTTAATTCAAACAGGGGGATAAGTTGTGCTCCTGGCAGGCGGCCGTATTCATACTCTTCTTCGGAGCGGACATCGATAAGTTTATATCCAGTTTCCAGCATGGTTTTGGCCACTTTGGCATTGACCGCTTTAATCATTTGTTTGCTGATTAACCAGTCAAAATCTTCTTTGCCCAAGGTGAGTAAGCTGCCATCCTCTATCATACGTACGGTTTCACTACGGGTTTTGCCAGAAATGAGGGCTTCGCAGCCGAAAGCATCACCTTCGCCGATGTCAGCGGATTTTTGCATCTTGCCATCAATAGCGCTGGGCTGCCAAACTTCGGCATGTCCGCTAGTGATAATATAGAATGCATCTCCATTTTCACCGTGTTTCACGACCTCTTCACCGGCTTTGACTTCTATGGGGCGCATGCGCTCAAAGGCGGCTTCTACACTTTCCCAAGGCAGCCGGCGGAAAACAAGCGAATTTCGTACGCGTTCCATACGTTGACGGACTTCAGCTTCATCTTCACTCATGTTGCTGATAACCACATCCCAAGAAATCAGGCGGTCTATCACTTGCCGCTCTACATGGCAGATGATGGTGTTTTCACGTGCCAGCAGGGTTACGGCACCATCATTTTTGGATAAAATCAAAGGCTGTTTAGGTGTGCTCTGCAAAGATTGAATGGCGCCATTACGAATGACATCAACTTGGCCTTCCAGCACAAACAGGCAGTCACTTCCTTGATCTATCCGCATTTGGAACAGTTCACCTGTATGTAACTCTACAAATCGAACCAGATTAACCAGTTCGGACAGGCGCTCCTCGGATAACAGATTGAATGGTTGATAATGATGTATCAGCGCATCCATCATCCTGTCCATTTTGAGATTTTTTATGGAGATGGCATTAACTTTGATAGGCATTTCGTGCTGACTCATTTATTGTCTCCTGAATAATTTTTAATTATATTGGTATAGAAATTTTAGCCATTACGTTGTATATCACTATAGGCTTGAATAGCTTATGGTGTAAAGGTTGGTATAGGTTGTTTATAAGAAAAATTGTGGGTGAGTGCAGGGCTGGAAATTTTTGTATATTTAAGTTTAATTTTAATATCAGGAGGCGCAATGGGAACAGGTCGGCTGGAAGCGTTTAGTGATGGTGTAATTGCGGTTGTTATCACGATTATGGTGCTGGAAATGAAGGTGCCACATGGTGAGAGTCTGGCAGCGTTGATGGAAATTCTCCCGGTTTTTCTGAGCTACATTCTGAGTTTTATTTATGTAGGTATTTACTGGAATAATCATCATCATTTACTGCACGCTACTAAAAAAGTGACGGGTGCTATTCTGTGGGCGAATTTACATTTGCTGTTCTGGCTGTCGTTATTTCCGTTTGCGACTGGATGGATGGGGGAGAATCATTTTGCAGCCGTTCCTACGGCTGTGTATGGCGTGATTCTGTTTATGGCGGCCGTGGCGTATTGGCTGTTGCAACGGACGATTATTGCTGCGGAGGGCGATGCATCCGTGCTGAAGCGTGCATTGGGGTATGATTGGAAAGGTAAGGTATCGCCGCTGTTATATGCGGGAGGTATCGTTGTGTCATTCTGGTCACAGGGGTTGGCTCAGGGGCTGTATGTGCTGGTTGCGCTGATGTGGTTGGTGCCTGATCGTCGTATTGAGCATGTTTTGCTGCAAGAAGTTGGCTGATATTGTCGTGCAGAGGGGTTTTGTTGTTATTTAAAAGATACAGGAGTCAGTATGAATAAAATGAGCAAAATTATTGTGCCATTGTGTATCTTATTCGCCTTATGCCATCGTGCGCAGGCGGCTGAGAATGAGTCTGCTGGAGCGAATTCGGATACCAAACCTGGCGTGGTAAATAAAGTGGAGCACGCAGTCGAGCATGGTACCAAAGCAACGGTCAATGGTATTAAACATGGGGGGAAGGCTGCTGCTGGTGGTTTGAAGCGCGGTGGTGAGGCTGCCGCTCATGGTATAGAAGTGGGTGTTAAAGCGACCGAAAGAACGACGCGTCGGGTGGTGAATAAAGTGGATGGGAAATCAGATAAGTCGAGTGATGAGAGTAAGTGATTTTCATTTCTGCACGATTCACTTTAGCGGTACGGGAATTACATGAACGATAAGATACGCAGTTTGTTGGCGCAAATGAATACGCTGGAAGATGAATTACGTACCGAGCTGCATGAGCAGGAATCACGTATGCTGTTTGAAATCAAAGGTAAGCATGTCGAGTTTGAGCGTGCGGTTAAGCAAGCACACCGTAAGTTGAAGAAAAATGTCTTTCGCTGGCTAGTGACAAATCGTCCGTGGAATCTGATTACAGGGCCCATTATTTACAGCATGATAGTGCCTTTTCTAATGATCGATCTTTTGGTGAGTTTCTATCAATTTACGTGTTTTCCTATTTACCAGATTGCCAAGGTGCGTCGTGCTGACTATCTGGTGTTTGATCGTGGTCAGTTGCAATATCTCAATTTTGTCGAGAAATTTCATTGCGTATACTGTGAGTATGCGAATGGGTTGATTGCATACATACGCGAAATTCTTGCCAGAACCGAGGCTTATTTTTGTCCGATCAAGCATGCCCGCAAAGTCCTGGGTTCTCATGAACGCTATGCGTATTTTCTGGATTATGGCGAAGCGGATGATTATGAAACAAAGCAGGAAGCTTACAGAGTCGCGCTGGGTAAGGCTGACGCCAAAAAATCATCATAGTTCAAGCCATGCATGGGGGATTGGCTATTTTTAGTGGGGTCAAGTCTAACATTCAGACAGGCCGCATGTTATACTTTGACCATGGCTAGACCTCTCAGATTAGAATTTTCAGGTGCAATTTATCACGTTACCTCACGCGGTGATCGGCAGGAGGATATATTCCTGTGCGACGATGACAGGGATGACTGGCTGGAAATATTGGGCATTGTCTGCACTCGTTTTAACTGGGTGGTGCACGCCTATTGCCAGATGAATAATCATTATCATCTACTGGTGGAAACGGTGGATGGTAACTTATCTCGCGGCATGCGTCAGCTTAATGGTCTGTATACGCAGCGCTTCAATCGGCGCCATGGCATGGTGGGGCATTTGTTGCAGGGGCGTTATAAGGCGCTACTGGTGCAACGTGAGGCATATTTGCTGGAGTTGTCACGTTATGTGGTATTGAATCCGCTGCGTGTACATGCGGTGGCGGCACTCGAAGATTGGCGCTGGAGCAGTTATCCTGCAGTTATGGGTATGGCGCCTGTACCCGCGTGGTTAAATACGCAATGGCTGCTCAGTCAGTTTGGGGTTGATCGCAATGTTGCCATTGCTCATTATCAACAGTTTGTTATGGCTGGCATGGGTTACCCTAGTCCGTTACTGAATATACGTCATCAACTATTATTGGGTGATAAGGATTTCATTGAGCGTCATTGGCAACCAAAAGATAATGATGTATTCCGTGAAGTATCTAAAGCACAACGTAAATCGGTGACGTTGCCACTGTCTGAATACGAGATTCGTAATTCGGACAGAAATGTGGCGATGGCGCAGGCTTATGCTACTGGTGCTTATACCATGGCAGAGATTGGCCAGCATTTTGGTGTGCATTACATGACGGTGAGTCGCGCAGTGCGTAAGTTTGAGGCGGTGGCCAGAATGGCAACCTGATTTTCGTTGAGCGCAATAACAAAAAACCCGCTAGCAGCGGATTTTTATTTGGCTAGCCAAACCCGCTCAAATGAGCGAGTTGGACTATTTTCTACCCAGGATTACATGTCTTTATGATAAGACAAAATCACTTCAACTTCATTTTTAGAGCCCAGGATAACAGGCACACGCTGATGCAGGCCTTCTGGTTGTACATCCAGAATACGTTGACGACCTGTGCTGGAAATGCCGCCAGCCTGTTCAACGATAAAGCTCATAGGATTAGCTTCATACATCAAGCGTAATTTACCTGCTTTAGCTGGATCCTTGGTGTCTTTAGGGTACATGAACACGCCGCCACGGATGATGATGCGGTGTACTTCAGCTACCATGGAAGCAACCCAGCGCATGTTGAAATCACGACCACGAGGACCTGTTTTGCCAGCAACACATTCGCGTACATAACGTTGTACTGGTGCTTCCCAGAAACGTTCGTTTGATGCATTGATAGCGAATTCTTTGGTGTCAGGTGCAATCATCATGTTAGGGTGCGTTAACAGGAATTCACCGATGTTCACATCCAGTGTGAAACCGTTTACGCCGTGACCAGTAGTAATAACCAGCATGGTAGAAGAACCATACAAAGCGTAACCAGCTGCAACTTGCTGGGTGCCAGGTTGCAGGAATTCAGCGGCAGCAGGTGTAGCTGAATCGCCTTTGTATTCTAAAATCGAGAAGATGGTGCCGACAGAAATGTTTACGTCAACGTTGGATGAACCATCCAATGGATCGAAAACGATGAGGTATTTGCCACGTGGGTACTGGCCAGGTATGTGATAAACATCGTCCATTTCTTCAGATGCCATCGCGGCCAATTGACCACCACGCTCAGTAGTCTGCATGAAAATTTCGTTGGTGATAACGTCCAGTTTTTTCTGGGTTTCACCCTGGATGTTTTCAGTATCCAGACTGCCCATGACGCCAGATAGCGCGCCTTTGTTAACTGCAGTCGCAATGACTTTACACGCAGTAACAACTTGACCCATTAATTCTAACAAGTCAGTTTGGTTGGTATTCAGTTTGCGTTGTTCGTCAGCAAGGAATTGCGTGATTGTGGTTCCGATTTGCATGGGTGTTACCTCTTTAAGATTAAAAATGAATTCAATAGTATCCGTAAATTATATCATGAGCTGAGTCAGCCCAAGCGCAACTATTCTTTCGTGCTTAATTGGTCACCCGGCGCAAAGGTCCAGGTGCGGGTGATGACGACTACATCTGCCTTTTTACGGACATCTTCAGGGAACGGTGCATAAGGCGCTGAGCGGCGGACTATGGATACGGCGGCATCATCCAGCACTTTGGAGCCGGAAGAGCGTGTGACCTCAATATCCGATAAGGTGCCATCCGCTTTGATAGATACGCTTAACTGTAGCTTGCCATATACTTTCTGGCGGCGGGCTTCTTCTGGATAATTCTGGTTGCCGATGCGCTCAACCTTGATGCGCCAGTCTTCTATATATCGTGCAAATACGTATTCTTGTGCGCTGGCACCAATAAACAATTTACGTGGGCGCTTCTGATAGGCATCGTATTCCTGTGCAATTTGCGCTTCAAGTTTTGCCATTTCCAGACTTTGTTCCAGCAGCGTACCTTTGCCAGACTGGGTTGCTGGTTGTGCAGTCTGCTCAGTTTGCGGATGTCCGTCATGCAGACTGTAATTGGATTTGAGCTGCGTCATAATTTTGCGTTCCTGCTCTTCCAGCAGTTGCACGCGCTGTTGTGCACTGGCGGCTTCAGATTGGCGCTGGTCATGTGACATTGCCGGTAACGGGCTTTTGGCGCGTCTGTCATCATCGGTATTGCCACCGCCATCCAGATTAGCTTGCGCCAATGCATCAGCTTTGTGTGGTCGCTTGGCCGATTTGCTGTTCACCAATACAACTTCCAGCGGCGGGGTAAACAGATTCATTTCGCTGACAATAGGAAAGCTGAAATGCATCGCCAAGACCAGGCCATGCAGCACCAGCGAAAGCAATAATGCTGATACAAACATCACGGGTAACCGCAGCGTGGCGGCTAAGTCATTAATTAGTTTCATTGCATTTCTCACTCAACATCATGCGTCTAATGAATCTGCCTCATCTTCAACAACTTCTATTTTATGGTGAAACCCGCATATTAGTTCGACCTCAAACAAATCGATGATATCTATGGTCAAGCCTACTCGGGTGCCAACAGCCAGCTCTGGTAACGACGGTACGCGTGCCACGAATGGCAAGCCATCGAGCCGCACCAGGTTTTCTTTTATTACGTTGGCATTGATCTCGCTGAGGTTTTCTTGTTGTAACCAGCGCAGACACCAGTAACGTTCCATTTTACGTTGAAAATCATTGTATGCATCATGCGCTAATTCAAAATCACGCAAAATTGTGTAGAGCACACTGGCTTTGGGTGGGTATGGTGGCGCTTCGCCTTGAGCAAGGGCTATGAGCTGGCGTTGATTCACCAAGTCTATATAGCGACGTAATGGCGAACTGGACCAGGTATATTGCTCGACTCCCAGCCCTACGTGCGGACCTGGTTTTGCGCTCATTTTGACTTTGCCGTTTTGCTGGGTGCGGTAGAGTGCCATGGTTTCGGTGTCGGCTAGCCATTTACCCCAGTTAGCGTTGACGAATATCATCAACTCAGAAACGACGCGATCTATAGGGTTGCCACGCTGCCTGTCAGTAATGGTAACGCGGTCATTTTCTACCTTGAAATTATAATCTGTACGCGGTGGCAATTTAGGATCAGGGGTTTTGCCACGTGCGGCTTCAAGTGCACCCGAAAAATGCCAGAGCAGGGTGAGCTCGTCCTGATATGAATAGGCAGGGCAATCACCGATCAAGTTGGCGTGATTGAAATCCTGTTCCAGGCATTCATGGCGTAAGTTGGCGACGATAGGCACGGTTTCGAGTTTGGTGTGCTGGCCGAGTACCTGATAGTCTGCGTCGATTTCTATATACATCGATAGCGCAGGCACTACGCGACCTTCACTCAGGGTGTAACCATTGACCACGTCCTCAGGCAGCATAGTGATTTTGCCGCCTGGATAATAGACTGTGGATAGGCGTTGTGCTGCGATTGTATCCATTGCCGAGTCAGGCAGTATGCCTAACGCAGGTGCGGCTATATGTACGCCGACTTGCCAATTGCCGTTTTCCATACGCTGCACAGAAAAAGCATCGTCGATTTCGGTGGTGGAGGCATCATCTATGCTGAATGCAGCGACTTCGGCTACGGGGAGTTCAGGCATGGCAGGTGCGGATTCTACCTCTGTGAAACCAGTGCCGCGCGGGAAATGCTCACGTAAAAATAGTTGCAGATGATAGTCGTGGCTGGAAGGAATGGCGCCACAGCGGTGTAGCAATTTAACTGGTGTCAGACAAGTTAATTTGCATGCGGCATCTATGGCTTTCCACGCTATTTGATTTTTGTCCGGGGCGTAAAGTAGAGCGTCAATTTGATCGGATAATGCTTCTGGTAGCGTGAAATTCGTTAGCTCTGTGACATAGGCTGCTAAGGTTTCGGCTTCACGTTGTCGTCGTTCGACGCCCGCTTTTGCAGCCGCTAGTGCTTCTGCGGGTGCGGCTTTGTAACGACCGCGCCCTTTTTTGTAGAAATGCATGGGGGATTCATGCAGCCGCATTAATATGCCGGCGGATTCTATTGGGGTCGGCGTGTGTCCGAAATATTCAGTACCGAGTTCTATAAAACCAAACTCTTCCTGGCTGGCAACTTCCCATAAAAAATCGGCATCGGTGTCATCGCGTACTTGCTGAGCGGCTGACATCATTTCAGTCGGCGTCGGTGTGGCGAAACGCATCATGACGTTTAATAATTTGACCTTAACCCGTTTGCCATGCTGGCTATCCACTTGCAGGGAGCTGTCGTTGTCAGTGACTATCGTACCAGCCTTAAAATGGCCGTCTTCTTCATAAAGTAAATGCATGTAAATTGCGCGTCATTAAAACGCGATGATAGTCGGAATATGTTGCGGAAATGCTAAGAAATTATGATTGCCGCCCTCAACAATGATTTGGCGGCTGTTGTGATAATAGTTAACGGCATCACGATAATCCAGTACCGTGTCCCCCGTTTCGACCATCAACAAAATTTTCTCTGGATGTGATGTGGCAGGTAAATCTAGTGCCGCCAGCTCATCTATATGCTGTTGCGTAAATTGGTAAACTTCGCCGCTGCTATAGTTAGTTTGTTCGCCTATCTGACCCGCTAACAATATGTGCGCATGGACAGCAGGATTGATCAATACGGATTTGACACCAAATTGCTCGGCCAGCCAGGTTGCATAAAACCCGCCCAGCGAGCTCCCTATCAGAGTCGCTAGCGGATGTTGCTTAATTAAATCAGTTAACAGGGCGATTGCAGCAGCTGGGCGGTGGGGCAGGTCAGGGCAGATGCAGCCATCTGGCTCGCCGTGTTCTGACATATATGCTTGCAACGTACGTGCTTTACCCGAGGCTGAGCCACTATTGAAACCATGGACATAAATCAGCATTAGTTCAAAGCCGTCCTGTCCATACGTAGCGCGATTTTGTCTGCAGGTTGTTGTTCTAACCAGGCTTTGATATGTTTCGCATCATTAATACGGCCATAACGACCGCTGGCATCCAGCAGTACGATAATGACAGGTTTTTGAGCAATTTTGGCCTGCATGACCAGACAATGCCCAGCCTCGTTAATGAAGCCGGTTTTTGATAAGCCGATGTCCCATTCCTGATCACGCACTAATTGATTTGTGTTATGGAATGCGACACGCTGTTCGACACTATGTGCCTTTTTATGATGTTTACGTCCGACCATTACCATTGCAGTTCGGGTGATTTCATACTGGCCTGTGGTGGTAATCTCATGAATTAATGGATATTTAACAGCAGCTTCTACCATTTTTGCCAGATCAGCGGCAGTTGATTGGTTATTGCTGGATAAACCCGTCGCGTCTTCAAACGAAGTGTGAGACATACCCAGGGACTTGGCTTTGCGATTCATCGCTTCAATAAATTTGGCATGCCCACCTGGGTAATTTTGGGATAGCGCTGAAGCTGCACGGTTCTCGGAAGCAATGAGTGCCAGGTGCATCAGTTCCCCTCGGCTCAGGCGTGTGCCCACGGCAATGCGCGAACTGGTGTGGCGTAGTTTGTCCACGTCTGCCTGAGTAATTTCCAGCGTTTCATTCATATCCAGATGCGCATCCAGCACCACCATTGCTGTCATCAGCTTGGAGATAGATGCGATAGGTGTTTCCATATCGATATTTTTTTGATAAATAGGCAGGCCATCCTTTTGATCCAGCACGAGTACAGATAACGCGCTCAGTTGCGGTGCAGTTGGTGCAACCTCATATTCAGCAGAACGGAGTGGCGCTGATTTGCCAGCAGCCTGGGCGTGACCCGCAAGTAGCATGCACATACTTACGAATATTACGGAGTGGCGAAAAATTGGTTTCATAGGGTTTTACCTCAATTGCTGTATCTGCCTCAAATATAGCAAAAAAATAACGACTTGGCGCAATTACTTAACGCAGATTTTAACTTAATTGTAAATCAGTGCTAACAGAACGACATAATACCGTCTAAAATGACACCTTAGTGTCTGAATACTAATAATAACTATATATATTTTGATAACATAAGTCGTTTGTTACTTTGAATCAACTGTCTGGATAACACTTTGAAAGAGCTTAGTTTATTTCTCACTACCATCGGCATTGTTGCAATGCTGCGTGCCTTGTTGTACGCGCGGGTATTGCTGAATGATGAGCGCACTCGTAATTTGGCGGGCTGGCGCCTGTTGTTCGGGTTGCTGTGGTTATTTATCCTGGGATTTGCTGGATATAGTCTGACCTTGTTTACGCGTTCAGCATCGATGATTGATGCAGTGGTTTCCAGCATATTTTGCGGTGGTGGGCTGTTTACACTGGTTTCGTTGAATGTCAGTGTTAAAACTTTGCAATATGTGGGTGAAATCACCCGCCGCGAACGTCATGGCTGGTTGCATGATAGCCTGACCAATTTACCCAATCGGCGTTTGCTAATGGAACGGATAGAGCATGCGATTGATAGTGCAAATCTGACCAAACGACCTGTTGCCATCATGATGATGGATTTAAACCGTTTTAAAGATGTGAACGATACACTCGGACATCATTATGGTGATGAACTGTTAATTGCGCTTGCCCAGCGTTTGCGGCATATGACCAGTCTGTCGCGCATGGTTGCGCGTATGGGTGGGGACGAATTTGGTTTTGTGCTGGAAGGCTTTAGCAAAAAAGATGCTATGACCTTAGGTCGAGAGATACTTGCACTGGTTGATAAACCGTTTGTCATTGATGGGCATAAACTTAGCATAGGCGGAAGTATAGGCGTGACCATGTATCCCGAGCATGGCGATATTGCCCAACAGCTATTGCAAAATGCCGATGTGGCTATGTATGCAGCCAAACGCAATGGCGGTGGCGTGACCATGTATGCGGCGGGCATCAATGAAGCCAGTTTGAGCAATCTGAACTTGATTGCCATGCTTAAGCACCCCGATCTGCGAGATCAGCTCACGATTTGTTATCAACCCAAAGTCAATCTGCGCGATGGTACAGCGTGCGGGCTGGAGGCGTTGGTGCGCTGGAATCATCCTACGCTGGGTAATATTCCGCCGGACCAGTTTATCCCGATTGCTGAGCGTGCAGGGGTCATGAAAGAGATTACTTTTGCTGTGTTACACAGCGTGTTAGCGCAGCTTGAAGAGTGGCATGCATTGGGGTTGCAGGTGAAAGTCGCGGTCAATCTGTCGATGCGCAATTTGAGCGACGAAGGCTTGCCTGATGACATTGCCAAGGCGCTTGCATCCTACAATATTCCGCCAGATTGCCTTATCCTGGAAGTGACGGAGAGCAGCATGATGGTTAATCCAGAACTTGCCAATGCCACGCTTACCACCTTGAGCAAGCTCGGGGTGCAATGTTCAATTGACGATTTTGGTACGGGGTTTTCCTCGCTGGCCTATCTTAAAAGCCTGCCTGCATCTGAAATTAAGATAGATAAATCGTTTGTCACTGATATGACGAATGATGAGAGTGATGCCATCATTGTTCACGCCACTATCGTGATGGCGCACAACATGGGATACCGCGTGGTAGCAGAGGGTGTGGAAAATGCGGAAATTCTGGAGTTGTTGCAAATTCTGGGCTGTGACATTGCCCAAGGATTTTATTTCAGTAAACCTATCGCCGCTGAGCATGTTGCGGAGTGGATAGTGTTGCATAACAAAAGTAGCCAGAATTTCGTGAGCCGGCGCTTAACTCCCTGACAAAAGCGCCATCTGCGTCTCGCTTAAATAACACCACGCTCCCATAGCCAGATTTAAATCTGCCAGCATTAAGCTACCTATTGCTACCCGTTGTAATGCATCGCAATGATTCCCTGCTGCTGCCAACATGCGTTTCACTTGATGATACTTACCCTGTTCCAGCACGATTTCCAGTTGAAACTCACCGATCTGGCGACAGGTTGTGGCGGCTAATGGTGCGGGTTCGTCATGCAGCTTCACTCCGCCAAGTAGCATATTAACTAATTCAGTGGTGACCGGGCTGTGAGTGGTTGCGAGATAGAGCTTGGGCACATGGCGCTTGGGTGAAGACTGAGCATGTATGAATGCGCCATCATCCGATAGTAATAACAACCCGGTGGTATCGTGATCCAGCCGGCCGACAGGTTGTACATCACGCCAGGAAAACTGCTCAGGCAATAGTGTCAGCACGCCGGGATGATGGCTGGGTTTGCGTGAGCATTCATAGTCGGCGGGTTTATTTAGCGCGATATAAACATGTTCACGATAAACCCACTCGGTATTAAACAAATGAAACGCCAGGTCAGTCGTGTCGATTTTAGATTTGGTGTCTGTAAAGGGCGTGCCCGCAATACTGACTGCGCCCTCCGCAACCAGTTGCTGACAGTACTTACGGGTACCAAAACCTTGGGATTGCAGGATACGATCTAATGTGAGTTTCTTCATGGCGACACTTTACCAGAATCACCATGAAGTTAACTAGCGGATGTAGTTACGCTATGTCATCAGACTTTGATATAGGACCAGCCATCGTGCAGGCGGTGTACAATTTCTTCAGTGGCATTAGGCGTGATTTGTGTATTTGGGAGTAAATTCACCTTAACACCGGTTTTGCTTAAACGTTGTATGCTCTGATTGCAAGCAACGAATTTTACATTGGGGTGTTGTGCTTCCAGCTCGCTGATGCGTTGCGCATAGGGTGTTACGTCAGTACGCAACATACCCAGACCGGAATGGCTGGCAACAACCTCCACCTGTATTGGTTGTCCCAGTGCGGCCTGATGTTGGGTCAATGCATCTATATCATCTAACAGGGCTTTGAATTTGGCAGGATCGGCCGAATCAATATGCATGAGCAGCTTATGTGTATCTTCAGTGACGCCTGCCAAACTGACCAACTGAAAATTGTTTGGTTGCGTTTTTGACTGATTTTGCGCAAATTGCAGATTGTTATCTGCTTGATGGAAATCGTGCATCATCCAGCCCAGACTCAATCCTAGCGCAAGCATTACCCCTGCGGCTAACGATTTTGGTATGGTGAATTTTCGCACCCACTCACTATGCGTGGCTTCTGGCGGTTCGGCATAACCATGGCGTACCAGCTCTTTAACTGCGCGCAGATCGCAGACTTGATTGGCCAGTTCGGCATCAGCTTGTATCCGCGTAAACAGTTGGTCTTTTTCAGCGACATCCAACTCGTTATCAATAAACGCGTTTAATTGTGCATTTGATATTTCGGTGTTCATTTCACTATCCTTAATGCGATGCCCTTACTTACGGGTGCCAAATCAATCAGGCTGTTCTGCAGTGTTTGCCTGCCCCTGCATAGCCGGCTCATGACAGTGCCAACGGGAATAGACAGGATGTCAGCAACCTGGTTGTAGCTAAATTCTTCCAGATCAACCAGTGTTAATACTTGGCGTTGGCCTATGGGTAACAAAGCCACAGCTGCCCGTACCTTGTCCACTACCTGATTGCGCGAATTAATGTGCTCTGGCGTTTCATCATGCGCATAGAGGTAATCTTCCATGTCCTCTACGTCCTGAAAATCCTTTTGGCAGCGCAAACAGTCACGCCAGCAGTTATGCAAAATCTTGAATAACCAGCTATCCAGTTGTGCCACATCACGCAGCTGGTGCATACGTGCCAGTCCACGCGCTAACGCTTCCTGCACCAAATCATCTGCCATTGCGCGGTCATGCGACCAGGCATAGGCGACCCGATACAAACGATCGCGTCTTTCCTTGATCTGCGTGCCTATGCCCAATCCCAACAAATGCAATAAATTCATTATTTAGCTGTCCTGATTTTTTCATCCACCTTAGTAAGACGTTCGACCTGTGTAATTTATTCCATGAAATATATATATTTTTTATGACGGAATAATCATCGAGCGCCATGCGTCTTTACTGTACGGATAACAATTACACCGTACTCGCATTTAACCTTTATTGATTTACCATGACTTAAGGAACAACATATGAACCAACGCGTCGTTAGATTATTGTCTGCCAGCCTTGCTGTTTTTAGTTTTATATTCACGCCATTGCTTCATGCCGCGGAAAATACCAAGAGTACTAACCCAATCAAAGTGGTGTATCACATAGACGATACCACGCGTGCCAGCGCCTTACTTAAAAACGTGCAAAATAATTTAGAAGCTGTACCCGGCACTAAGATTACAGTCGTTGCGCATGGCAAAGGCATCGATTTTATGTTGAATAATGCGCAAGATGCCAACGGCAATCCTTATAACGTCATGATGGAAACGCTGGCTCAACAAGGGGTGGAATTCAAAATTTGCAACAATACCCTCAAAAGTCGTCATTTAACCGCTGCCGATGTCGCCTATCCTGTGACTATCGTCCCCGCAGGTATTGCTGAAATTGCCAGATTGCAGGCGCAAGAGGGCTATGTGTATGTGAAACCTTAAAGCTGTTGCTAACAATTTGACCATACATACCATAACCATATTAAGGGAATCATGATGAAAAAAAACGTATTATTGCTCACACTTATTTCTGGCTTAGGCGTTGCTAATGCCAGCTACGCTGCAGACTGGATGTCGGTACAAGGTCTGGAGCCTGCCAATGCAGAAGCTTACAAATTATGGGGGTTTATACAGCCTACTTATACCTATATTGAGGCCAAGCCTATTGCAGGTTTAGGCGGCACTATTGCTGGCTATAATGGACAACAACAAATTCCTAACTTAGTTGGTCCTGATCTGGAGCACACACAAAATATCCAGTTATTTCGTGCGCGACTAGGTGTGCGTGGTGTGTTGAAGGCCGTGGATGATCGTATCAATTACTTCGTTTTGCTGGAAGCGGGACGTAACGGGATTACCCGTGACCAGAATGTGGTGCTGAGTGATGCGTCCATGACTTTCAGTTACATTCCTGGCATGCATTTGCGTGCAGGTCTGTTCAAATTGCCTACGGGTGAAGAAGCGCTATCTCCGGTTCACGTTGATTATAATTACGTCAACTTCACCAACGTCACCGATGGCATGTTGAATGAGCGCGATATGACACCGATTACTGGCACTGTACCTGCAGGGCTCGCTGGCGGTACTGTTCAAGGCAGCCTGAGTGGTTTCCGCGATATTGGTATTGAGGCATTTAATACTTTCCGTCATAACAAATGGGAATTTGGTTATGCTGCGATGGTGTCTAATGGCAACAACATCAATTTCATCACTGACAATAATCACGCCAAAGACTTTACTGGCAGATTACAGGTTTCCTATGTTTTCGGTGGCGCGGGCGCTGCTCGTGAAGATGTTAATGCTTTTATCTGGCATCAGGAAGGTAAGCGTACATTTGGTTCGACGGATTACAACCGCATGCGCGAAGGTCTGGGTTTCAAATATATGAAAGACAAAATACGTGTTTCCGGGGAAGCCATGCATGGTTCAGGCATGATCTATAATGGACCTAACCCACCGTTTAATGATATTCCTGGCGCGAATACACCGGCTCCGATAGACACTGTGGCGCTGCAGGATTACAACACCGCGGAAGGCTGGTATCTGGAAGGGGGTTATAAGTTCTTGCCACAGTGGAGAGCTAACCTTAAGTATGACGTATACAATCGTTTAACCAACTCACAGCAAGCTGCTAACGAACGTGATTTCAAGACATGGACGATAGGTGGCGAGTATTTGATGAGTAAAAATACTCACTTTACCCTGACGTACGAAATCCGTAAGAATAGTGTTGCTCATCCTGAAGCGATTGCTAATGCAACTAACCGTAACAACGCATTGCTGATTGCTGATGACTTGGGTAATCGGATTAGCTTGCAAATGACACACATTTTCTAAATCTGCTACAAATCTTGCACAACGGCTTGATGGCTGTTGTGCAAGTTCATCGTATTAAACCAGTACATCTTCAATAGCAAACAATCGGCGATACTCACGCATCGCATAGCGGTCTGTCATACCTGCAATATAATCAGCAATCACCCGTGGAATGTCGCTATCTGCTGTCGGCTGATGCTCGGTCGGCAATAACGCCGGTGTTGTCAAAAACGCCTGAAATAGTTCTGACACGACACGTGCAGCTTTCGTTGTCATGCGCGTGACGCGATAATGGCGATACAGGTTTTTGCGTAAAAACTGTTTGAGTTCCAGATTTTGTTTAACAATGTCTGCGCTAAAACCTATTAGTGGCGGCGTGCTGCGTACGTCACCCAGACTTTGTACACCAGCGGCCACAATTGCTGATTGACTATGCGAGATTAAATCCGATACCAGTGCGTTAATCATGCGGCGTATGGTTTCGTGGATGGTGCGGCGCTCGTTTAATTTGGGGAAGTGCGCGCGCACTTCGTTGAGATAGCGTGCGAATAGTGTGACTTCTTCCAGTTGTGCCAGGGTAATGAGACCAGAACGCAGGCCATCATCAATGTCGTGATTGTTGTAGGCAATCTCATCGGCCAGATTGGCAAGCTGTGCTTCCAGGCTGGGCTGATGCTTGTGTATAAAGCGTTCACCGACATCACCCAGTTGCCGTGCGTTTTCCAGGGCACAATGTTTGAGTATACCTTCGCGGGTTTCAAAACACAGATTCAATCCATCAAATTCGGCATAGCGCTGTTCCAGCTTATCCACCACGCGCAGACTTTGCAGATTGTGTTCAAAGCCGCCGTAATCTTTCATGCAGGCGTTGAGCGCATCTTGTCCAGCGTGACCAAATGGGGTGTGTCCCAGATCGTGAGCGAGTGAAATCGCCTCGACCAAGTCCTCGTTCAGGCACAGTATCCGCGCCATGGATCGGCCGATCTGGGCGACTTCCAGACTATGTGTCAAACGTGTGCGGAATAAGTCGCCTTCATGGTTTACAAATACCTGCGTCTTGTATTCCAGCCGTCGAAATGCACCCGAGTGGATAATGCGATCACGATCACGCTGAAACTCGCCGCGAGGTGCTGCCGACAGTTCAGGATAGTGGCGACCTTTGCTGGTGACGTCGTGTGCGGCATAAGCCGCCAGCTTAAATGGCGTGGACATAATGTGTCAGCGCAGCGGTTAAATCTGTTTCGGGAACATCGGCACTGACAAAAGCGGAGCCTATGCCGCTTAATAAGACAAAGCGGATGCGCCCACTTTCAACTTTTTTATCCAGTCCCATGTAATCCATATAACGGGCTGCGCCTAAGTCGGGTGCGGTATCAGGTAAGCCGGCACTACGATACAGGGCGCGTATCCGTTCAACTTGAGCCGTCTTTAGCAAGCCCATGCGCTGTGATACATCCGCTGCCAGCACCGTGCCTGCAGCCACGGCTTCGCCGTGTAGCCAGTTGCCATAACCCATGCCGGATTCTATGGCGTGACCAAACGTATGTCCCAGATTCAATAATGCGCGCATGCCCGATTCGCGTTCGTCCTGCGCCACGACCTCGGCTTTAATTTCACAGGAGCGGTGTACGGCGTAAGCAATACTATCCTTATCTAGGGTACGTAATTTCGCCATATTGTCTTCCAGCCAAACAAAAAACTCAGGATCATAAATCAGGCCATATTTAATGACTTCAGCCAGACCTGCCGACAATTCGCGAGCAGGCAAAGTTGCTAATGTGGTGGTATCTGCTAACACTAGCTGTGGCTGATAAAACGCACCTATCATGTTCTTACCCAGCGGGTGATTAATTCCTGTCTTGCCACCCACAGATGAATCCACTTGTGCAAGCAGTGTCGTTGGTATCTGAATAAATGGCACGCCACGTAAATAACTGGCTGCGGCAAATCCGGTCAAATCGCCGATGACGCCACCACCTAGTGCGATAAGTGTGGTCTTGCGTTCACAGCGATTTTCCAGCAATGCATCAAAAATCAGATTCAGCGTTTCCCAGGTTTTATATTCTTCCCCATCAGGCAGAATGATCGGCACCACCGCCACACCATGAGCAGTTAATCTTGCTGTCAGTTTGTCCAGATACAATGGCGCGACAGTGGTGTTGGTGACGATGGCTACACGTTTCTGTGGCAAGTGTGCGATGATGAGTTCAGGCTGGTTCAGTAAGTCGATGCCAATATGAATTGGGTAGCTGCGGCTACCGAGGGCGACAGTTAAAGTTTGCATGGTAATCATTAATTACATAGAGATAGTGTAATTATACCCATATTGGCTATTATCATATTTAATATGGATAACTTGACTTCGCTCATGGGTTTTCTGGTGTTGAAACTATCAGCCATGAAATGAAAAGTTATGCGGTTAAACAAGTTTACCTATCGTTATTAATTCGGCTAAGATATTGAAGCGATGAATTAATAACGCCTAATAATAAAAAGACCAGCAAATGCTGTGCAAATAATAATAGTAACTACTTTCGAGGTTTCTATATTTTTTATGGGGTGACTTAAAGATGCGTAAAAATTTCCCAGTAACAGAACGTGAATATATCCTCAATGATGGTCAAGCCATCGTATCAACTACTAATCTCAAAGGGCAAATCACTTATGTAAACCCTTATTTTCTTGAAGTCAGCGGATTTACTGAGCAAGAGTTGATAAATGCACCGCATAATATTGTGCGTCACCCTGATATGCCAGAAGCTGCGTTTGCTGATTTGTGGATTACACTTAAATCAGGGTTGCCATGGACTGGGATGGTTAAAAACCGTTGTAAGAATGGCGATTATTACTGGGTGGTGGCGAATGTTATCCCGGTGATAGAAAAAGGCATGCCTGTTGGTTACATGTCAGTCAGAACCAAGCCTACGCGTGAACAGGTAAAGCAGGCTACCCAGCTCTATGAAGAAATTAATGCGGGTAATCCTAGGAAATTGGCAATTAAAAATGGTGCAGCCGTTAAATCAGGCTGGGCAGGTAAATTAGCTGCACTTACGAAAATGTCATTAGCGCAACGTCTGGCATGGAACTTTAGTTTCATTTTATTGGTGTTGTGCGCGATTAGTATTTTTGCCTGGGTTTCTGGCACACACATTTTCCTTGGTATTGCCTCGGTATTGGCTATTTTGATGACCATGTATTCTTGGTATTCATTAACCCAGACTATCGTTGTGCCATTAAGAAGCGCGATCAAAGCAACGCATATACTGGCTGGTGGTGATTTGACCACGCGTCTGGAAGTACAAGGGCATGATGAGTTTGGACAGCTATTGCTTGGATTACGTCAGCTGAATATCAATTTGCATACGATTATCGGTGATGTACGTAGCAGCTTCGCGCGTATAGGTATCGCGACTCAGGAAGTGGCTGCGGGGAATATGGATTTATCGGGTAGAACCGAAGCGCAGGCGGCCAGTCTGGAAGAAACGGCAGCCAGCATGATGCAATTTACGTCGACGGTTAAGAAAAATACTGCGCACGCGGTAGAGGCAAATAGCTTGGCGAACGAGGCTACATCTGTTGCTGAAAAAGGCGGTGTGGTTGTTGCTAAAGTCGTTACTGCCATGAGTGATATCAACACCTCTTCCAGAAAAATCGTAGATATTATTGGCTTGATTGATAGCATAGCGTTTCAAACCAATATTCTTGCGCTTAATGCAGCTGTTGAGGCCGCTCGTGCAGGTGAGCAGGGACGTGGATTTGCAGTTGTCGCAACTGAGGTGCGCAGTCTTGCACAACGCAGTGCGGCAGCTGCAAAAGAAATTAAGTCGTTGATAGATGTTTCGGTTGCCAAAGTGGATGAAGGCGCGGCATTAGCTGATGAAGCAGGCAGTAACATGAATGAAATTGTTAATGCAATTAAACGTGTGTCTGTCATTATGAATGAGATTAGCGTTGCTTCACGCGAGCAAAGCATAGGCATAGGTCAGGTCAATGATGCAATTGCTGAGATGGATGAGGTTACCCAGCGCAATGCTGCTCAGGTTGAAGAAGCTGCTGCGGCAGCAGCCATCTTGGAAGAGCAGACATTGTCACTGATTAATGCTTTGAAAGTATTTAAAATAGACGGTGCAACTGATGTACCACGGAAAGCATCTGGCAAGATGCGTGTATTGACTAAATAATCTTATTAGAACAACGAGACTGCAACATGACTTATTTTAAACACCATGTATTTTTTTGCACCAATGAACGCGACGATGGCGCAAAGTGTTGTGGCGCATCGGGTGGGCAGGCGATGCGGGATTACACCAAAAAGAAAATCAAAGCGCTGGATATGAATGGCGAGGGTAAATGCCGTATTAACAGCGCAGGATGTATGGACAGATGCAGCGAAGGTCCATTGCTGGTGGTGTATCCGGAAGCCACTTGGTACACCTATGTGGATGAAGAAGACATAGATGAAATTATCACTGAACATTTGCAAAATGGACGCGTGGTGGACAGGCTGCTGCTTAAATGAAACGTTCCAAACTTCGTATCAAATCTGCTATCGGTTATATAGAAACGCTGGTCAATGATCCTGGTGAGCGTCGGCGCGGCCTGGCATTCATTGCGCATCCCCATCCGCTGCATGGCGGCACGATGGATAACAAAGTGGTGTTGAGCATGGCGCAAACTTGCTATGAGCAAGATTATGTTGCTGTCCGCCCGAATTTTCGCGGCGTGGGTAGCTCCGATGGTGAATACACAGGCGGCATAGGTGAAACCGAAGATATGCTGGAACTCATTGCTTTTGTGCGTGGGCATTATGATGCTGACTTACCCATTGTGCTGGCTGGTTTTTCATTTGGGGGTTACGTGCAACACCGCGTGGCGCAGCAACTGGATGTAAGTAAACTCATCCTTATTGGCCCTGCGGTAAATTTATATGAATTTGGCAGCGTGCCTGCCAATACCAGCGTCATCCATGGTATCAACGACGAAGTTGTGCCTTATGCTGATGCGCAAGCATGGGCGCATAATCAGCACATTAATTTTCAAACTATCGATGACACCGGTCATTTTTTTCATGGCAAATTAGCCGAACTCAAGTCAGCGGTACTCGCAGCATGTCAATCATAAAAGTACGTCATTTAGCCAAAAAATACGGTGACAACGAAGTAGTACGCGGCCTGGATCTGGATATCCAGCGCGGCGAATGTTTTGGCTTGCTTGGCCCCAATGGCGCAGGTAAAACCACTACGCTGAAAATGCTGCTCGGTCTGGTTCGTCCTGATACGGGCGAAATTTTAATTCTTGATGAAGATATCTCCTGTCACGCCCGCGAAGCGCGACTGCGTATCGGCGTAGTGCCGCAAATGGATAATCTTGATCCTGATTTCAGCGTGGCGGAAAATCTGCTGATATACGGGCGTTATTTTGGCCTGAGTGATGCGGTGATTAACAGTCGTATTCCCGCGTTACTGGAATTTGCGGGATTGACCAGCAAAGCTGATGCAAAAATCACTTCGCTATCAGGCGGGATGAAGCGCCGCCTTACGTTGGCACGTGCGCTGGTGAATGACCCTGAACTGATAGTGCTTGATGAACCGACGACAGGGCTGGATCCACAAGCACGGCACGTTATCTGGCAAGGGTTGCGCCGCTTGATACATCAAGGTAAAACCATCTTGCTCACCACTCACTTTATGGAAGAAGCTGAGCGCTTATGCGATAACCTGGTTATCCTCGATCACGGCAAAGTCATCGCCAAAGGCAATCCGCGTGATTTAATCGCGGCTGAAATTGAGCCTAATGTGGTGGAAATTTATGGCGAGACTGTCGAAGACTGGTCTCGGCAGCACGGTGAGCAATGGTGTGCCCGCCATGAAATCACGGGTGAAACGCTATTTTGCTACACGCATGACTGCATAGGGCTAATCGAACATTTGCGTGAGCAGCAAGCTTTACGCTATGTACAGCGCCCATCCAATCTGGAAGATGTTTTCTTAAAATTTACTGGACGTGAGTTACGCGACGCATGAACTATTTTACTCACCCACAATTCTCCTGGCGCTTTATCCCAGTTTGGCGACGTAACTTTCTGGTCTGGAAGAAACTGGCAGGCTCCAGCATCCTCGGTAACTTGGCTGATCCCATGTTTTACATGCTGGGTTTTGGTTATGGACTGGGCAGCCTGATTCCGCAAGTTGGTGGCGCGAGTTACATGACTTTTCTGGCGGCGGGTACAATCTGTTACTCGACCATGAACAGCGCAACGTTTGAAGTGCTGTATTCAGGTTTCTCGCGTATGCACGTACAAAAAACCTGGGAGGCCATACTCAATGCGCCGCTCACATTAGATGATGTGATGCTGGCAGAACTCACATGGGGTGCGTCCAAGAGCCTGCTCTCTGGTATCGCCATACTGGCCGTGATTTGGGCGTTGGGTTTGCAACAAAGCTGGATGCTGAGTTTGTGGGTGATGCCCGTGGTGATATTGATCGGCCTGACGTTCTCGGCGATGGGTTTGGTGATGACCGCCGTTTCGCCCAGCTATGACTTTTTCATGTATTACTTCACTCTGGTGATTACACCCATGGTGTTGTTGTGCGGTGTGTTCTACCCCGTTGAGCGTATGCCTGAAATTTTGCAAAACGTTGCAGCGGTGTTGCCGCTGTCGCACGCGATCGACCTCGTGCGACCGCTGATACTGGGACATGTTCCTGCCGCAATTTTTACTCACGTCGCTGCATTGCTGGCCTGGACGACTGTTAGCTACTGGCTCGCAGTGGGGCTGACACGGCGACGGATATTGAAATAACCTAGTCCGCATCTATATCGACGTTGGTGTCGATGCGGGTGTAGGGCAGGCGGGCGTAATTCGCAAATATCGCGGGTGCGCTGGTGTCTAGGGCAGTGATTTCGAAAATGGGCTGATGGTTTTGCTGTATCAGCAATGGCAACGCCCATGCCGATGACCAGCAGATGTGGCGGTCATCCTGGTTGGGCATGTTGAGCTGGTACCAGTGGCATAGTCCCCATGCGGTCGCTAGCGGTGCAGTCTGTTCAGTGGTGAGTGTGTATGTGCCTTGCGGCATGGTCAATATATGCGCCATGCCATTCCAGTTGGCGTAGATGCCTATGCGATACAAGTGGCTGCGGTCTGCGCTGGTAACGGTATGGCGCTTGAGATCATAGAGCTGATAATTTTCTTCCGTCCCCGTTTGACGAAGGATGCTGATCATGACGTTGTGGTCGGTCAGTCGCGTCAGTTGTTGCTCCCCCTCGCGCCACATTTGCAAGGCGTGTGGCATGCCTTTGCTATCCAGATAATTTGCTTGTAAATACACCTGCCGAGGTGCCTGATCAACAGGGAATGCTGTATTCCAGTCCAGCGTGTCGGCAAATGCCGGGGCTGCAAGCAGCATCCCCAGCGCTAATTTCACTAGTCTCAATTACGGATAGCCTTGGCACTATCGAAGTAAGTATAAGGTTTGCCATTTTCGTACAAGGTGTGTGTACTCAGTTCGACGTGATAATGATGTTGCGCATTATTGATGTCCTTGCCATCAGGGTCAGTTGGGTAAACGATAGTCAAATCATCAGCCTTGGTCGACGACATGACGTGCTGCGTAACCTTGGGTTTGAAATTCTTCGCAGTGCGTAGCGCTTCCAGCAGGACGCGGCCATCGTGTCCTTCACCTGCCAGATTCAGTCCCATGATATGGGCAATTGTCGGTGCCAGATCAACGTTGCCACTTGGATATTTATCAAGATAGCTGCGACGGAAATCTGGACCGTAAGCGATGAAGGTGTTATGCACGTCTATCGGGCTGAAGCTGCCATGCATGCCGCGATTATTGCCCGCACTTTCATATTCGGTACCTGGCATGCCTTGGACAACGGCTTTTTCATTGAAGTTGAAGCTCACGATCAGGTCAGGATTGCGGCCAGCAGTATTTTCCAGATGCACAGCTTGCAGTGGCAGCGTGCCAGGTAATTGGCCATAGCGGCTATCTGCAAATATCGCACCGTATTCAGGACGCGATTGCACATAACGCACCACCTTTGCCACAGTAGCTGCATCGTGGTCGGGCAAGTACAGGTAGTCGCTGCCGCCGTTTGCAGCAATGACTATCGGGTGTTTGTCCACAGGCAACTCCGCAGGCACCTTGAAGTTGCCAGTGGTGTATTTCTGTCCAGCTTTGCCGCATACACTGCCATCATTATCTGTTTGTGTGGCATAAACGGGTGTGTTGTCGGCGCGTATGCCAGACATCACTGGATCCAGCACGCAGCCTTTGCCGTCATAAGCGGTGAAACCTGCACGCGTTAGTAAATCAGCAGTACGCACATCACCCGATACCGAGTAGGCCAGCTCGCTGGTTTGACCTGGTTTGCCGTCTGCGACTACGCGCAAAGGGAACCAGTCAGCATCGCCAGCAACCGTGCTGTGACCGTGATCGGAGACCACCACGATATCGGTAGCGCTTGCCATGCGCAGCGCCTTGAGTCTGGCCTGCAGGTCGCCCAGTAGCTGATCCTGTGCACGCAGCGCATCGTGGTAATTGGCAGTGCCCGGACCGTAATTGTGTTCGGTAGAGTCTGGATTACGCAACCAGATCAGGCTCAGTTTGGGCTGATGCATAGGCAGGATTTGATTGAGATACGCGTGCATCATGTAAGCATTTGCATTCTTGTACGGAGAGCCACTACCATTGGTCGGGTCGGTTGTGACTTTGTCATCCAGTTTCGCAACGGGAGTGGATGCGGTTGGGTCACCGTTGTTGGGCGCTAGCGCCAACGTAGCATTGGCATCGGTTATTGTGGCTGTTTTTGGCAAGGCAACGCCAGCCGCCTGTAATTCCTGCGCCAGACTTAGCGGCATGACCGTGCGTTCATCGAGCAACAAACCGCCGCGTTTGAAATCCTGCAAATAAGCTGGGCCCGACTTGCCGATGGCGGCCGTCGTGATGCCGCTGGCCTGCGCAGCCTGGAACAGCGTGCCCACCATCAACAGCTGGTTGCTGTAATAGGCATTGATGTCATCGAGGATGCCGTAATCTTCGGTAAATATCGGCTGCTGAAAATCAACCGGCTTGCCATGCGCATCCTTGCCCGTAGCACCAGCACGCCAAACGGTATTGCCGTAGAACCCGGTATGCTCAGGGAAACTACCAGTGGCAAAACTCGCCGCATTCATCATGGTAAAGGTCGGGTAAGTTGCATGGTTAGCACTGAAATTCACGCCTGCGCTACGCATACGCAACAGATTCGGGGTGTCGGCCGCAGTCACCGAGTCAGGACGTAAACCATCCCATACGAAAATAATGACATTGTGGGCGTTAGCTTTGCTTGGCGTTGCCTGAGCAGGCAGCACACTCAGCAACAAGCTGGCGGCAGACAGGGCTAAACATATTTTTTTCAGGGCGGGTAGCTTCATGATGGGTAGATTCGTGGCGAGAATTGATGATGGCAATAAGCGTACACAATATACATGACGATATTGTGGCAGCTTGCTGACGCATCGTGAGTAGTGGCTAATGATTTTGGAGTGGTTTTTATCTAGCCAAACGATTTTTTCTGCGAAATCAAATCAATTTCGTGCACTATGCTGATGAAGGCCTCAACTCGACTCAAAGCAGCCCTCATACCCGCCAAACAAAAGACACCCGAGGGGGCCTATACTCTTCATGCGCGGCTAAGCTTTAGGTATTGCGACTTCGGTTAAAGTCCAATCATATAACTGAGGTAAACAGTAGTTGACCCCGTGCTTTGGAATGGCAGTTGTTGGTAATAAACATCTCCTGAAATACGTTGCGTTTTAGACACTGCGTAATAAGCACCAGCCGAAGCCACTGGGCGTAAACGCTTAATACTGTCGTTAAAGTTCTCTGACGTCAGGTTGGCAATGCTTGATGATGTGGCGATATATTGGTCAACGCTATGTTCTAAATCCTGCTCTATACCAAGGCTTGCCGTTAAGGTGGTTTTAGGTGTCAGTGTGTGGTTTAGCTTTAATCCAACCAATGCTGTTGTTGAACGGTCTTTAAGTGTCGCGTAGCTTAAAGGAGCTGTAACCCCTGTTTCTGTATAAGCATCTTGCTTTATGGTAGTTTGCCGTAATGCAAAATAAGGGCGAAGTAGTGTTTTATCTTTAAAGGTAAATGCGTAACTTAATTCACCGACATAGCTTTGAATATTAAGGTTAGTGTCACCGGTACCAGCTTCTGAAGTTCCAATCACATCACGTGTGATGTTGACATCTTTGTCTTGGTAAGCATTAGCCACTTTTACTTGGAGGCCTAAACCATCAGCGTTTTGATTCCATACTGCAAATACACCCATCAATGGATTCTTATTAGACACCTTGATACCCGTAGGTGTGTTGTTACTTACATTCTGGTTTACGAAGCCACCAATGCGGATGTTGGGTGTGGCTTTATAACCAATTACCACCACAGCACTGGTATTACTTGAATTTGGATTGTCTACTGTTGTGTAACGCCCACCTGAAGAGATACACATACCCTTAGTATCAAACAAGTTACAGTCGTAGGTATTCATGTTGGCGAAGTTAGTTGATATAGCGGCTGCGTTGAAGATACCACGTAATCTTTGCGCTGAAATATCGAGTGATGCTTGTGTGTCAGCGGTAGAAGGGCCGCTAACCAATACACTTATGCTAAGGGTGCCATATGCTGCACCCGCTAAATTAAAAGGATTCAACAGGTAAGAGCTAGTTCCGCTATCGTAACTAATGTTCATTGTTCCTCCGCCATTGGAGGTAGTAAACGCAACCCCCTGAGAGTTCAAATACAGAGGACTGCCTAGCCAATTATTTTGAATTCCATATATATTTGAAAGACCCGTGATGACATAACTGGTCCCCATGTAATACACGTTCCCTAAAATCGCTGTAATAGTGCCACTATTAACAGTAAATACTCCATTGACAGTATCTACGGGGCCACCGGAAATAATATTGTTACCGGAAAACACAAAATTATAATTAGTATCAGCCCAAGTTGACTCCACTCCACCTAACAATAATGTTGATGAAACAAGCAGATTTTTAAAAAATGATAAGGTCATATAGCACTCAGTAATTAGGTTGAGTTGAAGTTAAGGACGGTTGCTTATTCCGCTAAACAGATCGTACGCCATCACCCTCCCAAAATCATTAACTTATTATGAGTCTAGTATCAGATCGGGCTTCAATTGATGGCTGCTATGCCAGCGCCTTATGCCGTGACTTGGCATCGGGTTTGGTTGCGTCATCCGGATTGCACAGGCGGTGAAAGCGCATCAATGTTTTTTGTGCGCGGCCGAGTACGCTGTTGTTGGTGTAAATGCCGGTCTCGTCGAGTTCGCCTTCGGGGTGGCCCATCAGTAGGTCTAGCCCATCGGTGACGTGGTCGATTACATGGATATGGAATTGGCCTTGTTCAACTGCGGTTATGACTGCATGGCTTAACATGAGATGCGGGCGGTTGCGAGCCGGGAGGATGATGCCCTGGCTGCCGTCCAGCCCTGCTTCCTGACAGACTTGGAAAAACCCTTCTATTTTTTCATTCAAGCCGCCTATGGGCAGGACTTCGCCGAATTGATTGAGCGCGCCTGTGACGGCAATGCCTTGACGGATGGGTAAGCCGGACAGGCTGGATATCAACGCATAAAATTCAGCGCATGAAGCCGAATCGCCTTCTACGCCGTGGTATTCCTGTTCAAAAACCAGTGCACCATCGACTGAGAGCGGGCCGAGATGGGCGAACAGGCTGGCAAAATAGTTTTGCAGTATAAAGACGCCTTTGTCGTGGATGGGGCCGGACATTTCTACTTCACGTTCTATATTGATGAGGCCATCCTTGCCGGGAAAGGTACGCGCGGAGATAACGACGGGCAGTCCGAAACGGTGGTCGCCCTGGTCTATCTGGGTGAGGCCGTTAATGTGGCCTACGCGTTCGCCTTGTACGCTAATCAGTAATTCACCCTCGGCGATGGATTCGTGCAGGCGCTGATCAGGATAGTCATGGCGCCATGTTTTGGCCTGTAGCGCAGCCTCGACATCCTCGCGCTGTACAATTTTACCTTGAGCTACGGTGCCGCTTTCAACCACCAGCTGTTCCAGATAAGCGAATATGGCATAGAGTCGGGTCTGGTCGTCCGCTTCACGGTGCATTTCTTCCAGTAGTCGGGCAACTGCTGCTGCGGAAAAATGCGGCAAACCCAGGCGGCGACAGGTGTGTGCAATAAAAATGGCGCTGTCGTGATGGGTGCTTACTCCGGCTTTGAAGCTTTCAGCAAAATCTACTTTGATGCGGAAATAGCGGCCGAATTCAGGGTCGTCTTCTTGTAGTTCGTAATAATGCTCGCGCGTCCCGATCAGGATGATTTTTACAGCGACATCGACTGCTTCGGGTGTGAGTGATACTGCCGGGTTGGGTGAATATTGCGTGCCGGGTTCTTCAATCTGCAAGCGTCCGCTGCGCAAGAATCGTCGCAGTTTTTCCCATACCAGCGGGTCGCCAAACAGATCACGCAGATGCAGCAACAAAAATCCGCCATGCGCACGTAACAGGCTGCCTGCGCGTATGCGGGAAAAATCCGTCATCAGCACGTCGTTTTCGACCTGATATTCTATACTGCCAAATAGCGAGCGAAACAGCGGGTTATCTTCGACCAGCGCGGGTGCACCATTCAATTCGCTATTGTCTACCACCAGATTTACGCGGTAAGCCAGCATGGCCTCCAGCAATTCTGCTTGCACGGCGATATCTTCGGAGCCGAATAATTCGAGCTGATACAGCACGTCTTGGGCAACCGCATCAAGATAGCGCCCCAGTTTGCCCACATCCATAATCTGCTGCTTCATCGCCATGCGTATCTGCTGTAGCTCATGATCCAGCATGGGTTTAATTAAATGGCGTTTGAATTGGATCAGCGCTTCCTTATTTGCACGTTCTTTAGGGCGCATTTTCTCCAGAAAGCGTGCGATCTCTACGCGCAGCAGTTGTTCATCGCGGTCAAGTTCGATTTTGCGTTCGGCTGACAGTGCGAGCATATCTGCTTCGGTCATGGCGTGCCCGTCGGCATCCAGCAAGGTAAAAATCAGACGTCCGTCTTCACGATGCAACGTGAAATGGCGTGCTGCTGCAAATGCAGACAGTTCAGCATAGGCAATTGCTTCTTCATCTTTATATGTCTGCTGTATGCGTTCATTTTCTGCATTGAATTCCGGGCCTGCCAGACGTCGGGGGATTTCCACTTGTAGCAGTTGTATCAGTGCTGCCATCATGTCGCGCAATATGCGGCCTTGGCCAGCAGGTAAGCGGAGTGCGATGGGATTCTCAGGTACGTCGAAATGATGCAAGTAGCATAAATCGGGCGGTGGCGAGCGTTTGGCTGCAGCAGCATGCATGGCTGCTTCCAGCAATGATGATCGTCCGCTACCGACCTCACCTAACACGAATAAATTGTAGCCCGGCTGATCTATCGAAAGACCGAAGTGGGCAGCTTTCTCCGCGCGTTCCTGACCTATCCACGGCAGTGTTTCATCAACTAATTCTACTGTGGTGGCAAACCCCAGTTTGTCTGCATTAAGCGTTAAGCGGAGTTGTGATGGTAGTAGTTTGGAAAGCGCCATGGACGACTCGGTATCAAAGGGTAATGTGTATTATTCCACTTGTAGATGGAAATTGCAGATTAATGACAGGAAAATGTCATGAAGTATTAGGTCGGTCTGTAGTACATTCAGCTAAATCCGCCCCAGATTAGCCTGTTTGGGCAAATATTAGCATTGCCTGATACCGCAGCGACGAGTAGAATTGAGTCAATTTCGCTTTTACTTTTATATAGCTACCAATGGACAGACAGAGCTGGTTGCAAGGGACTTTATACAGTCCTGATTTTGAACAAGATAGCTGCGGCTTCGGGCTGATGGCTCAATTAGATAATCAACCTAGCCATTGGCTGGTTAAAACCGCGATTTCGTCGTTGGCGTGTCTCACCCATCGGGGTGCGGTGGCGGCTGACGGCAAATCGGGTGATGGTTGTGGTTTGCTATTTAAAAAGCCTGACGTTTTCTTGCGCGCAGTGGCGGCTGAATGTGGCTTTAGCCTCAATGCACACTATGCCGCAGGCTTGGTATTCCTTAATCAGGATCCGGCATTGGCGACTGTCGCACGCGACACGCTGAATCGTGAGCTTGCTGCGCAAGGGTTGACGGTTGCTGGTTATCGCCTGTTGCCTGTGGATACGTCTGTTTGCGGTGAGTATGCACTGACGACATTACCCCATTTCGAACAGATTTTCGTTAACTGTCCTGCGGTCATGGATGCAGAAGCATTTGAACGCAAGCTGTATATCGCGCGACGTTTGACCGAAAAAGCATTGGCGGGTGATAAGACTTTCTATATTCCGACTTTGTCAGGCAATGTGATTCTGTACAAAGGCCTGGTGATGCCAGATGCGTTGCCAGTGTTTTATCAGGATTTGAGCGACGAACGTTTCGCCTCCTCATTGGCGGTTTACCATCAGCGTTTTTCTACTAATACCTGGCCAGAATGGCGTCTGGCGCAGCCTTTCCGTTATCTTGCGCACAATGGTGAGATTAATACGGTGGAAGGTAACCGTAACTGGTCATTGGCGCGTGAACGTAAATTTGCAACGCCGCTGATTCCAAATATGGATGATATACGTCCTATCGTTGGCCGTAATGGTTCAGATTCTTACAGCATGGATAACATGCTTGAAGGTCTGGTCATGGGTGGCGCGGGTCTGTTCCGCAGCTTGCGTATGATGATACCGCCAGCATGGCAGAATGTGCCTGAGATGGATGCGGATCTGCGTGCATTCTATGAATATAACTCCATGCACATGGAGCCGTGGGATGGCCCTGCTGGTGTGGTGTTGACGGATGGCCGCTATGGCGCCTGTCTGCTGGATCGCAACGGCTTGCGTCCTGCGCGTTATGTGGTTACTAAAGATCGTCATTTCACCATTGCATCTGAAGTCGGCGTGTGGAATTACGCACCTGAAGATGTGGTGCAAAAAGGTCGTATCAAGCCAGGTCAAATGATTGCGGCAGATTTGCTGACCGGCAAAATCTTGTTGCCAGCTGATATTGAAACCGAATTGAAATCTGCGCATCCTTATCGTGAGTGGCTGAAAAAGTCGCAGCATCTGGAATTGGGCATGTCGCAAGATGCGCATGTGGAAAAATTTGACGCACCTACTTTGTCGGTTTATCAGAAATTGTTCGGTGTGAGTTTTGAAGAGCGCGATCAGGTATTGCGTGTGCTTGGTGAAGATGGTCAGGAAGCGATAGGCTCCATGGGTGACGATACGCCTATGGCTGTGTTGTCGCAAAAAGTACGTTCACCGTTTGATTATCTGCGTCAGCAATTTGCGCAAGTCACCAATCCGCCGATAGATCCTATTCGCGAAGCTGTGGTGATGTCATTGAATACCTGCTTCGGTCCAGAGCGTAACCTGTTCGAGCAAACACCAGAGCACGCTCACCGTCTGGAAATACCTTCGCCAGTGTTGTCGCATGATGCATTTGTATATTTAACGACGCTGACTGACGATAACTATCGTAGTGCACAATTTGAATTAAGCTACGACCCTGCAACTACTAATTTGCAGGCGGCTGTGCAGAAGCTCACGCAAGACGTGACTGCCTCTGTGCAAGCTGGCAATGTGGTTATTGTGTTGTCCGATCGCGCAATCAGCAAAGCACGTTTGCCTGTGCATGCGCTGTTTGCAGTTGGTGCGGTGCATCATGCGTTGATTAAGGCGGGCTTGCGTTGCAATTGCAATATTATCGCTGAAACAGCAAGTGCGCGTGACCCACACCAGATCGCTGCGCTGCTGGGTTATGGCGCAACTGCCGTTTACCCATACCTTGCTTATCAAGCCATTATGAATATGGTGGCGTCGGGCGATATCAAACATAAAGTTGAAAAAGCGCTGACCAATTACCGTAAAGGTATAGACAAGGGCTTGCTTAAAGTCTTGTCTAAGATGGGTATTTCTACCATAGCCAGCTATCGTGGTGCGCAACTGTATGAAGCAGTCGGTGTGCATGAAGAAGTGGTTGCGCTGAGTTTGCATGGCACTGTGTCACGTATTTCAGGTGCGAACTTTGCTGACTTTGAAGAAGATCAGAAACAGCTGGCTCGTCTGGCTTACAACCCTATGCGCCCTATTGCGCAAGGTGGATTGCTGAAATTCATCCATGGCGAAGAATTCCACGCATATAACCCCGACGTGGTGTCGCAACTGCAACAAGCGGTACAAAAGGGTGATTATGCACTGTATAAGGAATACGCTGATTTGGTAAACGGTCGTCAAGTCGCCATGTTGCGCGATTTGATGGGCCTGAGCGAAGATGCACAACCTATTTCTATAGATGAAGTAGAGTCGATAGAAAAAATTCTGAAACGCTTTGATTCTGCCGGCATGTCGTTGGGTGCGTTGTCACCTGAAGCGCATGAAGCCTTGGCGATAGGGATGAACCGCATCGGTGGTCGCTCCAACTCGGGCGAAGGTGGTGAAGATCCTGTGCGCTATGGCACGATGAAAATGTCCAAGATCAAGCAGGTGGCTTCTGGACGTTTTGGTGTTACTGCACATTATCTGGTCAATGCTGAAGTATTGCAGATCAAGATTTCGCAGGGTGCGAAGCCGGGTGAAGGCGGGCAGTTACCGGGACACAAAGTGTCGGAAATGATAGGTAAGCTGCGTTGTGCAAAACCGGGTGTTTCTTTGATTTCGCCGCCGCCGCATCACGATATTTATTCTATCGAAGATTTGGCTCAGTTGATTTTTGACTTGAAGCAAGTCAACCCTAAAGCGTTGATCTCTGTGAAATTGGTGGCTGAGCCTGGTGTGGGTACTGTCGCTGCTGGTGTGGCTAAGGCTTACGCCGATTTGATTACCATTTCAGGTTATGACGGTGGTACAGGTGCGTCTCCACTAACCAGTGTGAAATATGCGGGTACGCCATGGGAGCTGGGTTTGACCGAAGCGCAGCAAGTATTGCGTGCCAACGGCTTGCGTGGGCGTGTGCGCGTGCAAACTGATGGTGGTTTGAAAACAGGCTATGACGTGATCAAAGCGGCTATTCTTGGTGCTGAAAGCTTTGGCTTTGGTACAGCGCCGATGATAGCGCTAGGTTGCAAATATTTGCGTATTTGCCATCTGAACAATTGCGCGACAGGCGTTGCAACGCAAGATGAGCGGTTACGCAAGCAGCACTTTATCGGTTTGCCAGAAATGGTTGTCAATTTCTTCACTTTCGTGGCGATGGAAACGCGTGAGTGGATGGCAAAATTAGGTGTGCGCACGATAGAGGAGCTTATTGGTCGTATTGATTTGCTCAAGCTCAATGCAGGTGATACGCCACGTCAAGGTCGTTTGAATCTGCAAACCTTGTTGACGCAAGGTAGCATACCTGAATCTGAACCGCGCTTCTGTGTGGAAACATCCAATCCGTCATTTGATAAGGGTGAATTGGCAGAGCAAATGGTCGTAGACGCGATGGAATGCATACGCACCAAGACGCCAACGACTTTGCATTACGCTGTACACAACGTTAATCGTTCTATCGGTGCGCGTTTGTCGGGTGAGATTGCGCGTCAACACGGTGCGCTCGGTTTGCCTGATGGTTGTTTAACACTGAAGCTGCAAGGTTCTGCAGGTCAGAGTTTTGGTGTGTGGAATAACAACGGTTTGAACTTGCTGTTGGAAGGTGACGCTAACGATTACGTTGGTAAAGGTATGTCAGGCGGTATTATCGCGATACAGCCATCGCCTAAAGCAGGGTTTGTTGCGCATGATGCTGTGATTATCGGTAACACTTGCTTGTATGGTGCTACGGGTGGTGAGTTGTATGCTGCAGGTACGGCTGGTGAGCGTTTCGCTGTACGTAACTCAGGCAGTTATGCCGTGATAGAAGGTGCGGGTGACCATTGCTGCGAATACATGACCGGCGGTTGTGTCACTGTGCTGGGCGAGACCGGGATTAACTTCGGCGCAGGTATGACCGGCGGTTTTGCCTTGATTTATGATGCCAAGGGCGATTTTGCATCGCGTTACAATAATGAGCTCATAGATATTCACCGTATTCATACCGAGCATACAGCTGAATACCGCCATTTCCTGAAACAACGTCTGGAAGCGCATGCGCTGCACACCAATAGTGCTCGTGCGGCTAGCATGTTAGCTAACTTCACTGATATCGTTGCAAAATTCTGGTTGGTTAAGCCCAAAGCTGTGACTTTGGATAGCTTGCTAAAAGACTGATGCGCGCCGCTATGAAACCAACTAGTCTGGATAAATATTATGTCTGACGTATTTCAATTTATGAACATCCCGCGCCAGGACGGCGCGAAAACCGCCGCCGAAATTCGGCGCATGCAGTATAAAGAAATCTATGCACCTATGGATGCGAGACAGGCAACTGAGCAATCAGGAAGATGCTTGTCATGCGGCAATCCTTATTGTGAGTGGAAGTGCCCAGTACATAATTACATACCAAGCTGGTTGAAGCTGGTTAATGAAGGCAAGTTGTTTGAAGCGGCTGAATTGTCGCATCAAACTAATTCATTGCCTGAAGTCTGTGGTCGTGTTTGCCCGCAAGACCGTTTGTGCGAAGGCTCTTGTACGCTGAATGACGGGTTCAGTGCAGTTACCATAGGTCAAATCGAAAAGTATATTTCGGAAGAGGCTTTCAAGGCGGGCTGGCGTCCAGATATGAGCAAGGTGGTTGCGACTGACAAGCGCGTCGCGATTATTGGTGCAGGACCTGCGGGTTTAGGTTGCGCGGATGTTCTGGTGCGTAATGGTGTGAAGCCTGTGGTATTTGACCGCTATGACCAAATTGGTGGCTTGCTCACATTTGGTATCCCAGAATTCAAAATGGAAAAGTGGGTGATGCAACGCCGCCGTGAGGTGTTAGAGCAAATGGGTGTGGAATTCCGTCTCGGCGTAGAAGTGGATCACGCGCAAATGCAAACCCTGATGTCTGAGTACGATGCCGTGTTTATGGGTATGGGTACCTATACTTACATGAAAGGTGGCTTCCCTGGTGAAGACTTGCCTGGCGTACTGGAGGCTTTGCCATTCCTGATTTCCAACGTCAAGCACTGTCTTGATCTGGAAAAGGCGGGTGATGTTTTCACCTCCATGGAAGGTCAGCGCGTTGTGGTTCTGGGTGGTGGTGATACTGCCATGGATTGCAACCGTACCAGCATCCGCCAAGGTGCAACATCAGTTACTTGTGCATACCGTCGTGATGAAGCAAATATGCCGGGTTCCAAGCGCGAAGTTACCAATGCCAAGGAAGAAGGCGTGAAGTTCTTATGGAACCGTCAGCCAGTCGCAATTGTGGGTGATGGAAAAGTCGAGGGTGTGAAACTGGTTACGACAGAGTTAGGTGAACCAGATGCACGCGGTCGTCGTACTCCTGTGGTAGTTGAAGGCTCAGAAGAAATCATTCCTGCTGATCGCGTGATCGTGGCTTTCGGTTTCCGTCCTAGCCCAGCTCCGTGGTTTGCTGATATTGGCGTGACTACTGATCAAGGTGGTCGTGTTATAGCTAAAGGAAGTAAACACAAATTCCAGACAGCGAATGCCAAAGTTTTCGCAGGTGGTGACATGGTTCGCGGTTCGGATCTGGTCGTTACTGCTGTGTTTGAAGGTCGTGAAGCAGCTGAAGGTATTCTGGCTTATCTCGGCGTTTGGTAATAAGTTTTTAATCAGCATAAGACACGAAAAACACTGGCTGTTTTTCGTGTTGTTTTTTGTAAGTACAGTCTTTACATCTCTGGTAAATCATCATGTCTAAACTTAAAAATGATACATTTTTACGTGCTTTAATGCGTCAACCTACCGATTACACCCCAGTATGGATGATGCGGCAAGCGGGACGGTATTTGCCTGAATACAATCAGACCCGTGCACGTGCAGGAGATTTTTTGTCATTATGCAAAAACCCTGAGCTTGCAACTGAAGTCACGTTACAACCGCTAGCGCGCTTCCCTTTGGATGCGGCGATATTGTTTTCCGATATTCTCACCATACCTGATGCAATGGGCCTGGGGTTGTATTTTGCTCAGGGCGAAGGTCCAAAATTTGAACGTCCATTGCGTGAAGAATGGGAGATTCGAGATCTTACTGCGCCGAATCCTTACGAGCATTTAGGCTACGTGATTGATGCTGTTAAGGAAATTCGTCGTGCACTGGATGGTAGCGTGCCACTGATAGGCTTCTCTGGTAGTCCGTTTACTTTGGCCTGTTACATGATAGAAGGTCAGGGTGGTACAGACTTCTCTACGGTGAAGAAGATGTTGTACCAGCGTCCAGACTTGCTACATCATATTCTTGCTGTGAACGCGCAAGCTGTAACGGATTATTTGAATGCGCAAATTGAAGCGGGTGCGCAAGCGGTGATGATATTTGATACTTGGGGCGGTGCATTGTCCCACGCGGCGTATCATGAGTTTTCTTTGCGTTATATGCAAGATATTATGAATGGACTGACTCGTAAGAAAGATGGCGTAGATATCCCCGCAGTTATTTTTACCAAGGGTGGCGGAAACTGGCTGGAAAGCATGGCGGCAGCCGGTTGCGATGCATTAGGCTTGGACTGGACTGTTGATATCGGTGTTGCACGCCAGCGTGTGGGTGATCGTGTGGCGTTACAAGGCAATCTGGATCCATCTATTCTACTGACTGACCCGGATACTGTGCGTGCAGAAACCGCTAAAGTACTGGCAAGCTATGGTTCTGGCCATGGTCACGTATTTAATTTAGGTCACGGCATCTCCCAGTTTGCACCGCCAGAAAATGCGGCGGCACTGATAGAAGCGGTGCATAGCTTGAGCCCTGCCTATCATCTGTAAATAGCCGCTGATTATAGGTGGTGAAGTTAGCGCCGGAAGCTGGTGTATTTTCTGTATTTCGAGAATAAATCTCTAATGTTAAACGCTATTTTTGTTATCCACACATTCTGTGGATAACTTTGTGGGTAAAGCTAAGATAATTAGCTAAACCCTCACAGGATATAGACTTTTGCTGTTCTGCTTAAAAATTCCGCAACAATATAAACTCATAAAAAACAAGAAGTTATGTTTTTTTGATGTGTGGTGCACGGTTTAGGTACATAGCGGGTTGATTGCACTGTATTTGTGCATAAATGAGGCTGGCGGATAGAAAGTGCTTGACTTGGTGCAACGTTATATCATGCCGCCATTAATAGAAATAATCTGTCCCGTAATATACGTCGCCTGAGGCGAAGCAAGGAAACTAATGAGGTCGGCAACTTCATCTGGTTTGCCTGCACGTTTCATCGGTACCATGCGGGCGATGTCTTCGGTGCTGAAGGTGGCTTCACTCATGCTGGTGGTGATGATGCCAGGTGCAACGGCGTTAACGGTAATGCCTCGACTGGCGACTTCCAGTGCTAAGGATTTTGTAGCGGAGTTAAGCGCACCCTTTGCGGCGGCGTAGTTGACCTGTCCGCGATTGCCTGTAATGGCCGCGATGGAAGAAACATTGATAATCCGTCCCCAGCGACTACGTATCATCGGCATCATCACGGTGTGGGTAACATTATAAAAACCATTTACCGACACATCCATTACCCGTTGCCATTGATCTATGTGCATACCGGGAAAAACAACATCGTCATGGATGCCAGCGTTATTCACCAACACTTGTATGGGGGTGTCATCGACCAGCGGTGTAAGTGTCTCAATAACGGACTGATGGTCGGTGACGTCAAAGCATAAAGCCTGAGCACTATACCCGTTCAGTGTGATTTCATCTGCCAGCGCTTGTGCAGCATCCAGATTGCGATGGGCATGAATGAATACATGGTAGCCATCCGCAGCCAGCTGGCGACATATTGCCATACCGATACCGCCGCTACCACCGGTGACGAGAGCGTGTTTCATGTGAGTGTGCCTGCTTGTTGAAGTTGATTTTCTGCATTTAATATCACTGCGGCGCGCCCGTCGATCAGTAGTTGTTGTGCAGCATGTACGGTGAATTGGTAAAGAATGTTGTCGGCACTGCTGTGTATGCAGGTTGCGACGATATCGAGATCGTCGCAGATATCGTCCAGGCGTGGGGTATGTAAGGTGGTGCCACGCACGCTAATTAAAAAGCCGGCACGCGGACGAGCATTATCTCTGGGGGCGAGTAATGCGCCATGTATTGCCATGGCTTGTGCAGCATATTCAATACCGCAAGCGCAGCTGAGCTGGTCACGTGAACGCAGCGGGTTGTTTGCTAACTTGTGGCTGTTGGCCAGGCAATGAATCTGCAGTGTATCCCAGCTGACAACATGATCAAGCAGGCACATATCATACTGATGCGGGATGTGTGCAGCTATCCATGCATGATTTAACTGCGTGTTCAGCATAGGGCAATATCTATGGCTATTTGGAGTGGCGGTAAATAGTCGAGCACGACACGAGCACTGCGCTTTTGCGCCAGCGCCTGCATTAAAGGCAAACTTCGCGCTGAGGGTATGCTGGTTCGTAGTTGCTCCAGCTCTACATTACTCATGGTCAGCGCTGCATCACTGGTCAGGCTGACGCTGATTTTTGCAATGCTGTGGGCGCTGGCTATGGGTGTGAGCACCATGGCAGTTGCAAAATTATCGGGTATGGGGCGGGTGCGGTGTAAGGGTTCTGGATAAGTGGTGTCACTGGAAATGAGCAGGGTGGCGGTATGATCCACAACAACCTGAGTGATAGCTTCCAACAAACCTGCACCAAAGCTGGCATCATACGCACACAGCACGGAAATAGGGGTCATAGCACCCGTGGCAATACTCCAGTAGCCTGCTGCGGCATTGTGTACCGAGTTGTGGAAGCGGGTGGGAGAAATATGTCTATCGTCAGAGGCCAGGGTAAGGCAAATCTCGTGGCAGTTCTGTCCATCACTGCCTGAAGCGCTATACACGCAAGGCAGTGTAGCGGGATCCAGCCCTGCTGCATTAGATGCCTCTAATCCCGTTGCCAGCGTGGTTTTGACTATGGCGCCACTGCGACGGCGTTCGGCAGTAGGAAGCAGTGCGGGTGCGGGTAATACCGTAGGCTGGTTGTTATAAGGCACCAGATCAGCCAGTATGCGCTCACTTTCGCTCCAGCCAGTTAAGCCAGGGCCAAGCAGGCCGATACCATCAATGTAAGCGGTGAGCGTGGTCATGGTGCACGACCAAATATCAGGCTGCAATTAGTGCCGCCAAAGCCGAATGAGTTGCTCATGACATGGGCGATAGCTAGGTCGCGGTTTTCCAGCAGGTAGTCAAGTGGAATGTCAGCATCCAGTTGCTGGGTATTGATACCCGCAGGCAGCAAATTATTCCGTAGTGCCAGCCCACAGATCACTGCTTCTAATGCGCCTGCTGCGCCTAAGGTGTGTCCGGTTGCGCCTTTGGTTGAACTGCAAGGAGTGGATGCGCCGAATAATGCACTGACGGCTTTACCTTCGGCTGCGTCATTGCTGGGGGTGGCAGTGCCGTGGAGATTGATGTAATCAATCTGTTGTGGAGTTAGTTCGGCCATATCCAGAGCTGCCTGCATGGCCATGCGTGCGCCTAGTCCTTCTGGGTGTGGCGAGGACATATGGTAGGCGTCACTGGACTCACCCACACCTAATAATAATATGGCATCGTCTTCGAGTTGCGCTGGCTGTTGTTCAAGCAAAATAAATGCGCCCGCTTCGCCGATGGAAATGCCATCTCGGTTGCTGTCATATGGGCGGCACGGCTGTGCTGCGGTCAGTCCAAGCGAGTTAAAGCCATAAAGTGTAGTCAGGCATAGTGTATCAACGCCGCCCACCACAGCGGCATCAATCAGCCCCGCAGCTATCATGCGTCGAGCCGAGCTGAATACTTTTGCGCTTGATGAGCAGGCTGAAGATACGGTAGCTGCAGGCCCTGTCAGTCCAAAATACAGCCGCGTAAAATCAGCGACAGAGTAGGTGTTGTGTTGGGTGCGGTAGTGGAAGGTATCAGGTAAAGCACCAGTTTCGTCATCTGTCTGTCGATAAGCCAGCTCGGTTTCTAATATGGCGGAGGTGCTGGTGCCGATAAAAACACCTATGCGATGACTTCCATACTTTTCAGCAGCGGCACGTACGGCATCGGCAAAGCCATCCTGCATTAATGCCAGTTGTGCCAATCGATTATTACGGCAGTCATAGTCAGCAAGGTGCTCGGGTATTTCGACTGCATCTATACCGTCAACCTCGCCGACGGACGTTGTTAAATCTACGGTTTCAAATGTGCACGGCAATAATCCGCTATGACACTGCTGCAGTGCAGCCAGTGTTTGTTCCAGCCCGCGACCTATGCAGCTGGTGGCAGTAAAATGGGAAAGTAACAGCGATTTCAATGTGATAAATCCGTTTTAAATTTGCCTGTAGTGGGTAGGGAATAATCAGAACATAAATTATTCACCCTGTAGCTGTTTTCTACAGTCGACTGTGCAATTATCGCATTACCTGTATGGAATTACATAGAAGCATCATGATTTTGGCGTAAAATGCATCATTGTTCGGATGGGGAAAGCTGAACAAAGGTGCTCGCCAGCAATCTTGCTAACAGAAAGATGCTTCTGTGTAGTCCAATCAAAAGAGTTCTATGAATAAAAACACTTCAATTTTGCAAGACACGAATTGTACAAGCTGCGATGTGTTGGTCATCGGCGGTGGACCTGCGGGTTCTACGGCTGCGACTTTGCTGGCTGAGCGCGGCTATCAGGTGACGCTGCTGGAAAAAGCACACCATCCACGCTTTCATATCGGAGAGTCACTTTTGCCGGCTAATTTACCCTTGCTTGAACGGCTGGGTGTAGCTGATGCGGTCAAGGCTATCGGCATGGAGAAATGGGGTGCCGAGTTTGTTTCTCCTCAGCACGATCATCAGCAGCGGTTTGAGTTTGCCGATGCCTGGGATAAATCCATGCCCATGGCATATCAAGTACGCCGTGCAGACTTTGATGAAATACTCATCCGTAATGCGGCGGCTAAAAATGCAACCGTGCTGGAAGGGTGTCAGGTACAGGATGTGCAGTTTTTACCTGATGGGCAAGGGGCGATAGTCCAGGCGCAGCTGGATGATGGTAAAAAATTGAGCTGGCATGCGCGTTTTGTACTGGATGCTTCAGGTCGAGATACTTTTTTGGGTAATCGGCTCCAAGCCAAGCAGCGTAATAAAAAACATAACAGCACTGCTATTTATGCACACTTCTCAGGTGCGCAGCGCCATGCGGGTAAGGAAGCAGGGTACATTACTGTGTTCTGGTTTGAGCATGGCTGGTTCTGGTTTATTCCGCTGGCAGATGGAACGACCAGCGTGGGCGCGGTGACCTGGCCTTATTATTTGAAGACGCGCGGCAAGAAAACGCTGACCGAATTCTTTAACGAGACCATCGCCATGAGTCCTATGTTGATGGAACGCCTGACCTCCGCAAAAATGGAGACTGCAGTTGAAGCCACGGGTAATTTTTCGTATGTGTGTGATCGCACCCACGGAGAGAATTTCCTGCTGTTGGGCGATGCCTATGCCTTTATTGACCCGGTGTTTTCATCAGGTGTGATGCTTGCAATGCAAAGCGCATTTGTTGGTGCGGATACAGTTGATACTTGTCTGCGTAATCCTGAGCAGGCAGCGGCCGCTTTGAAAAAATTCGATCACAGTACGCGCAGGGGACCAAAAGCATTTTCCTGGTTTATTTATCGTATGACCAACCCGACCATGCGCGATATGTTCATGGGGCCACGCAATATTTTGCGTACTAAAGAAGCCGTGCTTTCTGTGCTGGCGGGAGATATCTTCGGTAAAACGCCGATAGGACCCTCAATTACTTTTTTCAAGACGCTCTATTATTTGGGATCTGTGTTTAATTTGCGCCGCACGCTGCACGCCTGGCGATTGCGTAAATTGAATATACGTCCCGTTGATGATGTCGTTTGATCTGGTGTGTTAATGAAGAATTATAGTCTTGCTTACTGCATCGTATGGTAGCTGAGGATGATGCGGCGTATAGCAGTAGTTTATGATTATCTGGTGTTATATCTGGGCCTGATCTGGCTAGGTTTGTTGTGTCTGGGCTGGACGCCGATTGCCGTGTTGTTGCATCCTTTGCTGCCTAAACGCTGGGGTCGGATACTGGGTCGTCGGGTCATTACGTCGGCATTCCGCATGTATCTGGCGAGTCTGACCATGTCGCGGCGCTGTCATTTTGATTTGACTGCGCTAGATGCCTTGCGCGATGAAGCGCCGTTGATCATTGCACCCAATCACCCCTGTTTGCTCGATGCGGTCATGGTGATTTCGCGTTTGCCTAACGTTGCCTGCGTGATGAAGGCGGACTTGATGAATAATGTTTTTCTCGGTGCCGGCGCACGGTTAGCAGGTTATATTCGAAGTGAGCCCTTACGCCACATGATACGGCTTGCGGTCGATGATTTTCAGCACGGCAGTCACTTGCTATTGTTTCCCGAAGGCACGCGCACCACACAAGACCCGGTGAATCCGCTCAAAGGTAGCGTCGCGCTGATCGCCCATCAAGCCCAGGTGCGGGTGCAAACCGTATTAATCGAAACCGATACGCATTACCTCAGCAAAGGCTGGTCGTTGTTTCGCAAGCCAGCAATGCCCATTACTTACCGTTTGCGTCTGGGGCGCTGTTTTGATGCCCCACAAAATACTCAGGCGTTTATGATGGAGCTGGAAGATTACTTTACAAATGAACTGGTGCAAGGCTCAGCGTTTCATCGCATGGGCACATTATGACCTAACTTATCTAGGTGCATTTGCCTAGAAATACCTATGCTGAATATAATCATAATAGACAGTATGGTGAGTATTTTTCACTCTGCCAGTGACGGGTAGAGCTTGACGGCAATGAACAGCAGTCCAGCAAATATCCCTATTAAGACCGAGAAATCAACGCGGAAACCGTAAACGCTGGTGCCGTTAGTAATGACTAATCCGCGCAGCGCATCAATCAGATAAGTAAGTGGATTGATGCGCGCAACCAGACGTAACCAGTGCGGCATGATATCCAGGGGATAAATTGCGTTGCTGGCGAAAAACATGGGCATGGTCAGCACTTGACCTATGCCCATGAAACGTTCGCGAGTCTTAACGATGCAGGCAATGACGAGTGAGAATGTGGCAAATATGCCGGCACCCAGCATTACGCTGCCTGCTACCGCCAGTATGGCTAACGGATCCAGCCGAATTGAGACATGCATCACCAGCGCAATCAGGTAAATGACTATAGTCTGGATCAGGCCACGAAATCCTGCGGCGATGGCTTTGCCAAATACCAGCGAGGCGCGCCAGGCTGGGCTCACCAATAATTTATGTACGACACCGAGGTCGCGTTCCCAGATAATTGCGATGCCATAGAAGATTGAGCTGAACAGTATGCTTTGCGCGAGTATGCCCGGGGTAATGAATGCCAGATAATTGACTTGGCCAGTATGAATGCCGCGCACCTGAGCAAGCACTTGTCCAAACACGACTAGCCATAACAATGGCTGTATAGCACGGGAAAGCAGTTCGGTTGGGTCGCGGATGAGCTTAATTAATTCCACTTCTACTATGGCGGAAGTCTCGCGGATAAGTCGTTGCATCTGTTTACTTTCAGCCCAGGCGGTGAGCGGTTCGGCGAGTTTTGGCTACATCATTATATGAGCCGCTTTCATGTATGGATCCACCCGCATAATGCGCGAACACCTCATCCATGGTGGCGGTTTCCCCCAGTCCTGCGCGCAACTCGGCAGGTTTGCCGATAATGCTGATCTTGCCTGCGTGCAGTATCGCCAGCGTGTCACATAGTATTTCTGCTTCTTCCATATCGTGCGTGGTAATGAGTACGGTCATGCCATAGTCACGGCGCAAATCCAGTAACCTGTCCCAGACTATGTGTCGCGCGACAGGGTCCAGCCCTATCGTGGGTTCGTCGAGAAACAGAATGGCGGGACGATGCAGCATGGCCTGCGCCAACTCTAGTCTGCGTATCATGCCACCAGAATAGGTTTTAACCAGCTTGTTTGCTGATTCTGTCAGCCCCATGAAACTCAGGGCATCATTGATACGCGTTTTGGTGTTGTGCGCATCCAGACCATACAGTCGTGCCGATAACTTCAGATTTTCAAAACCCGTTAGTGCGCCGTCAGCGGATAGCAATTGAGACACATAACCGATACGCCGCCGAACTTCTCCGGGTGCCTGGATAATGTTAAATCCGCCGACTTCAGCTGAGCCGCTGGTGGGCGGCAGCAGCGTAGTCAACATTTTGATCAGCGTGCTTTTTCCCGCACCGTTTGCACCCAGTAAACCAAAAATTTCTCCATATTTAACCTGAAGCACAATGTGATCTACAGCAGTCAGGCGACCAAACTGGCGCGTCAGTGCTGTTGTCTGGATGGCAAAGTCGTCCAGTTTTTCGGGGGTAGTTGGGTTCATATCAGGTATGACGCTCTCTTTCGGATTTCGTTCTTCGTGATACAAAAACAACACTAACGACAGTCAGCGTTGTCGGTAAGCAGTCAGGAAAGCTCTATAGAATGAGCGGCCTGAAATGTTTGCACAGGCTCAATTCTGCCTTCTATTTCAGACATGGTCTTCTCTCTTTAAGTATTGATGCAAGGAGTGGGTGCTGATCACTGGCATCGTAAATAAAGTTTATGCATACTGAATATCATCGTATCAATAATAGCGTAAAGCTACCGGTTAATGGCGGTATCGTCATTTTCGGTGAAGTATTGGCACATATCGCCACTGCACAAAGTCGTTTGCAGGCGCAGCTAGATCAGTTAGGTATAGGTCGGCAAGTGGTCATTACCTGTGAATCCAGTGCTACGCATCCGTGTCTGGTACGTTTCCGGCTGGATGAGCATCATGCGCAAAAATGTGCGCCTCACTACGACACCACGCAGTTGTGTACTAATTTTCAGCTGGATACTGAAAACAGTCAGCAAGATTTGTTACGAGAAATTTTGTTGGCTATGTTGCTAGGGCCTGTTGCCTTTGAGTTTCCAAGTTACGATGAATTGCAGGCAGCTGTGCGCGTACGACTAAACATCGTTATTGCCAGTCGTAAAACTGCGATGGCATTTGACACCGCTGCAGCAGAACGTCCAGCTGATTGCTGGCAATATCATGAAGATACCGGTTTTACGATTCGTCCAGGAAACTCGCTGATTACTTCGTTAATTAAAGCCACACAGCCTGAAGCGACGGGAAAGCTGTTTTCATTTTCATGTTATCGAGCAACCGAATACGTCATATTGTTGGGGATTGCTCAGGAAATGTCGTTCAGTAATCCGACTTTGTATCACCAACTCACGCAGCACTGGACGCATAAAGCTATTATGTCTGGCGCATTTCATGACGTGTTTTTACGCGAATATGGGACGGTGGAATCACCATTGCCGTCGCATTATTACGTTCCAGGTGATCGACTCTGGTTTCGTAATCCTGATAGCTATTCTTCGGATGTGCCTGGTTACGAAGGCTCATGGGTGTTTTATTTGGGCAATGGGTTATTTAAAAACTTCTGGAAGCACGATCAGCCTTATACGCTGACAACGAAGTGCATAGAAATATTTCATTGGCGTAATGCGACGTATCAGGATCAGCAAGGCGAGTTGCATATAGATGAAAATGTGGTGGCCAACCATGTACGTGAAACATTGGCTAATCAGGCAGAAATGGAAGCGATACTGGCGAAAATGATGCGGCTACGCGACCCTCAGGGTGTGTATGCACAAGGCGGCTGCATAGATAGTTCACGCGAATATCCACGCTGGGTCTGTCCCGACACGACAGACATCGTTTTGCCTGGTTGATGATTTACCCATGCTGCTCATGTGCAGAGTGATCCAGCTTGGTCGTGTGTGTGGGTATCGCGATGCCGATTGCTGGTAGCCAGCGCCGTAACAGGGGTGAGGTAATGACCGTGCTGAATATGGCCATAATGACCAGCATAGTAAACATCTGTTGCGAGATCACTCCCAGGTCATAACCTACGTTGATCACGATGAGTTCCATTAGTGCGCGGGTATTCATCATGATGCCCATTACTTTGCCTTCTGCATGACTCATGCCGGCAATCCGCGCTGCAATGTAGGCGCCACCGAATTTCCCCACTGTAGCTAGCAGTATGATCATCGCACACCATCCCCACGCAGTGAGTGTGTCCAGACTGCCGATATTGGTTCGCAGACCGGTATAGGTAAAGAATATAGGCAGGAAAAATACCATCACAAACGGGCTGATGCGTGCTTTCCAGGTGCGCACAAAAGCGTGCTCGTCGTGCAGCAACACGCCCATCATAAAGCCGCCAAATATTGCGAATATTCCCAGTTGGTAAGTCACCATGGCAGATAAGAAGATGGCTGCCAGCACGATGCCCAGCAAGTTGTGTGAAAGCGCACCGGACTGTGCGTCGCAATGATGCAAGATGCGTTTCATCACAGGGCGCACAGCAAACCAGCTGAGTACGAAAAATCCCAGAACCAGGCCAATTTTCAATGCAAAATAGCCTGCGTTGAAATCGGACAAGGTTAGTGTGGTAATCAGTGCTAATAACAGCCAGCCAATAACATCATTAATAGCTGCGGCGCTGATGGCAATGACGCCAATAGGCGTACGCGTCATGTTAAATTCCATCATGATGCGCCCGAGGATAGGTAAGGCAGTGATGGAAAATGCGGTGGCAATAAACAGTGCTGTGCCTAGTGCGTTAGCAGAGGGTGAAAGTAAGTGCGCACTGACTTGACCTGTAGCAAAACCAAATGCAAAGGGCAGGATCAGGCTGGCGAGGGCAATCAGCATCACTGATTTTCGATGTTTGGGCGCTGCCAAGTGAGCGAAATCGAATTCCAGCCCAATCTGGAACATGAGCAGGATTAAGCCAATTTGGGACAGCATCTGCATCGGTTCAGGTGCGCCAGAATGAAATACATATTGAAATATGTCAGGTGCCAGCAGGCCAAATAGCGATGGCCCGAGCAAGATGCCGATGATGATTTCGCCTACGACAGCAGACTGCCCGACACGCAATGCGACACTGCCACCAACTCTCGCCGCCAATACGATAATCGTGAGTTGTAGCAAGGTAAAAAACAGCAGTGCTTCGGATTTATGCGTGGCAATATGTGGCGTAATAGTCATGGCTGGCTGCGGTTAAGGTGCTGTTGATCGGGCTTGTTTACGTAACGCATATTGCGCTATGACCGCGCCCAGAACAAGTCCACCTATCACATCGATAATGACATGCTGGCGTGTTGCCAAAGTTGAGTAAACAATCCCCGCACACCATACGCTATTTATTACCAGTACCCAACTCGGTGCGCGAAATCGGCGTAATACGTCATGCAGCCACATAGCTGAAAATATAGCAGTCGCGACATGCAGGGAAGGGAAAGCATTACCACCCGCATCCACGCTTTTAAGGTAGGCCATACTGGCATGTTGTGACCAGTCGATACTGGCTGCTGGAACTGCACTCGGCCAAAAATAAAATATGATCAATCCAGTCAGGCAGGTAGTGGTCATGGCACCAGCATAGGTAAATAGTTCGCGTCGCGTGGTGAGCAGAGATGAGGGCAATGAAACATATACCCACAACGATAAATATAGCGGCATGGTTGCTGGCTGGTAGGGGATTAGCGCATCTAGGGCAGTAAATGGCATGATGCTGACCGGAAACGCAGGGTGTTTGAGCAGGTACAAGTAGGCGACAAAAAACAGCGCGATGAAGGTGGGCGTACCTGTGGCTTTGAGCAGGATGTGCTTGGTCAGTGCCGCGCCTATTTGGCGATACCAGGGTGATATCATGAACAGGCCTGACGTAAGGTGACAAAGCGTAGCTGTGCGGCTAGTGCGGCTTCAATCACATCGGGTAGGACTTTTAGTATGACAGGCTCACCAGTATCGGTGCGCGCTGCGTGCGCGTCATGCAATAAAACGATAGCGCCTGCGTGCAGACCCTGTATCAGTGCGCGCGCAACCTTGTCAGCATCGCCAACGCGGGTATCAAAGGCGCGCACCGACCAGCTGGCGAGTTGCAGTCCTAATTTATGCAGCACAGGATCGAGAAATGGATTGCGCAAGCCAGCAGGGGCGCGGAAAAATAATGGGGGCTGCCCGGTAATTCCTGTCAGTGTGGTTTGAGCTGCTTGAATTTCCTGAGTCAGATCTTTGATGCCCATTAAGGAAAAATTGTGGTGATGCCGCTGGCTATGATTTTCTATGGTGTGGCCACGCTTAATGATGTCTCGGCATAATTCTGGATAGCGTTGTGCAACATCACCTATGCAAAAGAAAGTGGCATGCACACTATAACGAGCAAGTATATCCAGCACCTGGGGCGTGACTTCAGGATCAGGGCCATCATCTATGGTGAGGGCGATTTCATTCCGCGCTATGGCAGCATCAGGTAACTGAGTCCAGTTTTTCCCCAGCCATGTGCTGCGAGGCCATAAACCAACCATGGTGAGGAGGAGATGATTGGCAATGAGGCTGGCTAGCACCCAGCGCCAGTGCTGCGGTGTTGTGATCAACACGAGCAGCGCAGTCACGTGGATCGCCAGCGTCAGGTAGATGAGTAGGCTCGGCTGCCAGCTAGTTTTCGGCATGGGCAGTGCGTGCAAAAATGGCTGAGTAGATCAGCGCCAATATCACGCCAGGCGCGACGGTCATGCCCATGGCTTGCAGTATGGAAACGTCAGAAAAAGCCAGTAATCCAAAGCCCGCTACAGTGGTTAGATTGGCAAAGAACATTGATGCCAAAGTGCGTGGGGCAATGGCTGGCGTATTTGTATTGCGGTCAAAAAACAAGGCGTAATTGGAGCCTATGGCAACCACCAGCAACAGTCCGATCAAATGTAATATGGTTAATGCGTGTCCTAGCAGCGTCAGCCCCGCCGTGACCGTTATCACTGCTACTGCCAGTGGTGCGAGTATGCGCAGCACCCGTGCAGGAGAGCGGAACACGATCAGTAATAAGGCAATGACGGCAACTAGCCCGCCTAATGACAGCAGGATGGCTTCATGCAAATAGCTGGAATAGAGCTGGTTTGATTCCTGTGTCATGTCCACCAGAATAACGTTGGGTAATCCGTGCAGTGCGGCACGGATGTGCGCAGCATTGATTTCGGTATTGGGTAAAGCTGTGAGCGGCAACAATGCACGCCAGTCACTGCCATGATGAATCAGCAGTGCATCCACCGCCATCGCCATGGAGGTGCCACGTAAATCCGATAATTGTAACAATGGCTGAGTTCTGGCACTGGCGACATCGGTGAGGAACGGACTGAGCCGATTTGCCTGTATCGGTAAACCTAGGACAGCATTTGTCAGGTTTTCCTGTAATTGCTCGGCCGTTGGCAGACTGGCTTGCCGCGTGCGTTGACTGGCGGTGCTAGGTAAATAGTGGCTGGGGCTGTCAAAACTTGCCAGCTCTCCGCGTTCTACCTGCGTTTGCAGAACATTGGCGACCTGTTCACTGCTGCGCAGTACGGCTTCTTGCGTGGTCTCGGAGATGACGACCAGATAGCGTACGTCCGGCGCGCCAGAGTCAGCACGTAACTGCGTGTCTAGTGCAATATCTGCCTGAGAGACCGGGCTCAGTGAGGAAATTTTATCATCCCAGATGTGATCGTGATTTTTGGCGACGATGGCTAGCGCGAGTAACAGCATTCCTGCTGCGAGCCAGCGCAGTTTCGGTGCGTTTTGTTCCAGACAAGACAGTTTGATACCTATGGCTGTAACGTCATGAATGTGGAAATTGTCAGGCAGCAGGTGAGGTAAGACGTAGCGCGTGACTGCCGCTGCCGTAATCAGGCCAGCAATGGAATATAGTCCCAGCTGCGCCAAACCGGGAAAGCCTGAAAATAGCAGAGAAGCAAAGCCCGCGATCGAGGTCAGCACACCCAGTCGTATGGTGGGCCAGTAGCGTTTAATCCATAGTTCGTGCTGGCGCTGTTCTGACTGTACAAACAGGTAGATAGAATAATCGACAGCCTCGCCTATGAGGGCAGTGCCAAATCCCAACGTAATGCCATGTACAGTGCCAAAGCCGAGGCTGACAGCCGCTATGCCTGCCAGCGCGCCGCTGATTACAGGCATAAATCCCAGTATCAGTGCAGTCGGTGAGCGGTACACCAGCAACAGCAAAGTGGCGATCAGCCCTACACTAATGATGGAGAGTAAAGTGACTTGCGCTTTAATGGTGTTGCGTGATTTGACCGAGAATACGCCGGGGCCAGTCATTTCCAGTTGAGTTGTCGCTTTCGTTCCTGCAGCAAGCTGATATGCCTGTTCAATCTGGGTCATGGCTAGCTGTTGTGCATCGGTATCCGCACCTGATGCGCGGGTCTGGATCAGCAACAGGGCGCGGCTGCCATCATGGGATATCCACGCGCCATCGCGTAGCGCGGGCGGCCGGCTGTTACTGAACTGGGTGAGGAGCTCTACCATTTCCCCGGTCGGGTCATGTGGCAACATACTCTTGACTAAAAGCCCTGCCGGCGACGCGAGTAAATCTATGCTGTCACTGATTGCATTATGCAAACCAGCGACACCGAAGCGTTCTGGGGTGACAGTGGCACTTAATAAATATCGATGATTAAACCAGTAGGCACGGTCTTGCTCGGCGGTGACTGGCTCGCCATTGTTGACGCTGACAAACTGACTGTTCTGGCGTAACTGTTGTGCCATCTGCTTGGAGATGCGGGCGCGGGCAGGGGCGTCGGCACCTTTGATGCCAACCAGTATGAGTCGTGAGGCGAGGCCGTCGTGTATCTGTTCCAGTAACAGTTGCTGCGCAGGTGTGGGACTACGCGGTAAAAAAGCGGACAAGTCGGCAGTGAAATGACTGCGAGTGATAATCGCGCTGCAGCCCAGTATGAATATGAGCCAGAGGGTGATAGCAGTGCGGCTCGCTGTAAATTTCACGGCGTTGCCACTTTTTCAATTTGCATATGTGAGCTGTCGCCATCGGTCTGCGCAATGTCTATGCTGCGTACTTCATCGCCTGCACCCATAATCCGTATGCGGCTAATTACTTGCTGCATACGTGCGTTGTTGGGGATCAGCTGTAGCGTCCAGTTCGCGGCATTGCCTTCAAGACTGAGCTGGTAGGTGCGTTCCAGGGCTTTGCGATCACCCGCCAGCGTGCCGCGGATGCTATCAATAAAAGCGGCTAGTTCAGGATAGTCTGATAATTGCAGATGGTATGTTTTCTTGCCGCGTTCGATGTCCAGATTATCGCCGTCGACCAGCATATTTTCAACTTTGGGTTTGATGGTGCGCTTTTCCAGATGGTCGGGTGCAGCATATAGCAGTTCACCGGAGGATGTGACTGGTTGGTCGAGCAGTGCCAGGGTTTTTTTCTCAACAAAGGTCGCATGTCCGGAGCGCGTCAATGCAAGATTATGCATGAGCTGGTCTATATCCCAGCTGGCAGCCTGGCTCAGGCTGCTGCATAGTAGTAAGGGTATTATTGATAGCAGGCGGTTGAATAGCATCATGTGTTTTCAGTAGTGGCAGTATGTGGTTGTTGCCAGAAATCAAAAAAATTAAACCAGTTATAGGGTGCATTACGGCAATGCTGTTCGATTAGCGCAGCATAACGCATAACGGCAGCGTTGACTAAGGTGCCACGTTGCCCGGTGGGGATGTCGGTGAAGTCGGCTAGTGGCTCAAAGCTGATCTGGTAACGGTTAGCACCGAGATATACCCCAGTCATAAATACCATGCGCTGGCGCAACAGTGCGGCCATGCGGAATGGTCCGGTTGGCAGATGTGCGGTATGTCCTAATAAACTGACTGGCTGCGTGGCGTCTTCGCCTAAAGTACGGTCAGCTAGTATACCGACCATGGCACCTTGTTCCAGGCGTTCACGCACCTTGAGCATGGTGTCGATGTGACCCAGACCGATAATGTCGGCAGCGGCTTCAGGATTGATGGCGGCAAGCATCGCATTTATTTTCATCGCATTGTTTTCATGCATGACCATGCTCACGTGCAGATTGGGGATGCTGCGTCCCATAGCATGCATCACTTCGAAGCTGCCAAAGTGGGCGCCTACCAGAAACACCCCTGTGCCGGATTGTATTGCCTCGTCTATACACGCTTGCCCTGAGACCTGAATATCAAATAAGTCAAAGCGTTGATTAATGAGGTAGATGCGATCATGTATGGTGCTGGCAAAGCTGTAAAAATGACGGTACATGTCACGCCAGTTAGCTTTGCGATTCAGTGCTCGAGTAAGGTAGGTGAGTGAGGCGCGGCGACTGCTGGGAGAAAATATCAGGAAATAGGCTGCAATCAGATGCAAAATAACACGGCCTGCGCGTCGCCCCATGCGCAGGGAAATCCAGGTCATGATACGCAGCATCAGCATGTTGCTGCGTTCGGGGGTGGCTGTCCAGTGCTGCGTACTCATGGTGTGAGTGTCATGCTGCCGCTGGCAATTTGATGGCTGGCGGTGTTGATGGAGAAATGTATCGCGCCGCTGTCTGTGTGTTTGTGGGTAATGGTCAGCACGTCGCCTGGCCGAGCAGGGTGGATGAATTTAACTGAGTTCAGTGTGTACTGGTTGAATACGATATTGTTGGCATCGGCGATAGACTGCAATGCCAGATCCAGCAACACTACACCAGGCAAGATAGGGCTGCCAGGAAAATGCCCAGCAAACGTAGGGTGATCCAGCGGGATGGTGTAGTGCGTTGTGTTCATGCTGCAGGTGGAGTCAGATGGTTGTGCAATAAATCTCGTAATGCCGTCCGCGGCAGTTTGCCAGTGGCGTTACGCGGGAGCTGGTCTACGAATATCAATGGGCGTGGTAAAAACGCCGGATCTATGCATGCTCGTAACAAAGCTCGTAATTGTGTTGCATCCAGTGCTGGTGCAACGACAAATGCCGCGAGGCGAGTAATGCTGTCGGGGGTAATCTCGTCAGGCATGTAAAACGCGCCATCGACGACACCCGGCAGACTGGTCAGCTGGTGATTGAGATAGCTCAGCGAACTACGCTTGCCTGCAATGTTAACTAAGTCAGCAGTGCGTCCGTGCAGCAGGAATGTGTTTTCACCGACAGGCTCAATGATGTCATTCAGCGTGATTGCGGGATTGATTTGTACGCTGCTGACACTTGCATGTTCGCCATTTATGCTGAGTTTGATGTTCGGGAACAGCTGCCATGCGGCACTGTGTACAGGCAGCCGTGTGGCGATTACACCCGTTTCAGTGCTGCCATAGACTTCGTGTACATGGGTGTGAAACCGGGTTTCAAGTGCACCAGCCAGCTCGACCGAAAGTGGCGCAGTCGCTGAGACGATCAAGGCAATAGGGTCTGGTTGTAGACCAGCATCAAGCAGTGCACGCAGATGTACAGGGGAGGAAATCAGCACAGCGGGCGCAGGCGCCGCAGCGATTGCCTGACAGATATCGGCAGGATAAAAAGGCTGCCGGCTGTCGAGCGCATTGCTACTTTGCAACGGCATGATGACTGTCGATTCCAGTCCGTACATGTGCTGCGGAGGAACAGTGCCGATGAGCGTATATGTTGCGCCATCCATTAAACCGAGTTGTTGTGCTTCAGCGCGGGCGCTGTGTGTTAGTTGCCCCCAGGTTTTGGTATGTGCTTGTGGGACACCCGTTGAGCCTGAGGTAAATACGATAGCTACGTGCTGCGTATTTGCAATTTGCGGAATATCAAATTGCTCGCTGATGGTCGCAGGTGCAGCAGGGTATAGGGTTTGTGGCAGGGCTATTGCTGGTAAAGCTTGCTCAGTGAGGCAGAATGCGTCGGGTGCATAGCACTTGAGCTGATTAATCATTTCTGCGGTGTGAGTTGGTGGCAGCAGGCTGATTTTGTTGCTGATGACCGCAGCGGCTAAGCCGACGGCAAAGCGGTAGCGGTCAGCACACATATTAAGTATGTGCGAGCTTGCTGGGAGCTGCGCCGCAAGTTGTTTCACATCAGCCAAAAATTGCGCGGCGGTGATGGCTGTGCCATGTTGCCAGGCGATGATCTGGTCTGGCTGGGTGTGGGAAAATAACGGGATGCTCGGCATGGTCTGTGGCTTAATGGCGATGCGCAGAATGTTGCATGAATGCACGTACCGCATCCATGATATTAACCTGTGCCAGCTCGGGACGAACTATTTTGCGTACGGCATATTCTGCAATGAACATGACTGCGACTAAAGGCATGAAGATGAAATTTGCAAATATCGACCAGACCGCAATCGGCTGCAAGAAGAACAAGCTGGTGGAAATGATGATCATCAGTGCGAAAAATGCGGTCCAGGCGACCGTGACCTGATAGGTATAACGTGCATACAGCGGGGTAAGTTCGCCGTGGACGATGGTTGCAAGCTGGGTGCAGAGAGGTTGTCGCTGCTGGCGCAGCGTGCGCGCGAAAGTGAGCAGTAGCGCCCATTGCAGGCTTTCATGTTCCAGCCAGTAGATCCAGCCGTAATGAAGTTCGAGCATAGGCCACATTAGCCAGGCTAGTGAGGTGGTAACGATGATTGTGGCTATTAAGTAGCCCCGTCGTGTGGCATGCCATGTCATGATAATGCCAGTCAGAATCAGGGGGGCAAGTGCTACCAGTACACCTAAGGTGGCGCTGTGTGTCGATTGGTTGGTGTAGTTTGCCAAGATGGCGTAGCCGATAATGGCGAATGCGATGACGAGTCCGCGCATTAAGCCGGCATTGATCATTACTTGCTTCGATGTGCTGCGATGTAGTCAGTCAGATTGCGCAACGAGCTGAATATGTGCTGATTATCCGCGTTGTCTGCGCGTAGCTGCAGGCCATAGCGTTTGGATACCACGAGTGCGATTTCGAGCACGTCTATAGAATCCAGACCAAGTCCATCACCATATAGTGGTGCATCCAGCGTGATCTCGTCGGCAGAAATTTCAAGATTAAGCGCTTCGACCATGAGTGCGGCGATCTCTGGATAGAACAGGCTGTTATCAGTAGTTGAGTGGTTGTCTGACATGGTGGTAATCAATTAAGTATGAAGCGGAAAAACAGGGTGGTTGCTGATTGCGTAGATCAATAACCTAATATTCAGTACGCCGATGATTATACAACAATTATCTGGCAGGTGCCCGTTGTGTCACCATCAATGCCACAACGGGAAGTAGCGTTAACTGCGTTTAATTAATGTGCCGACACCATCTTTGGTCAGCACTTCCAGCAATAATGCATGGTTTACCCGGCCATCAATAATGTGCGCGGTATGTACGCCATTCTTGACTGCATCCAGCGCGCAGTGGATTTTAGGCAGCATGCCGCCATAAATAGTGCCATTGGCAATCAGCTCATCAACCCGTTGCGCGGTCAGGCCGGTGAGTAAGCCGCCCTCTTTATCCAGTACGCCAGGAATGTTGGTCATGAGGATGAGTTTTTCCGCGCGCAAGGTTTCAGCCAGTTTGCCTGCGACCAAGTCTGCGTTGATATTGTAAGATTCACCGTCCATGCCTACACCGACCGGGGCGATAACAGGGATGAAATCGCGCGTGTCGAGCAACTCTACCAACTCCGGATCTATGCCCAGCACTTCACCGACTGAGCCTATGTCATGTTTGATATTGGGGTCATCCTGGTCGGCAATGAGCAGTTTTTTGGCACGTATCATGCCGCCGTCCTTACCTGTCAAACCGACCGCCTTACCACCCTGCTGATTGATGAGGTTGACGATTTCCTTGTTAACCAGACCACCCAGTACCATTTCAACTACGTCCATGGTTTCTTCGTCAGTCACGCGCATGCCCTGAATGAACTCGCTTTGCTTGCCTACGCGTTTTAACAGTTCACCTATCTGTGGGCCGCCGCCGTGGACGATAACCGGGTTCATGCCGACTAATTTCAGCAGCACCACGTCACGCGCAAAGCCTTCTTTTAGCTTGTCGTCAGTCATGGCGTTGCCGCCGTATTTGATGACTATGGTTTTATCAAAAAAACGCTGTATGTAAGGTAACGCTTCTGACAGGATATTGGCTTTGTCGCCGGGCGTAAATTGGCTGGTAGGCATGGAGCTTCCTTGCGATTTGAGATGCGTTATTTTAACTTAGAAAACGGCTGATTTAGGTTAAAATACTCGCTTTAATTTGCATGCGGATAATACGATGAGCGCACCACAAATAGGCATAGTTATGGGTAGCAACAGCGATTGGGCAGTGATGCAACAGGCTGCGCTGATACTCAGATCATTTGATGTGGCGTTTGAAGCGAAAGTGGTGTCTGCGCACCGTACACCTGATTTACTGTTTGATTATGCTGCGTCAGCCCAGTCACGTGGCTTGCGTGCGATTATCGCGGGTGCTGGCGGGGCTGCGCATTTGCCGGGCATGCTGGCAGCGAAAACTATAGTCCCTGTGCTCGGTGTGCCGGTACCGTCCAAATATTTGAAGGGGATGGATTCATTGCTCTCTATCGTGCAAATGCCTAAAGGCATCCCCGTTGCAACATTTGCCATCGGTGAAGCGGGCGCAGCCAATGCAGCCTTATTTGCGCTGGCAATACTGGCAACTGAGCAACCCGTGTTAGCACAAAAACTGGCGGATTTCCGTGCCAAGCAAGAGGCGACAGTGTTAGCGATGGATTTGCCTGACGTGGTGGTGGAATGAGCGCGATGATATTGCCGGGCGCAACCTTGGGCATGCTCGGAGGCGGGCAATTGGGCCGCATGTTCACCGTGGCTGCACGTACTATGGGTTATCGGGTGATGGTGCTGGATCCTGATGCAGCCAGTCCGGCGGGGCAATTTGCCGATGAGCATCTTTGTGCCGATTATGCAGACATGGACGCGCTGGCCAAAATGGCGAAGTGCTGTGCTGCGATTACCACCGAATTTGAAAATGTGCCTGCTGATACCCTGCGTTACCTGGCCGAGCATTGTCCAGTCAAACCCAGTGCCAATGCAGTAGAAATCGCACAAAACCGCGTGGCAGAAAAATCCTGGCTGCAACAGCATGGTTTTGCCACCGCACCTTTCGCGGTGATTACCCATGCCGATGATTTGCTCACGACGGTTGCTACCGTCGGCTACCCTGCTGTGCTTAAGGTGTCGCGTTTCGGCTATGACGGTAAAGGTCAGGTGCGAGTCGCCGATGTGGCGGCAGCGCAAGCAGCGTTTGCCAGCATGGGTGGAGAGACGTGTGTGCTGGAACGCATGATGTCGCTGGAATGCGAGTTGTCCGTGGTGTTGGGACGTAATGAAGCGGGTGAAACGGCAGTTTACCCGGTGGCAGAAAACATACACGAAGCTGGCATACTTGATATCAGCATCGTACCTGCGCGAGTAGCGGACAATCTCACTGCTCAAGCCCGCGAAATGGCAACAACCATCGCACAACAGCTTAATTATTGCGGCGTCATGGCGGTAGAGTTTTTCGTTGTTAATGGCGGGCAACTAGTGGTCAACGAAATTGCCCCGCGTCCGCATAACAGTGGGCATTACACCCTGGATGCATGTTTATCCAGCCAGTTTGAAATGCAGGTTCGCACATTGTGCAATCTGCCACTAGGCGCAACCGCGCTGCACACGCCAGCCGTGATGGTTAACCTGCTGGGCGATGTCTGGGGCGATAGCCAGCCCAACTGGGCAGCGCTGATGGCGCATCCGCAAGCCAAGCTGCATCTATACGGCAAACAAAGCGCGCGCCCGGGGCGCAAGATGGGGCATTTTACTTGTATCGATAATGACTTGGATGTGGCGTTGGTGTTGGCTAAGCAGATACGGGCGGAGTTGTCGTTTATTCAATAGGATATGCCGCGTTACTTCGCCTGTTGAGCGTTGGTTAGAATTAAGGAATCGTATGTACTCAGCAACTTTTATCTTTGATAAGAAACAGTACGATGAAGAGTTTTATAAACTAGACAGCGCTATAGCGGAGATTGCAAAGAATTCTGCTGGTTACCTTGGTGAAGAAGCTTGGGAAAATCCTGAGACTGGTCGTGTTTCAAATGTATATTATTGGGAAACGCTGGAGGGGCTGCAAGAATTAATAAAGCACCCCACACACTTGAAGGCAAAGGCGTCACAGGCTAAGTGGCTTAATGGGTACCAAGTCGTTATTTCTCAAGTGATACGCGCTTATGGTGATGGCGCATTTCACCATCCAGCATCATCTTTTAAGAATAATTAAACTTTGCAAAAACCTGGGTCAGGATTGTCTATGTCCGAATTCTGAGATTCAGCTATTTTCCCGTTCCGGTTTGATCGTCATAATAGGGGTCAGTTCTCACATTGCTATATATCGTAAAGAATTTCGCTTGCTCCTATTCACCTGCTTTCATTCCAGTAATCAGTTGCTCCACTATCCCATATTTGCTGTGATCAATGCGGATTTTGACGGGGGTGAAGTTGTAGTCTGTTGCCAGCCACATGTCGATGGCGTCTTCGCCTTCTTCTGCTGGGCGTTGCAGGTGCAGGGTGTTGACTTCACCTAGTGCGGTATCAATGCGTTCTTCGCCAATGACGATTGCATGATAGGGCTTAAGGGATTTGCCTGAGGTAACGTGGCGTAGCATGTCTTCGGAAAACGGTGAGCGTACAACTAGCTGGAATATGACGCTGAGAATATCCTGGGCGTTGTCTTCCAGGGGTACTGAATAGGCGTTGTTGTCTTTGGTGATAGTGACAGTTTTCCGGGTGTAATCAAAGTGTGCGGCAGTAGTTTTGTCGGGGGTGGCACGGCCACGCTGTATCCAGAAATCGTCGGGTGCTAGTCCAAACGGGGTGATTTTGCCCTGGCTAATCTGGACGAGGTTGCCAGGTTGTATTAATGAAAATATCCCTATGCCGTGAGTAATGCTGGTGAGTGTGTAACCACCGCTTTTGTTTACCCAGATGTAAGTGGCACTACCCAGATTGAAGAGGTCTTCGCCTTTGACGACTTTGTATTGTAATTCCAGCCTTGCAGGAGGGTAATTTAGAGTCGGGGTGTCTGGTGCGGATATGTCGTCGGTAACAGGGGCGTTTGCATTGGGCTCTACTGCGGTTGGTTCAACAGCAGGAGTTGCATCTTGGGTGGTTACAATTGTTTGTGCCGGTTTTGGCGGGTGTGGCTTTGCAAGATGGTGTGGTTTCTTTGGTGCGGTAGTTTTTTTAGTGGTAGATGGTGTGGTGGGTTTGGGCATGGGCTGTAAACGTGCTTCGATGATGGTAGTGTCATCATCTATATTCAGCGGCAGGCTGAATTTTACACCTGTAAGCAAAAGCACATGTATCAACAGCGAGGCAATAAACGCGATAACTAAAGCACGCTTGCTGTTGAGGGTCATGTTTATGGCTCGGTATAAAAGACTGTTTGCTCTGACCCATTGTTATTTAATAAGTTTACTTTGCCATCAGCGGCTAATTGTATGCGCCCGCCGATAAACCAGTGGATTGCAGTTGGGTATATCTGATGTTCCATGCACAGTACACGCTCACTCAGGCTGTCGGCATTGTCATTGTTGAGCACGGGGACGGCAGCCTGGATGATGATAGGGCCGTGATCGAGTGTGGGGGTGACAAAATGGACGGTGCAGCCATGCACTTTGACGCCATCATCCAGTGCGCGTTGATGGGTGTTGAGTCCTGCGTAGCTGGGTAATAGTGAAGGGTGAATATTAAGCAGGCGTCCTTGATAGTGGTTTACAAACTCATCCGTCAATATGCGCATATAACCTGCAAGCACGACTAAATCAGGTTGGTAACCATCGATGATTTGTATCATCGCTTTATCAAATTCAGCGCGACTGGCAAAGGTGGTATGTGCCAAAGCTTGTGTAGCAATTCCCGCAGCTTGTGCAACTTGCAAACCTGTTGCGTCGGGTTTGTTGCTGATGACGGCAACAATTTGTGCGGGGAGTTGCGCGGCTAAAATTGCTTGCAGATTCGAGCCGCGTCCGGAGATGAGTACAACGATGCGCATTAATTCAAGCCGCGACTGGTGAGGAATTCCTCGTAGTTGCCGTTGAATATATCGGCCTTGTTGTCTTTAATCTCGATCAAGCGAGTTGCCAGTGAAGATACGAATGAACGGTCATGTGAGACGAATATCACCGTGCCTTTGTAGAGCTCAACTGCGGTGTTAATGGACTCGATGGACTCCATATCCATGTGGTTGGTTGGCTCATCCAGTACCAGTACGTTGGCCTGGTTCAAGGTGAGCTTGCCGAACATCATACGGCCTTGTTCGCCACCGGATAATACTTTGACTGATTTTTTGACGTCGTCACCCGAGAACAACAGTTTGCCCAGAACGCTGCGGATAGCTTGATCGTCTTCGCCGTGCGTTGCCCATTGTTTCATCCAGTCAAACAGGTTCAGGTCGGTATCAAATTCGGATGCATGATCTTGCGCGTAGTAGGCAATGTTGGCATTTTCTGACCATTTGATTTTGCCGCCTAAGGCAGGTAATTCGCCCATCAGTGTTTTTACCAACGAGGTTTTACCAGCACCGTTTTCACCGATGATGGCGATGCGTTCACCTGCTTCGATGATGATATCAAGCTTGGTAAATAACGGGGTGTCATAACCAACAGCCAATTCACTGACTTCAACCACGTTACGATGTAGCTGTTTTTCTTGCTCAAAGCGTATGTAAGGATACTGACGTGATGATGGTTTGATGACCGCCATGTCCTGTTTGAGCTTGTCGATTTGCTTGACGCGTGAAGTTGCCTGACGTGCTTTGGACGCATTCGCAGAGAATCGTGATACGAAGGTTTGCAGTTCTGCAATTTTGTCTTTGGCTCGCGCGTTTGCAGCCTGTAAACCATCTTTAGCTTGTGCCGCAGCGGTCATGTATTCGTCGTAGTTACCCGGGAATAGCTGAATTTTGCCGTAATCCAAGTCGGCCATGTGGGTGCAGATGGAGTTCAGGAAGTGGCGGTCATGAGAAATAATCACCATGGTGCAACTACGCTGGTCAAGGATATCTTCCAGCCAGCGGATGGCGTTGATGTCCAGGTTGTTGGTTGGTTCGTCGAGTAGCAGAATATCAGGATTGCCAAACAGGGCTTGCGCCAGCAAAACACGCAACTTCCAGCCTGGTGCAACTTCGCGCATCGTGCCAGTGTGCTGTGCACTAGGGATGCCCAGACCTAATAGCAGTTCGCCAGCACGGGCTTCGGCTGAGTAGCCATCTAATTCTGCAAACTTGCCTTCAAGCTCAGCCGCACGCATGTAGTCGTCTTCAGTGGCTTCCAGATTGGCATAAATGCTGTCTTTTTCATGCTTGACTGCCCATAGTTCGGCATCGCCTTGCATGACCACATCCAGCACAATTTGATCTTCATAACCAAATTGGTCCTGGCGCAGCCAGCCAAGTTTGTCGCCTGTGTCGAGGGCAACATGACCTTGAGTCGGCGCAATCTGCCCGGCCAGTATTTTCATGAAAGTGGATTTGCCAGAGCCGTTTGCACCGATTAAACCATAGCGATTACCATCGCCAAATTTAACAGTAACGTTTTCAAACAGCGGCTTGGCGCCAAATTGTATGGTGAGACCTTGAGTAGCTAGCACGGCAGTAACCTAACGAACAAATAAGTTACTATTCTACACCGATACCTTGGGCTTAGACGAGAGGTGCGGGTTTGTGCAGGAAATAGCCTTGCATCATATCCACGCCCAGTTCCTGTAATAGCATGTGAATTTCGGCTGTTTCCACGCACTCAGCGACAGTTTTCTTACCCAGCCCATGCGCTACGTCGACGATGGCCTTAATAAAAACACGGTTGTCTGGTTCTTCGCAAAGGTTACGGATAAACAGGCCGTCGATTTTGAGGACATCGGCATCGAGGTATTTAAGATAGGCGAATGAGGCGAAGCCTGTGCCAAAGTCATCGAGACTGACCGAGCAGCCCATCTGGCGAAGCGCCTGTATGGTGCGCTGGGCATCCTGCAAGTCTGACAGTGCAGCTGTTTCAGTGATTTCAAACATGAGTCTGGCATGATCGATCTGGTTATGGGTGAGCAATTCCAGTATGTAATCGGTTAGTCCGGTGTCGTCGAGTGATCGACCCGATAAATTAACCGCGATTGCCGGAATATCAGGGCGGGTGGCTAGCGTTAATATGCTGTGACTAAGTACCCAGCGATCTATGGCGAGTATTTGGCCAGATTGTTCAGCAATATTAATGAAATGGGCGGGCGCCACTAGCTCGACATCGGGAGCTTCGCGCATGCGGATTAAGGCTTCATAGTGCGACACTCGGTTGCTGTGAGTGTGATATACACCCTGGAAGTGCAATACGAATAGCTCATTCTCCAAAGCTTGTTGTATGCGACGGCTCCATTGCATGGTTTGTACCATGTCGCGTGAAATATCTTGTTCCGCCTGATAAATGCGCCAGCTGTTCTTGCCTGCGAGTTTGGCCTGATACATCGCCGCGTCTGCCCGGGATACTAAAATTTCAGCATCTTGTGCATGCTGCGGGAATAAAGCGATGCCGATGCTGGATGTGATGCGGATATCCTGATCTTCAAAATGAAACGGAATCTGAGCAATGGCGATAACAACACGGCTGGCCAGGGTTTGTGCGTCTGCCTGGCCGGCAACGTTAAGGAGTATGGCAAATTCGTCACCACCGAGGCGGTAGAGTGTTTCACCTGCGCGTATCAGGCTGCTCATGACGCCAGCGATGCGTATCAGCGTTTCATCTCCGGCATGGTGCCCAAAAGTATCGTTGATGTGCTTGAAACCATCCAGATCAATAAATAGTAGCGCGCCAGCTTGCTGGGTACGAGCATGTTCGATAAAGGTGGCGTTCAAAGCCTTTTCAAAGCTGTGTCTGTTATACAAACCAGTCAGTGCATCGCGTTCAGCCAGATAGATGAGCTGGCTTGCCGCAAGTCGTGACTGGGTGATGTCATCGAATATCCATAATTCACCTATGGGCTGTCCATCAATATTATGAATAGTGCGTATGGTGTGGGTAATGATGCGTCCATCCACCATATCGATTTCCAGCGCCTGGGCGCGTTTACCCGGTCGTGCCAGATGCTCGGAAAAAGCAGATGGGTTGGCGAGTGCTATACCCGATTCTTGTAGTGCCAGTGTTGCCAGTTTTCCGTGCATTTGCTCTGGATTTTTAAGCCGCCATATATTGTTAAATGCAGGATTGCTATAGAGGATAGCGCCTTGGTTATCCACAAACAGGATGCCCAGATTCATGGTGGCTAATAACGCTGTGAGACGCGCTTGTTCGGCTTGTGCCAGATCCAGACTAGCGCGGAGTTGAGTTTGCAATTTATGGAGATCGGCAATTTGTTGCTGCAAGGTGTCGGCCATGTGATTAAAGGCGATGTTCAGTTTGCCTATTTCATCCTGCTCGGTCTCTGATAATCGAATATGCAAATTGCCGTGACTGAATGCCTCGCTGGCCAGCGAAAGTTGACGTAAGCGTTTGGTGATCCATATGCTTAATGTTAGCAGCAGTATGGCCGCAATCAGTATGGTCGCAACGGCTATCCAGAAGCCACGTAATAGCAGTGCCTGTTGAGCGCGCTGCTCAGTCGTGGTTGATAAATCGAATGTTAATGTGCCTATGACCAGATCATTAATTTCGATAGGCAGGGTTTGGTGGACGGCATCGGGCGTGGGTTTACCTTCGGTGGCAATGAGTGACCCCGAGTCATCTATCAGGCGCAAATAGGCAATGCCATCATCGCGCCGTATGCGTTTTAATAGTAGATTGATGCTGGCAATATCGCGTTCGAACAGGGCGTTGGCAATATTGGTATTGAGGAGTGGGCGTAACTCATTGATACGCGTTTGGGTTTGTTGTTGTAGCGCCTTGTTGAATGTGGTGAACGATGTGTAGCCCAGCGCCAACAAAACCAATGCTTGCACCAGACTAGCGGCGATAAGCATTTTTAACCATAGAGGTGTATTAGGCAGTTTCACGGTTGGGCGAGTAAGGATTGGGTGATAACGGCGTAAGGCTGGGTAGGCGCAAGGTCTTGTCCATTCGCCATTACAATGGCGCCCAAACGCTGATTGGCTGCGAAATTAACGCCTTCAGGGGTGTTGGAGAAATTAAGCAAGGCTTTACGCAGACTGGCGCTGGTGGTTTTGTCCAGTTTGGGTGCGCTCATGAAAAACTGGCTGGCCACGGCTTTGGTCTGGCCAATTACGTGCAGGGTTTGCTGAATGTCCTCCGCCATTTGGCTATAAGGCAGGTTGCCTATGATGGCGCAATCGGCTTTGTTGACCATTACTGCGAGTGCTGCATTGGTATGGTTATTCAGGACTATCGACTGATAGTCGACTCCCTCCTGCAGTCCCTGGGATAATAAATAACTTGTTCCGAGTTGATGCACTATGGTCAAGGGGTCGGTGAGTGCAATGATTTTATGGCGGCAGTCTGCCGAGCTTTCGATGTGGGTGTTGCGTTTGCTGACCAGTAATCCTGCAACAGCATTGGTGTAACGTGCCAAGGGTTGATAGTTGGATTCCGTCATGGCTAGTCCAGCCAGATTTGGTGCGGTAATGATAAAGTCAAATTTTTGGTCACGAGTAGCCTGATAAAACTCCCGGAAGTCCTTTGCTGACGACAGGCGCACAGGTATCCCAATTTGTTGCGTTAAATAAATTGCGAGAGGCTGGTATATGGTGACTAATTTATGCGCAGGCAGGTTGGGAAATATGCCTAACGTCAGGCTGCGAGTTTGTGCCCATGCAGTCAAAGGAAGGCTGAGAAATAGCAACAGACTAAAGAAAAACGTACGCGTAAAGTTCATGACCCCTCCTCGTGAAGTTGAGCGTTTGCGTGGTCATGGGGCTTGTTACGTCGTGCAAAGGCTCAGCTTATATTATATTTTTTACAAACACTTTGGACCGTCTCTGGTAATTGTATAGCAGTTGTTTCTGTGTTGGTAAATCATTGACGCTGGCATTGACGAAATCATGTTCAATAAACCAGTGTGCAGTATGGGTAGTCAGCACGAATAAACGGCTTAAATGCAGCTGGCGAGCCGCACTTTCTATGGACTCTAGTAGCGCGTCGCCGCGATCTTGACCACGATAGTCTGGATGGATGGCAAGGCAGGCCAGTTCGCCAGCATTATCATCCGTAAATGGGTAGAGTGCGGCGCACCCTATGAGCATGCCATCATGTTCGAGCACGATAAAGCGGGTGATTTCCATTTCCAGTCGCTCACGGGAGCGGCGCACTAACATGCCTTCTTCTTCAAGCGGATGGATGAGTGCAAGTATGCCACCCACGTCGTCAATGTTAGCTGTGCGCAGGGTTTCCAGACGGCTGGGGGTGAGCATGGTGCCTACACCATTATGGGTAAACAATTCGCTGAGTAATGCGCCATCGGTGTGGCGGCTAATCAGGTGCACGCGACGTACGCCTTGCTCGCAGGCGCTGATGGCACATGGTAAGTAATAGCCCACGTCTTCAGTAAGATGTTCCTTGTGCGCCAATAATTGTTTGGCTTCAGTCACGTTCAGGCTGCGTAATAATTCGCCTTCTGAATTCTGTACACCATCAGTTTCCATTAAAAAAATGAGTTTGTCAGCGCCTAATGCCTGAGCAGTTGCGCATGCCACGTCTTCAAGCGACAGGTTGAAAATTTCACCTGTGGGTGAATAGCCTAGGGGTGATAGCAGCACAATGTCGTTGTCATCAAGACGTTGCCGTATTGCGGCTACGTTGATTTTTCGTACCGCACCTGTATGCAGCAAATCGACACCCAGACGTACGCCCAGCGGACGTGCGGTGACAAAATTGCCTGAAGCGACACGAATATCGGCATTGGCCATGGGGCTGTTGGGAAGCCCCATAGACAGCAAAGCTTCAATTTCTACCCGCACTTCACCCACGGCCTCTTTGACGCACATCAATGCGTCAGCGTCAGTCACGCGCAAACCATCTATGTAACGAATTTCCGCATTGCGTTCGATCAGATGGGTTTCTACTTGTGGACGTACGCCGTGAACCAGGACTAAACGCACACCTAAACTGTTAAGTAAATTGACGTCGTGTGCCAGTCGGGTGAAATGACCATCGCTTAATACTTCACCACCAAATGCAAGCACAAAGGTTTTGCCACGAAAAGCATGAATGTAAGGTGCGGCAGCACGGAACCAGTGGACAAATGAGGTGGGTGATGTGGTAGGCATGGCGTTGAGTTTAGTTGGCATGATAATGAGTTTATAAGCTAACGATGGTATTGTCCACGCGCTAAAAGTCACCCCATAAGGTTTGCATTGCGCTCAGGGCGGCCAGGGCGGCCGTTTCGGTGCGTAATACGCGTGGACCGAGGCGTATGGCGGTGTGCTGTGTGGCGAGTGCTGCCTGATATTCGTCTGGTGTAAAGCCGCCTTCAGGGCCCGCCAGTAATTCTATGGGGCCGGTAGGGGCTGCTAACGTGTGTAGTGTGTGTTCGGCGTCTGGCGCGAACAGCAGGCGCAGTTGGCTGGTGCTGGGGAGATTCAGCCATGCATTTAATGACATGACGGGTGCAACTTGGGGCACGGTGTTGCGCCCGCATTGTTCGCATGCGGAAATAACCAGATTCTGCCAGTGGATGCGGCGCTTATCAGCACGTTCGTCATTTAGTTTGACTACACTACGTGCACAACTGACTGGCTGTATGTGTGTTACGCCGAGTTCGACGGCTTTTTGCAAAGTGTAGTCCATGCGGTCACCGCTGGAAATTCCTTGTACCAATGTGGTCTTTAGTGGTGATTCGCGGCTCGTATTTTGGCAGCTTTCGATATGTACATTGACGTTGCGCTTGTCAATAAATGTAATGCTGGCAGCGTATTCTTCGCCTGTACCATTAAACAACGTGATGTGATCGCCAACGTTGAGGCGTAGCACGCGTGCGGCATGATGGGCTGCGGCATCGGGAAGTGCGTAGTCTTGATGAGTTTGTATCGTATCGGGGAAATAAAATCGTGACATGACAGGCTAATCTATGGGTGGGTGTCCATGATATGATAACCGTTAATTTAGTGTATGCGGAGTGGAATATGGTTAGTTTACAAACCCCTGTGTGTGATTTTGGCTGGAAGGCGCCGGAATTTGATTTGCCTGGCATCGACGGCAAACGTTATAGCCTGTCGACGGCAATGGGCGAAAATGGCTTGCTGGTTATGTTTATCTGCAATCATTGTCCTTATGTGCAGTCTATACGTCCACGTTTAGTGCGCGATTGTCGTGAGTTGCGCGATGTGCACGGGATTAACAGCATAGCGATTATGTCGAATGATCCAGCTGATTATGCTGAAGATAGCTTTGAAAATATGGCTAAAGTAGCGGCGGAATTTGATTTCCCGTTTCCTTATGTGTTTGATGAGTCACAAGCAGTAGCGCGAGCTTATGATGCAGTGTGTACCCCCGATTTTTTCGGCTTAAATCGTGACGGTGGGTTGCAGTATCGTGGGCGGTTTGATGCGTCACGCAAGGAAACCGCGCCCGAAGGTGTGCGTCGTGATTTATTTGAGGCTATGGTGCAGGTGGCTACCGCGCAAAAGGGGCCTGCTGCGCAAATTCCAAGTATGGGATGCTCTATTAAATGGAAATGAATCCATGTTGAATCAAATAATTGACGTTGTTAAGCGCGTCGCACAAGCGGAGGTTATGCCGCGTTATCTGAAAGTGGCGCATACACGTAAAACAGACGGCAGTATGTTCACTGAGGCCGATATGGCATGTCAAAATGCTTTGGTGGCGGAGTTGCAAAAAATCGCACCTTACCCAGTGCTGGGTGAGGAAATGACTGACGCCGAACAGGCCGCGCAATGGGATTTGGGTGATGCGGGATTGTGGTGCATAGATCCGATAGACGGTACGTCCAATTTTGTAAATGGTATCCCCTATTTTGCGATTTCAGTGGCGCTAATGCGGCATGGTCGGAGCGTGTTGGGTGTAATTTATGATCCTGTTGCTGATGAGATGTTTTATGCAGAGCAGGGTAAAGGTGCTTTTTTGAATGGCGAAGCTTTGCCGATTTCGACTCGCTCACCCAATTTGGCGCGCAGTCTGGCTGGTGTTGATCTGAAACGTATCAGCGATAATATCACTGCGCAGATTGCCATGCGCCCACCTTACAGCTCGCAGCGGAATTTTGGCGCAAGCACGCTGGACTGGTGCTATGTGGCGGCGGGGCGTATGGATGTGTATTTGCACGGTGGCCAAAAACTCTGGGATTACGCGGCAGGTTGCGTGATCGTGCAAGAAGCAGGTGGCCATTGTTGCACGCTTACTCATGATGATTTCTGGGCAGAAAAACCTTGGCAGCGTTCAGTTATTGCGGCGCTGGGAGAGGGTTTGTTTAATGAGTGGCGCGATTGGGTACGTAAGGCGGCAATAACACCAATTTGCATTGAATGAATAAGGTTTTTGCAGTAAAGCGTTGAATGAAAAACGGCTGTTTTTACTTGCCGAAATGACCTATGTCGGCGATAATCAATAACCTTTGGTTTCAATTGACACCCCATTTTTTTATTTCTAAGGAAGAAGCATGGCAACTCGTAACGAATTGGCAAACGCCATCCGCGCATTGGCGATGGATGCTGTTGAAAAAGCGAAATCTGGTCACCCAGGCGCACCTATGGGGATGGCAGAAATTGCTGAAGTAGTTTGGAATCACCATCTACGTCACAATCCAACAAATCCTAAATGGGCTGATCGCGACCGTTTCGTATTGTCGAATGGCCATGGTTCCATGTTGATTTATGCATTATTGCATTTGACTGGCTATGATTTGCCAATTGAAGAAATCAAGAATTTCCGCCAGATGCATTCTAAAACGCCAGGTCACCCTGAGTATGGTTACACAGCTGGTGTAGAAACAACTACCGGTCCTTTGGGCCAAGGTATCACCAATGCTGTTGGTATGGCGATGGCTGAGAAATTGCTGGCAGCTGAATTTAACAAGCCTGATCATGAAATCGTTAATCATCACACCTATGTGTTCCTGGGTGACGGTTGCTTGATGGAAGGTATTTCCCACGAAGCGTGCGCGCTGGCAGGTACATGGGGTCTGGGCAAACTGATCGCATTCTGGGATGACAACGGTATTTCTATCGATGGTCACGTAGAGGGCTGGTTTACCGACAATACGCCTATGCGTTTTGAATCTTACGGCTGGCATGTGATTGCTGGCGTGGATGGTCACAATGCAGAGGCAGTTGAAGCCGCAGTGCAAGCTGCAAAAGCGGTAACCGACAAGCCAACCATGATCTGCTGCAAAACCATTATCGGTAAAGGTTCACCGAATAAAGAAGGTACGCATGATGTGCATGGCGCGGCTTTGGGCGCGCAAGAAGTTGCTGATACTCGTAAAAATCTGGGTTGGAACCATGCGCCATTTGAAATTCCTGCTGATGTTTATGAAGGCTGGGATGCGCGTACTAAGGGCAAAGGTCTGGAAACGCTGTGGAACAACAAATTTGCAGAATATGCTAAGGCTTATCCAGCCGAGGCTGCTGAATTCAAACGCCGTATGGCGAGTGAATTGCCGGCTAACTGGGATGCGCATTTGGCACAAGCAGTTGCTGCAATTAACGTTAAGGCGGAAACAGTTGCTACACGTAAAGCGTCACAAATCGCAATTAATGCACTGGCACCTGCATTGCCAGAATTCCTCGGTGGTTCAGCTGACTTGACGGGTTCTAACTTGACCAACTGGACAGGTTGCCATCACGTACACGGCAAATCTACAGGTAATTACATTTCCTACGGTGTGCGCGAGTTTGGTATGAGCCACATTATGAATGGTATGGCGTTGCATGGTGGTTTGTTGCCATTCGGTGGTACATTCCTGATGTTCTCTGAGTATGCACGTAATGCATTACGTATGGCTGCATTGATGAAACAGCGCGTTATCTGGGTATTTACCCATGACTCTATCGGTCTGGGTGAAGACGGTCCTACTCACCAGCCAGTTGAGCAAACCGCTACATTGCGCATGATACCTAACATGGATGTATGGCGTCCTTGCGATACCGTAGAAACTATTGTTGCCTGGGGTTTCGGTGTTGCGCGTCATGATGGTCCTACCAGTCTGATTTTAAGTCGTCAAAACTTGCCATTCATGGCGCGTGATGAAGCGACTGTCGCAAATATCGCCCGTGGTGGTTATGTGCTGAAAGATGTTGCTAATCCACAAGTTGTGCTGATTGCAACTGGTTCTGAAGTTGAGTTGGCAGTAAATGCACAAGCTGCATTGGCTGAGTCAGGTATTGCTGCTCGCGTGGTTTCTATGCCTTCTACTAACGTATTTGACCGTCAAGATGCGGCTTACAAAGCCAGCGTATTGCCTAAAGGTATAGTGCGCGTTGCAATTGAAGCGGGTGTGACTGGCTTCTGGCATAAATATGTTGGTTTGGAAGGTGCGGTTGTGGGTATGGATACATTCGGTGAGTCTGCCCCTGCTCCAGCATTGTTCAAACATTTCGGCTTCACAGTTGAAAACGTAGTAAGCAAAGTTAAAGGCGTGTTGTAATTTGACGCGTTACCCTAGCCAGCTTATTGGCTGGCTAGGGTAAGGTTTTTTTATCGTTAGGAGTAGTAACAATGGCAATTAAAGTAGGTATTAACGGCTTCGGTCGTATTGGTCGTATGGCGTTCCGCGCAATCGCTAAAGATTTCCCTAGCATTGAAGTCGTCGCTATTAATGACTTGTTAGATCCAGAATATTTGGCATACATGTTGCAATACGATTCAGTACACGGTCGCTTCAATGGCACAGTGTCTGTTGAAGGCAACACCATGACAGTTAATGGCAAAAAAATTCGTTTGACAGCAGAGCGTGATCCAGCGAATCTGAAGTGGGATGAAGTTGGTGCTGATATCATTATCGAATCAACAGGTTTCTTCTTGACCAAAGAAAGCTGCCAGGCACACATCAACGCTGGCGCTAAAAAAGTGGTACAAAGCGCACCATCTAAAGATGACACCCCTATGTTTGTGTATGGCGTAAACCACACCAAATATGCAGGTGAAGCGATTGTTTCTGCTGCTTCTTGCACCACTAACTGCTTGGCTCCAGTAGCTAAAGTGTTGAATGATAATTTCGGCATCAAACGCGGCTTGATGACAACTGTACACGCAGCAACTGCGACACAGAAAACTGTTGACGGTCCTTCAAGCAAAGACTGGCGTGGTGGTCGTGGTATTCTGGAAAACATCATTCCTTCTTCTACTGGCGCTGCTAAAGCGGTAGGCGTGGTTATTCCTGAACTGAACAAGAAACTGACTGGTATGGCATTCCGTGTGCCAACTTCTGACGTTTCAGTGGTTGATTTGACAGTCGAATTGCTCAAAGAAACAACTTACGCTGACATTTGCGCTGCAATGAAGGCTGCTTCTGAAGGTGAAATGAAGGGCGTGTTAGGCTATACCACTGATAAAGTGGTTTCAACTGACTTCCGTGGTCATACTTGCCCATCTATTTTTGACGTAGATGCAGGTATTGCGCTGGATGCTACTTTCGTTAAAGTCGTAGCTTGGTACGATAACGAATATGGTTACACATGCAACATGTTACGTTTAGTAGAAACTGTAGCTAAGTAATTGATGTAGGTGGGTTGGCGTTGCCAGCCCACTGTGAGTTTTAAGCTTAGGCAATCCAAGCCTAAGCTTAAATCTTACTTAAATTTGGAGAATTGCATGGCTGTTATCAAAGTAACTGATCTTGATCTTAAAGGTAAACGTGTATTTATTCGTGCTGATATGAATGTGCCTGTTAAAGATGGCAAAGTCACTTCTGATGCGCGTATTACTGCTTCTATGCGCACTATTGAGCATTGCATGAAAGCGGGCGCTAAGGTGATGGTTACGTCGCATTTGGGTCGCCCAACTGAAGGTGAGTTTTCTGCTGAGAATTCATTGCAGCCAGTAGCAGATGTGTTGTCTGCGAATGTCGGTAAGCCAGTGCGTTTAATCAAAGACTGGATTAACGGTGGTTTTGATGTGGCAGATGGTGAATTAGTACTGCTGGAAAATGTGCGTTTCAACGTAGGCGAAAAGAAAAGCCTGGATGAAACAGCGAAAAAATATGCTGCGTTGTGTGATGTGTTTGTGATGGACGCATTTGGTACAGCTCACCGTGCAGAGGCTTCTACCCATGGTGTGGCTAAATTTGCACCTATCGCCGCCGCAGGTATTCTGCTGACGGAAGAGTTGGAAGCGTTGACTAAAGCATTGTTAAGTCCAGCTCGTCCTATGGTAGCAATCGTAGGTGGCTCTAAAGTGTCAACCAAGTTGACCGTGTTAGAAGCGCTTTCAGAAAAAGTGGATCAGTTGGTTGTGGGTGGTGGTATCGCTAACACCTTCATCAAGGCAACAGGCAAAAACGTAGGTAAATCATTGTGTGAAGATGACTTAGTCCCAGTAGCTCAGGCACTGATGGTTAAAATGACTGCACGTAATGCAACCATACCAATAGCGGTAGACGTGGTGTGTGCAAAGAAATTTGATGCTAACGAGCCAGCTGTGTTGAAAGATGTGGGCGATGTGGCTGATGATGATATGATTTTCGATATCGGCCCAAAATCAGCACAAGAACTTGCAGACATTATCATGAAAGCGGGTACCGTGGTTTGGAATGGTCCAGTTGGTGTGTTTGAGTTTGATCAATTTGGCGCAGGTACAAAAACCATAGCTGATGCGATTGCTAATACCAGCGCGTTTACTTTGGCTGGTGGTGGTGACACTATTGCAGCGATACAGAAATATGATATCTTCGATAAAGTTTCATATATTTCTACAGCAGGCGGCGCTTTCCTGGAATTCCTGGAAGGTAAGACATTGCCAGCAGTAGAAATTCTGGAACAACGCGCAGCAGGTTAAGTCAGAGTGGGGTGCAAAGTTGCGCCCCTTAATTTTAGTGAGAACTGGTAAATTTCAATGATACGCAGAACTAAGATAGTCGCAACATTAGGCCCTTCATCAAACGATGCAAAAGTATTGGATGCAATGATGGAAGCGGGTTTGGATGTAGTGCGTTTGAACTTTTCTCATGGTACAGCCCAAGATCATATAGACCGTGCTGAATTAGTCCGTTCGCTTGCTCGTGCGCGCGGTCGCGCAGTTGGCGTGTTAGCGGATTTGCAAGGTCCAAAAATTCGTGTGGGTAAGTTTGAGAATACAAAGATCACCTTGGAAACAGGGGATAAATTTATACTTGATGCGAACTGTACTTTAGGTAATCAGGAGCGTGTAGGTCTGGATTATAAAGATCTGCCTAAAGATCTGGAGCGTGGTGCAACATTGCTACTGGATGATGGCCGCATCGAAATGTGGGTAGAAGAGGTTAAAGGCGCGGAAATTATTTGCAAAGTCATACAAGGTGGCGTGCTTTCAAATAATAAAGGTATTAACCGCAAAGGTGGTGGCCTGTCAGCAGCGGCTTTGACCGAGAAAGATATTGAAGATCTGAAAACTGCGGCGGCATTACAAGCTGATTACATCGCTATTTCTTTTCCACGGTCTGCAGAAGATATGCATTTGGCTCGTCGCCTGCTTAAAGAAGCTGGCGGTCATGGTATGTTGGTGGCTAAAATTGAACGAGCTGAAGCTATTGAAGCTTTAGAAGAAATCGTGCTGGCTTCAGATGCCATCATGGTGGCACGTGGAGACTTGGGTGTTGAAGTTGGTGATGCTGCAGTACCTGCGTTACAAAAGAAAATGATACGCATTGCGCGTAAACATAATCGCCCAGTGATTACTGCAACCCAGATGATGGAATCAATGATACAAAATCCGATTCCTACGCGTGCAGAGGTATCTGACGTGGCAAATGCGGTGCTGGATGGTACTGATGCGGTTATGTTGTCAGCAGAAACGGCTGCAGGATTGTATCCAGTAGAAGCGATAGCAGCAATGCATCGGGTCTGTATAGAAGCAGAGAAAGAAACCGGGATAGAGTTCAATAGAAGGCATGCGACTACTGAAATAGTGGAAGTAGATGAGTCTATCGCTCTGGCTGCTATTTATACGGCTACACATTTAGAAAATGTGAAAGCGATTGCTGCATTGACTCAATCAGGTTCAACCTGCCTGTGGATGTCACGAGTAAGCACAGCTGTGCCTATTTATGCGTTGACGCCTGAAGTCGGTACGCGTCGTAAAGTGACTTTGTACCGTGGCGTGTACCCTATCAATTTCAAAGTTGATAGTAAGGACAGGGATGAGCTGCTAATAGAAGCTGAAGAAGAGTTGCGCCGTCGTGGCGCGGTGCGTGAAGGTGATTTGATCGTATTGACTATCGGTGAGCCTATTGGACAGGCAGGTGGTACCAACACCATGAAGATAGTTAAGGTCGGCGAGTACAAAACACGCAACAATTAATTTTTTTAACCTAGGTAGGAGATTGCAATGGCACTCGTTTCATTACGTCAATTATTGGATCACGCAGCAGAAAACGGTTATGGTTTACCTGCGTTTAACGTAAACAACCTTGAGCAAGTTCACGCTATCATGCAGGCAGCTGATGCATGTAACAGCCCAGTGATCATGCAAGCATCAGCAGGCGCACGCAAATATGCGGGTGCGAGCTTTTTGCGTCATTTGATTACTGCTGCAGTTGAAGCGTATCCACATATTCCAGTTGTTATGCATCAGGATCACGGTGCTTCTATGCCTGTTTGTGTACGTTCAATTACCGATGGTTTTTCATCAGTAATGATGGACGGTTCTTTGAAAGAAGACGGTAAGACACCTGCAAGCTATGAATACAACGTGGAAATCACGCGTAAAGTTGTCGAAATCGCTCACTCAGTTGGCGTTTCAGTTGAAGGTGAGTTAGGTTGTCTGGGTTCACTGGAAACCGGTATGGCTGGCGAAGAAGATGGTCAAGGTGCAGAAGGCGTGCTGGATCATTCACAATTGTTGACAGACCCAGAAGAAGCAGCTGATTTCGTTAAGAAAACAGGTGTTGATGCTTTGGCGATCGCGATTGGTACTTCACATGGTGCTTACAAATTCACACGTCCACCTACAGGTGATATTCTGGCTATCAGCCGTATCAAAGAAATTCACGCACGTATTCCTAACACCCACTTGGTCATGCACGGTTCTTCTTCAGTGCCACAAGAATGGTTGAAGATCATCAACGATTTTGGTGGTGATATGGGTGAAACATATGGCGTGCCTGTTGAAGAAATCGTTGAAGGTATCAAGCACGGTGTGCGTAAAGTAAATATTGATACTGACTTGCGTATGGCTTCTACTGGTGCTGTGCGTAAATTCTTGGCTGAAAACCGTTCAGAATTTGATCCACGCAAATTCCTGATTGCTTCTACTAAAGCGATGCAAGAGATTTGCAGATTGCGTTATGAAGCATTTGGTTCAGCTGGTCAAGCAAGCAAAATCAAAGCTGTGGACTTGGAAAAAATGGCTGCTAAATACGCTAAAGGCGAATTGGCTGCGATTATCAAGTAATAGGTTTGACGCAATAAAAAAGGCAGCTTAGGCTGCCTTTTTTATTGCGTCGGATAATTAGAGCAAAGGTTGTTGGGCAGATTTTTCGATTAGCAGCATATGCACACGTCGACTATCGGCACGCAATATTTCGAATTTGAAGCCGTCGAAAGCAATAGCTTCACCACGTTTGGGTAAATGACCAAAACGATTAATAACTAATCCGGCTATGGTATCGAAATCAGTCTCATCGAGCTTGCTTTGCATAAAAGCATTAAAGTCGGCAATTTCGGTGGTGGCTTTAACGCGAAACTTACCAAACTTGTCGGGAATAATGCTGTCTTCAGCATCATCGAAGTCATACTCGTCTTCTATATCACCAACTATCTGCTCAAGCACGTCTTCAATTGTCACCAGACCCGCAACACCACCATATTCATCTACAACGATAGCCATGTGGTTGCGACTGGCGCGAAACTCTTTAAGCAGTACATTAAGCCGTTTTGATTCAGGAATAAACACCGCAGGACGCAGCATTTCACGGACATGAAAGCTGGGTTCAGTGTAGTAACGCAATAAATCCTTGGCTAGTAATATGCCAATTATGTCGTCTTTGTTTTTATCGAATACGGGAAAGCGTGAGTGAGCAGCTTCAATGGCGGAAGGAATAAATTCATCAGGTGTGTCATCGATGTCTATCATATCCATTTGTGCGCGTGGGATCATGATGTCGCGTACTTGTATTTCTGAGACCTGCAGTACACCTTCTATCATTGCCAGCGCATCTGCATCCAGCAGGTTGTGCTGATACGCACCCTGTAATATATCTAATAGCTCATCACGCGTTTCAGGTTCGGGGCTGAGTAATGCGCCTAATCGTTCAAACCAGCTGGGTTTAGACGGTTCATCCATGATGCAAAGACTCCATTTGTAAGTAGGGATTGGCAAAACCTAATCCAGTTACGATATCAATTTCCAATGCTTCCATTTCCTCGGCTTCAGCTTCGCTGATGTGGTCATAACCGTGTAAATGCAAAACGCCATGAACTATCATATGCGCATAGTGCGCTAATATGGATTTGCCTTGTTCGACTGCCTCCCGGCTAATCACTGGCGCACACAAAACCAAATCACCATGGACTGTGGGTTCGGATGTATAAACGAACGATAGCACATTGGTGGCGTAATCTTTATGACGATAATCGAAATTGAGTTGTTGGCCTTCGATTTCATTAACGATACGTAGGGTGATTTCCATATCGCGCATCATTGCAGATCGGGCAAAGCGCATGATTTCGTTGCGGGTGGGTGCGTCTATGGCGCGGGTGCCGCGCTGAACTGAGATAGTCGCACGCGGCTTTTGTCTTCGGGGGGTGGGGTCAGCGGGCTTGGTCACGTTTTTCATAAGCATTTACGATGCGTGCCACCAGCGGATGGCGGACAACATCTTCGGACAGGAAATGGGTAAAGGCAATACCACGAACATCTTGCAGCACTTCGGCGGCATCTACTAAACCACTTTTTTGATGGCGGGCCAGGTCAACCTGGGTGACGTCACCCGTAATCACGACTTTGGAGCCAAAACCGATGCGCGTCAGGAACATTTTCATCTGCTCAGGCGTAGTGTTTTGGGCTTCGTCCAGAATGATAAATGCAGCGTTTAAAGTACGCCCACGCATATAGGCGAGTGGGGCAATTTCTATCGTGCCGCGTTCAAATAACTTGGACATTTTGTCTGAACCCATTAAGTCATACAGTGCATCATATAATGGACGCAAGTAAGGGTCTATTTTTTGTGTCAAATCGCCTGGAAGAAACCCCAGCCGTTCACCGGCTTCTACCGCTGGGCGAGTGAGGATAATGCGTTTTACCAAATCACGCTCCAGCGCGTCAACTGCACTGGCTACAGCAAGAAAAGTCTTGCCTGTGCCCGCCGGTCCGACTCCAAAGGTAATATCGTGTGCCTGAATTTGTTTAAGATAATCCGTTTGCCGCGGAGTGCGACCACGTAAATCGCTACGACGCGTCATTAACGTTGGTGCTGTATCGGCAAGGTTGGCTTCGGTTTGATGGCTCATTTCGACTAGTGCAAGCTGCAAGCTATCCAGTGGAATTGCATGGTCTGCCTGAGTATAAAACTGTTTGAGCAAATTGCTAGCCAGACGTGTCGCATGAGTCGTGCCGCTGAGATTGAAATGTTCGCCGCGACGACTGATGGTGACATCCAGCGCGGTTTCTATCTGGCGCAAGTTTTCTTCCAGTACGCCACATAAATTAGCCAGCTTGTGATTGTCTACAGGGCTAAAAGTAATTTGCATTATGCGCTAACCAGTTCGCCACGCAGGCTGTAGGTCTGCGCATTGGTTATTTTAATGGTGACGAATTGTCCGACTAGGCTGGCATCAGCAGCAAAATGCACACTGCGGTTGTTGTCGGTACGTCCGCTTAATATGTGCTCGTCCTTTTTGCTTACACCAGTCACCAGCACGCGCTGTGTTGTACCAACCATGGCAAAGCTGATGTTATGTACATGTACATCCACCGCTTCTTTTAAAGCTAACAAGCGGGTCTGTTTCACTGATTGTGGCACGTCATCGGGCAAATCTGCGGCAGGTGTGCCCGGACGTTTGCTGTAAATAAAGCTATAGGAAGAGTCAAAGCCGATGTCATTTATCAGTTTCATCGTTGCATCAAAATCAGCATCGGTCTCACCAGGGAACCCGATAATGAAATCGGAAGAAATCTCCATGCCGGGGCGTATTTCACGTAAACGTCGGACGATGGATTTGAATTCCAATGCGGTATAGCCGCGTTTCATTGCAGCCAGAATGCGGTCTGAACCTGATTGCACAGGTAAGTGCAACAACGAGACCAGTTTCGGCAAGCGTGCGTAGCAATCTATCAAGCGTTGAGTAAATTCACGTGGATGGCTGGTGGTAAAGCGCAATCGTTCCACGCCGGGCATGTCGTGGACATAATCCAGCAATAAGGCGAAATCAGCCATTTCGCCATCTTCCATCACGCCACGATAAGCATTGACGTTTTGCCCTAATAAATGGATTTCTTTTACACCTTGTGCGGTGAGTTTGGCAATTTCAGCCAGAATGTCATCGAACGGACGCGAGACTTCTTCTCCGCGCGTATAAGGGACAACACAGAACGAGCAATATTTGGAACAGCCTTCCATAATCGACACAAAAGCAGCACCGCCATCAACACTGGGGGTGGGTAGGTTGTCGAATTTTTCAATTTCAGGGAAGGAAATATCTAGCTGCGGACGACCTGTCGCGCGACGTTGCGCTAGCAGTTCTGGCAGGCGATGCAAGGTTTGTGGACCGAATACCACATCGACATAAGGGGCGCGAGAAATAATAGTTGCGCCTTCCTGGCTGGCAACACACCCGCCTACGCCGATAAGTAAATTGGGATTGGCTTCTTTCAGTTCGCGTACGCGACCCAGATCGGAAAACACCTTCTCTTGCGCTTTTTCACGTACTGAACAGGTGTTGAACAGGATGACATCTGCGTCAGCAGGATTGTCAGTTGGCGTTAAGCCTTCGGCATCACGCATTACATCTGCCATGATGTCCGAGTCATACTCGTTCATCTGGCAACCAAATGTTTTGATATAGATTTTTTTCACAATTTACGCTGTACAGCGAACACTCACGCAAAATTTAACGTAATGCATTTTAGCATTTTTACGTGCATTCCGCGAATATGTGGTGTTTATCCTACTTGGGGCGCTTATGTGAGCGCGCGATAGCCACCACGTAACGAGAACACACGTTGATAGCCAAGTTCACGAAACAGCTGGGTTGCTGGCAGGCTGCGTCGTCCGCTGTTACACACGCAGATCAGTATGCGCTCTTTAGTGTAATGCAGGCCATTGATGAGCTGCAGGAAGTGTTGCACGTCGTGCGGGTCAGGCAGGTCTGCATCCAGTAATTCTTGTTCTTCTTCATTGAGCGCGTGGCCTAGGGATTTTTTTAGCTGGAATAGGGGAAGCGAGATTGCGTTGGCAATTGTGCCCTCTGCTTCCAGTTCAAATGGCTGGCGTATATCGATTAAGCAGGCGAGATCAAGTTTGACTAATTCAATCGCGCTGGAGGCTGATATTTCTATGGTGTCATTCATGGTTTTGCTGATTCTATGCAAATCGTTATATTCATTTAAGTATAGCGAATAGTCAAGTGAAATGTCTCTGCGGCAATTTGTCACATTCCATCTTTGCCACGCACTCCTTATCATGCACGGATTTGTCGTTAAGGAGTATGTATGGTGTTCAAGCATCACACAGTATGGGCTGCAGTCAGTCTGGCATTTCCCGCGCTGGCTATAGCAGATGATGTTTATCAAATGCCTGAAGTTACGGTTACGGCACCAAGTGCCAATACTACATTGGCTGCATCTGAATTGAGTATAAATGATCTGGCTGCGTTGAAGCCAAGCACTAGCGATACAGCAAGCCTGTTGCGGGACATGGCTGGGGTGAGTTTGAATATGGGTGGTGGTGTTTCCAGCTTGCCTGCTATTCATGGCATGGCGGATGACAGGTTACGGGTGCAAGTTGATGGTATGGATTTGATCGCGGCTTGCCCGAATCATATGAATTCACCACTTTCTTACATAGACCCAACCAATGTCGGCGCTGTTAAGGTTTATACGGGGGTGACGCCAGTCAGCGTGGGTGGTGACAGTATAGGCGGAAGCATACAGGTCGCTTCAATAGATCCGCAATTTGCGACAGGTGCCGATAAACTGGTTACCGGGCAGGTGGGTACTTACTATCGTAGCAATGGTAATGCGCAGGGGGCTAATCTGTCGGCCACCATGGCAAGTGCTAGCGCAAGCATTGCCTATAATGGTTCAGTTGCAACATCTGATAACTATACTGCGGGTGGCGATTTTAAGAAGGCTGGACTGGCTGCAACAGGTAAGGAATATCTGGATGGCAGTACAGTTGGCTCTACCGCCTATAAATCAGAAAACCAGTCATTAAATCTGGCGTTGCGCGGTGAAAATAAGTTACTCGAATTGAAGCTGGGGTTTCAGCATATTCCATATGAAGGATACGCCAATCAGCGTATGGACATGACAGGGAATGACAGCACACAAATCAACTTACATTACAAAGAATTGTACCAATGGGGGGCGCTGGATGCTCGGGTATATCACGAGGCAACTCAGCATGAAATGAATTTCGGTGATGATAAACAGTACCAGTATGGCACTGCACCAGGCATGCCGATGAATACCGAGGGTAAGAATACGGGTGTTGCGATCAAGGCGGATATGGCGCTGACGTCAAAAGATACCCTCAAAATAGGTAGTGAATACCAGCAATACCGACTCAATGACTGGTGGCCGCCATCAGGTACGGGGATGATGATGTCACCTAATACCTTTGAAAATATCAATAACGGTCAACGTGATAAATTCAGCCTATTTGGCGAGTGGGAAAAACGCTGGACTCCTAAGTGGTTAAGCCAGTTCGGTATTCGTAGTGACAGTGTGTTTATGAATGCAGATGCGGTGCAGGGGTATAGCGCCATGTACGCCACTGATGCAGCTAATTTCAATGCTAGTGATCGTAGCCATGTAGATCACAATTTTGATTTAACAGCACTAACACGTTACACGCCAGATCAAATGGTGTCGTTTGAATTAGGCTATGCACAGAAAACACGTTCACCTAATCTGTATGAACGTTACACGTGGTCTTATAACTCCATGGCCATGATCATGAATAACTTTGCAGGTGACGGCAATGGTTATGTGGGCAACCCTTATCTTAAGCCCGAAGTTGCGCATACAATCAGCACTACTATGCGTTTGCATGATGCAAACAAGGTGCAATGGGGTCTGCAAATGACGCCATACTATACTTATGTGGAAGACTATATCGACGCGCAACGTACCGCCACCAGTTCCACAGCAAATAACGTATTTGTTAACTTGCAATATGTTAACCAAACTGCGCAGTTATTCGGTATGGACATATCGGGTCATGTCCTGATTGCAAAATCGCATGCGTATGGTGATTTCAACCTGACTGGCTTGTTGAATTACACGCGGGGTGAGAATCTGACTACGGGTGATAATTTGTACAACATCATGCCGTTGAATCTGAAACTGGCTTTGACACAAACCATGGGCAAATGGCGTAATACAATTGAAACTCAATTCGTAGCTGCAAAAACTGATATTTCTCAGGTTAGAAATGAAGTGAAAACTGGGGGTTATAGCCTGGTTAACTTGCGTAGCAGCTATGAATGGAAAAAGGTCAGATTGGATGTGGGGATAGACAATCTGTTTGATAAATCTTATGCCTTGCCGACGGGTGGTGCTTATGTTGGTCAAGGCCAGACCATGTCTATCAATGGCATACCTTGGGGTATTGCGATGCCTGGGATGGGACGATCGATATATACTGGGTTGAATTTCAAGTTCTGAGCTAATAGGACGATAAAAACGCTGCGTTATCGCAGCGTTTTTATTAAGGTACTTTCGTTTCAGCCACCCAAGTCTGCAATAGCGTGTAACTCACAGCCAGTACAGCAGGGCCAACAAAAATCCCTACCAGACCAAAACTCAGTAACCCGCCAATAACCCCCGCCAATATCAGCAGCATAGGCAAATCAGCTCCTTGTTTGATCAGATAGGGGCGCAGGAAATTGTCCAGACTGGCGACGATAATCATCCACACCAGTAAGAAAATTGCCCATGATGTATCGCCATGCCAATATAGCCAGATACTGGCGGGCAACAAAACTGGGATGACACCAATCTGTGCGATGCATAGCATGAACATCAGTGCAGTGAGGACTGCGGCGAATGGCACGCTGGTAATGGCAAGCCCGATACCACCGAGCAGCGCCTGCACTATGGCGGTCACGCCTACACCCAAGGCAACAGCGCGTATGGCCTGACTGGCAATATTAATAACCTCGGTGCCGCGATCACCTGCCAATTTGCGGGCAAATTGTTTAATACCAGCAGCAGCGGCTTCACCATATGCAAACATGACGGCGGCCAATGCAGTCATCAACAAGAAATGGGTAAATAACAGCCCCAGACTACCCGCTTCAGTCACCAGCCATTTTGCCACGGCTCCCGCATAAGGCGTTGCTTTGCTGGTAAACTCCTGCGTGCCCGTGGCAGCAATGTCCTGCCAGGTTTGCGCGGCTTGCGTGCCTATGTACGGGAGTTGTGCCAACCAGTCAGGAGGCGTGGTCGACATGTTGGACAAAGACTTGGCAGCATTGGTAATCAGGTCAGTATTTTGCATAATAGTCGTAATCGCTAAGATTAGCGGTATGACAAATATCATCACAACCAAACTCGTCATTACCAGCACAGCAAGACCGCGTTTATTATTCAGACGCGCCTGAACTTTGAGCATGAGTGGCCAGGTAGCAATCACTATCATCGTTGCCCATAAGGTCGCAGGCAGGAATGGGCGTAATATCCATAAACTCGCAGCAATGAGGCCGACGATAAACGCGATGGCGAAGATGGAGCGAGTGAGGTCGGAGTTCTGCATTGGAATATCAAATTAGGAAAATGATGCTTAATGTATATGATTTAAGGTGTTTTGGGTATGTCTGATTTTGCCGGCAAATTAATCGGCTGGCAGCGCCTGCACGGACGGCATGATTTGCCCTGGCAGAGCAGTCGCGAGCCTTATCGGGTGTGGCTGTCCGAAATCATGTTGCAGCAGACGCAGGTTGCGACGGTCATTCCCTATTACTTACGTTTTGTTGCGCGATTTCCCGATTTGGCGAGTCTGGCAGCGGCCACGCAGGATGAGGTGTTAGCACACTGGAGCGGTCTGGGCTATTACTCACGTGCTCGCAATTTGCATGCGGCGGCGCAGAAAGTAGTGGCTGACTTTGGCGGTGAATTTCCAAAAAATATCGATGATATTGTCAGTCTGCCAGGGATAGGTCGTTCAACCGCAGCTGCGATTGCGGCGTTTTGCTTCGGCGCACGTGCGGCGATACTCGATGGTAACGTCAAACGTGTGCTGACACGGCAATTTGGTATCGTCGGTTATCCGGGCGAAAAAGCGGTAGAGATGCGTTTATGGACGTTAGCCGAGTCATTATTGCCGAGTGGCAACGTTGATCATTACACTCAGTCTCTCATGGATATGGGCGCGACGCTCTGTACGCGTGGCCGCCCCCGTTGCGAGGCGTGCCCTGTGGCGAACAGTTGTGTTGCGCTGGCTACGCAACAAGTTGCGACATTACCTACGCCGAAACCGAAAAAGGCCATCCCCCACAAAACTACGCGCTTCATTATTCTGCATCATGCCGGGCGAATATGGCTACAGCAACGCCCGCCGACGGGTATCTGGGGTGGGCTGTGGAGCTTCCCGGAACTGGATATGGCGGCTGACGTGCTGACTACATGCCGCGATGAATGGCAATTGCAAACCACAGCAGTGCATGAGTTGCCTGCTTTTAAGCATGTATTCACCCATTTTAGTCTTATGATCACGCCGCACTGGGTCGATGTGGTAAGTCTGCCGCTGACAATACAGGAAAATACCGGGCGCTGGTTGAGTGTTGCAGATGCAATGCGGGCAGCAATTCCTGCGCCTGTACGTAGTGTATTAACGCAAATTGATCAGTTAAACGCGTAAACTATAACCATTCCATCCCGTGTGAAAATGATGATAGATACGCACTGCCATCTTGATGCGACTGAGTTCGATGCCGACCGTGCAGAGGTTGTGGCGCGGGCGTTGGCATTGGGAGTGGAGCAGATTATTGTGCCGGCGGTGAGTGCGCGTAATTTCGCTCTAGTGCAGGCAACCTGTGTCACCTATCCGCAATGTCAGCCTGCGCTGGGTCTGCATCCGATTTTCGCCATGCAGCATCAGCCCGAAGAATTGAACGTTTTGCGCTTGGCCGTAGCAGCAGAACGTCCAGTGGCGATAGGTGAGATCGGGCTGGATTTGTTTGTGCATGACGTCGACATGACGCAGCAGATTTATTATTTTACTGAACAGTTAAAAATTGCCAGTGAGTTTGACTTGCCCGTGTTGCTGCATACTCGCCATGCCAATGATGAAATCATGAAACAGTTACGCCGATTTAATATTCGTCGCGGTATCGCTCATGCGTTTAATGGCAGTGTGCAACAAGCCGAGGTATTTATTAAACAGGGTTTCAAACTCGGATTTGGCGGCGCGATGACTTATACTCGAGCGACTAATCTGCGCAAATTGGCAGCGGAATTGCCATTGGAAAGTATCGTGCTGGAGACCGATGCACCTGATATGTCGCCAGCCTGGGCGCATGGGCAGCGCAATAGCCCTGAATATCTTCCGCAAATTGCACAAGTGCTGGCGGATTTGCGGGGTGTTTCATTGGCGACGATATTAACGACAACCACGAACAATGCACATGCTGTTTTAAAAGAGGAAAATGTATGACAGATTTAGCCGAACGCCCACGTACGCTGGCGCCGCCGCCACTGGTTTATGCTGCCGGATTAGGTATGAGTTGGTGGCTGGAGCGTGTAGTGCCGTTGGGATTTACACCAAGTGGATTGCTGTTGCAAGGCGGCTGGGTAGCGCTGGCGATTAGTTTTGCGCTGATGTTGTGGGCGGCATTGACCATCTGGCGGCATCACACCACGGTGAATCCATATAAGGGCGTGTCGAGTTTAGTGACTAGTGGACCTTTTTCGTTTTCCCGTAACCCGATTTATCTGGCGGATGTGATTGCGTATCTTGCGGTGATGGTACTGATGGGAACGATATGGCCGTTGTTTTTTGCACCACTGGTGTGGGTAGTGATGCGTTATGCGGTGATTGCGCATGAAGAGGCGCATTTGACAGCTAAGTTTGGTGATGTTTATACGGAATATTGTCAGCGCGTACGGCGCTGGATATAGAAATCAGGGTGGCGCGATGCCACCCTGGTGTTACATTACTTCATGTTTTCAGGGCCTTTGGCTTTCAGGCATGCACTCATGAATTTTTTACGTTCGTCGCCTTTTTTCCCAGTTGCTGCTTTGTTGCAGGTGGTCATGGCGTTTTGGGGTGTGCCAGCCGCTGCAGCTTCAGGTGCTGCGGCAGGTGCAGCTGCTTCAGGTTTGTTAGACAGGCATGATTTCATAAAGGCTTTGCGCTCATCGCCCTTCAGGCTTTTGGCAGCAGCATCTTTATTGCAAGTACCCATTTTTTCTTGTTGTGCAGTTTTAGCCATCGCACCGAAAGAAGTGGCGGATAATACAGCGGACATGATTAATGCAGCGAGAACTTTATTCATAAAACCTCCAGTGGATTAATTAACATGCTGAGCTTGTCAGCATGGTCAGTATAACGGATAGAAATCGGGTTTTGTTGACCAGGTTTAGCCGCTACAGAAAGGAACGAGTATGGAATTGGAAAATACACAAATCATTAAAGATACACAAGACTGGCTGGAAAAAGCAGTCATCGGTTTAAATCTCTGCCCGTTTGCCAAGGCAGTACATGTTAAACAGCAGATTCGCTATGTGGTCAGTACGGCGAAAACTGAAGCGGCATTGCTGGATGATTTGCTGCAAGAGCTGGATTTTCTGATGGCGGCGGATCCTGAGGTGGTGGATACCACCCTGCTTATTCATCCGTGGGTGCTCACAGATTTTCTGGATTACAATGATTTTCTCGATGTGGCTGATGGGGCGGCGGCAGAGCCTGAATTTAACGATGCCCTGCAAATCGCAAGCTTTCATCCGCAATATCAATTTGCCGATACAGAGCTTGATGACATTGCCAATTTTACCAACCGTTCGCCTTATCCCATGCTGCATCTGTTACGCGAAGACAGTATAGATCGTGCAGTCGCGGCATTCCCTGAGGCTGATGCTATCTATGAGAAAAATATGCAAACCCTGCGTGAATTAGGGCTTGCCGGATGGAAAAAGTTAATGGCTACCTAAGATAAAATCCACTCGATTATCAGGCAGTTTCTTTTGTTCTTCAGATTCTGTTTTGGCTGTGGTAATGAAAATACGGGTGGCATCGATGGCGCCTGATTTCAGCAGATATTCTTTTGCCGCTTGCGCACGTTTGATGGTGAGGTCACGTAAATCATCTGCGCTGATTTTAATGTTGGCGAGCATCAGTTTTTCCATTTGTGCAGGTGGAATATCCTTGTCTATCAGACCCATGATTTTGGGTTTGTCAGGTATCTTGTCGGCTTTGTAGGCGGCTTTCAGATAAGTTGTATACTCATTGCTGGCTATCTTGATATCGTCTGCTGAGGTGATGGATACGCCATCTTTGACCAGTTGTTTGAGTTTTTGTACTTTCAGTAAGCGTTCAAATGCCAGTTGGCGCAGCCCATTGCTATCTGTTTCAGTATCCACTCTGCCCGCGATATCGAGTTTCAGGCTAGGACGATCCGCTAGTGCTTTACTGAGGTGGTCGAGCTTGGTTATGCCCGCTTCATTGATAATTGCACTGCCAGCAGGGAAGTCCAGAAAACTGAGTTGCGCACTATCGCCACCTAACAAGCCACCAATTAATGCAAAAGGTGAGGTGACCGCTTTGACCAGCAGATTAACGATGACTTTAATGATGAGGCCGCCTATGCTGAACTGCGGGTCATCTAGCGAGCCAGAGATAGGCAGGTTAATGTCGATGTTGCCATTTCTGTCCTTGAGTAGCGCTAAAGCGAGGGTGACAGGTAGCTTGGTCGCAGTGGGGCTGTCTATCTTGTCGCCCAGTGTCAGTTGATTGAGATAGAGGTGATTCTCTGCAGACAGTTTTCTATCATTAATCTGGTATTTGACTTCAAACCCCAGCTTGCCTTTTTGTATACCATAACCTGCATATTTCGCTGAGTAAGGCGTGAGTGGCGACAACTCAAAATCGCTGAGTTTGGCGAGCAAGTTCAGATATAAGTTACCTGACAGCGGATTCACCTGACCGCTGATGTCCAATTGCCCTTGATTATCCACTTTGCCGTTAATGAGTATGTCGGCCTTGCTGCTGGCTAGCGATGAAAGTCCAGTTACGCCACCATTCAGATCGGTGAGGTTGGCGGAGTAATTAGGTTTGATATAGTGATCGGTAAAGTTGACATGCCCTTTGTTTAACGCGATTTTGTTAATGCTGACCACAGCTGGCTGCTTTGCAGGTTGTGGCGCTGGCACGGCTGCTGCCGGTGCAACCGAAGTTGTTGTCGGTGTGGCGCTGGTTTTGACGATATTCTGTACGTTTAACTTACCATCTGGATTGATAATAAGACGAGAATACAAGCCTGCCAGGCTAATGGTATTAATGCTTAAGCGCTGGGGCTGACTGGCGAAATTGATATGTTGCAATGCCAGGTTATCCCATTTGAGAAAATCGGCAGAATCCTGATTATCAACGCTGGCAAAGCTGGTGATGTTGGCATTGCCTGTGTAATTGATGGTGGTGGGTTGTTTGTCATGGGTGGCAAGTTGCAATTTGCCTTTTGCAGATACATCGCCATCGGTGACGGTAACGTTGAGCTGATCGGCAAAGTAGGGCTGTATCGGTACGATGTCAATGCCGCGAGCGGTGAGGTTGAGCGTGCCGCTGAATGGCGTCGGGGTGATTAAGCCGTTGACTACCAGCTTACCCGTACGATTAATATTGAGTTGTAAATCAAGTTTGGTTTTGTTGTTCGCCACCGTGCTGAAGTCACTGGCACTCAGTTTGATGTTGCTGGTTTTAACGGTAACGGGGCTGGCAGCGCTTGCATCGGTAAAATTAACTGCATAATTACTCAGGGCGAATTGACTAACTGCAACAGTCCAGTCGGGTGACGTTGTTGATGCGTGGGCATGAGTTGGATGGTCAGGCGTGAGCTGGGTAAAATTGATGACGCCGCCGCGGTTGCGTTTGACCTCAATCAAGCCATCTTCGGTGCTGATTTCGCCCAAGGTGACACTGTGCTTTGCCAGATCCAGCTCGCCTTGCTTAACAGCTAAATGTGCGATTTTGAGCAGGTTGTTGCTGTGTTGCTGAAATTGCAGTTGGCTAATATCACCATTGAGCTGACTCAGACGCAATTGTGGCGTGTTGTCGGTCAGGCTGAACTGATAGTGGCTGGCGAGATTTGCCGTGCCGGCTGGGTTAAACAAAATCAGTTTGTTGTAGTACGGCGCGTAGTGTTCCAGCGCTATGTCGGTGAGCTGTAAATCACCTTCAGCTGCCAGTGGATTGAGTGTGAGCTTGGTGGTGTTGCTAAGGGTCGCATGATAGTCAGTGGTCAGGCTGGCAAGGATGTTCATCGGGTGATTCGCTGCAGTCGAAAACTGCTTCAGGTGGATGTCGATGTCATTCAGGCGGGTGTGAAATACGGGGCTGGGAACTTCGTCATTGAAATTGACGCTGCCATGGGTCAAGTTAACATCAGCTATTTCCAATAGTACTGGATTTGATTTGGCAGCTGGCGCAGATTTTTCAGCGGGGCTGGATGGCAGCAGTTGGCTGAAATTGAGTTGCCCATGTGTGTTGCGAGTGAGATTGATGTCGGGTGAGTCGATGTTGAGTTGGCTGAGTTTAAAGTGCATGCCAAACAGATCGGCATTATCCAGCTTTACACTGAGTTGCTTGATTGCCAGCAGACTGTTGTTTGCCTGCGCCATCTGTATTTGGCTCAGGCTGGCCGTGCCACTTAAATTCAGGGTGGGCTGATGCTGGGTATTTTCAGCAAAATTAATGACGAGGTTGGTGTCCAGGTGTGCGCTGGATACGCTGAAATTAAGTTTTGCTGGTACGTATCCCATGTATTTGGCAATGTCTACATCAGTTAGCTTGAGGTCAATCATGCTTTGATGTGATGTTGCAAATGGCTGGCTGCGTCCGGTGAGCTTAATCGCGGCGCCATTAATTTTGGCCATAAGCAATGGCGTAACATAACTTTCCGACTGATACGGTAAATTGGAAATAAAGGGGATGTTCAGGTTCAGGTCGCTGACTACTTGTTGAGTATGTACAGGCTGATCATCAAAGTTTATGAGACCCTGAGTGACCTGTATGTTGTTAAGCGAAAATAAAGTTTTACTGTCTGATGGCTTGAGTATGTCGTCGATGATGTCGGTAATATTGTAAGTATTCGCAGTTAGGCGGGTAATGTGTAACTCGGGTTGAGTCAGTTGCAGTGCTTCAACGACTGGTGCACCAGCGAAAATGGAGCGAGCCTGTACATTGACGTAAAGCTCTTTGAATTTGAGTAAAGGCGATTTGCCGTCCCGATCCAGCATGTTGAATTGTTTAATGCGGGCGGAAAGGACGATAGGGTTAATGCTGATGCTGTCTATGCTGACTGGGCGGTGGTATTTATCCGTGATCAGTTTTTCCAGCAGCGGCTTGGCCGCATAGGGCATGATGAAAAAACCTGTCGCCCAGAATATCAGGGTGGCAATGACTAAACGGCGTGACCATTTGATGGAGCTCGGTGAGGTGATGAATGCAGGTAGGTTCATAGGTCACGCTCCATAATGACTGCGGCTAATTTGTCGTATTGTTTGACTGAGGTGAATAAAGGTTGCATGGCCAGGTATTGGGATGACGCTCAATGACTGGCTGTCACTAAACCATGCAGAAATATAATGTCGTTTCACCTATGGCTTCAAAACAGCCCAGACCGATAAATCCCTAGCGCACTGGTCGCCATGAAGCCTAATTGTTGCGTCAATAACCCGTAATGCTTTGATCGTGCCGCAAATGCGATCATCGCAAAATTGGCGATCAGGAAAGCAAACCAACCATAAGCCGATACACGCGTGTTTGTCGCAAGCAAAAACGCACCCAGTAGCCCGAAGATAGAGCCTATCCATTCTATTGTTTTCATGAAGCCTCGTTTTCTGCTGAACAAAAGTCAGATCATCACCCAATAGTGGCTTGTCATGTTTAGCAACATTTTAGCAAAGACCAAGCTCACAATGGATTATGGCCATATAAAATGCCACGGTCAATTTGATACATATCTGAAACCTATTGTAACCAGACCATGGTCAACGGCTATTAGCCCCTATCGTTATTTGCAATGTAGCACGTAACTACTTAACCAAAAACCGATATGGAGATTGTCATGCTAAACCGCACAAGCAAAGCCGTTCTGATTACTGTACTTACTGGATTTATTGCTGCAACAGCAACTAGCGCAATGGCTGAATCGAAGTTCGAAAAAACGCACCCACGACGTGATCAAGTCAATGATCGTGTACACAATCAGGATAAGCGCATTAACAAGGAAGTCAAAGAAGGTGACATGAGCAAACGTGAAGCTAACAAGCTACATAAAGATGATCACCAGATTCGTCAAGAAGAGCGTGATATGGCACACCAGGGCGGCGGTCACATCACCAAGCAAGAGCAAAAAACGCTAAATCAACAGGAAAATGGCGTCAGTAAACAAATAGGTCAGTAACTATTCGACATCAGCTACCCCTACTTTTTTCAAAGTGGGGGTAGCATCGAGCAAGCCAGCGGCCTGCTGTTGTTGGTTTTAGGTAAAAGCGCCTTCCTTTCTTGCTTAAGCAAGTTTGCCTTGGCAAAGAAGATGGGCTTCATTTGTGCGTTTTTCATTTGGCTTATACGGCATCCTGTCAGGAGGATTTTTTTGAAGAAGATAGTTATTGTTACTGCCGCCACTTTGTTGGGTGGTTGCGTCGGCGAAGCGCCACCCAGAGTGGTATATGTGCAACCAGCGCCATATGGATACATGCAAGCCCAGCCTATGCGAATTTATCAACCCCCAGCACCTCAGCCCGTTGTGAGTATTTATGTCGAACCGCCACTTTACCAGCCTCCACCGATCAGAGTGGCCTGGGCTCCACCACCAATGCTGGTTGATGCACCACCCCCTATGCCTTATTATGGTGCGGTTTGGACGGGTGGCTATTGGGTATGGGAAGGCAACTGGGTTTGGGCGCATGGTCGATGGAGTTCACCACCACGCCCTGGCTATGGCTGGGTGAATCCTTACTACGAAAATCGTGGCGGGGCGGTCGTATTTATCAATGGATTCTGGGCAGCGCCTGGCGTTCCATTTGTCGCACCTCCTTTAGGTATCAATATTGCCATGGGCGAGGTCGCAGTCGGCGTTACCGCCGGCCCCCGTCCAATGGGTCCTGAAGGCGTGTTTGTGCCTCCACCACCAGGGTCGCGCTTCGGCTTGATTGTGCCAGCACCGATTGGTACGTCTCCCTCCGTGGTGACGAGTGCCCCACCAGTAATCAGGGGAGGTATGCATATTAACGTCAATAATAACGTGACTAACATACACAACGTGACCAATGTAACAAACATCACCAACGTGACGATCATCGCACCTGCAGGTGCGACGGCCAATGGACAGGCAGTCAACGCGTCGGTTCCTGCACAAGCGCATTTAGCCGCTGCAATGCCCTCAGTGATTAAAGCCGTGGCGCCAGCGCCAGCATCAGCAAAACCTGTGCCCGCTTATACGCCAGAGCGACCGCTAGCCAACTTGCCGCCAGCTCAAGTGGTGCATACCGAGGCACAACCAGCTTTGATGCATCCAGAAAACCAATCGCGCCCACCAACTATGCAACCCGTTCATGAGATGCCCGTAGATCGATATCAGACTAACCAGAATCAGGCAAAATCAGGCATGACTCAGCCTGAAATACAAACGAATACAGAGCCTCATGTAGTGCAAAAGCCTATTATGCAACCAGATCGACGGCCAGTAGTAGCTCAGCATCAGGTTAATCAGAATCAAGCGGAAGTGAATGGGACGAGACATGATGAGACAAAGCAACCATTGAAAGCCGGCACACCTAAACAACAAAAACCTGAGAAAGTTTTGCAGGAGAAAGGTGACGGGGAAAAGCTTGATGAGCACAGAAGATCATCTGAAATCCGCGAAGATCATAACCAGAGGCAAATCTCAGATTAAAAAACGACAGCTGGGTACGTTGAAATGTCGTTTCTAGCAGCCTGTCGGACTTAAAGGAAGACGGCTGTTAAATCGCATCCAATATTTGCCATCAATCAGCACGTAAACCTGCCATCAGTTTTTTAGTAAACCCATATTTGGCTTGGCTTTTTAATCTGTATCACTGATGTTTAAAACAAGGAAGCTGAAAAAATTAGGACGCTGTTTGACACACGTCCACTTTAATTCTCTATCAAAGCCGTGCGAGCGAGCGTATCGATCAGGGTGGTGCGTTTGACATTAAAATTTCTGCAGGCAGCCGCTTTGGACATCCCACCGCGTAATGCAGCCATGATGGCAGCCAGTTTTTCTGTATCAATAGCGACAGGACGTCCACCGACACGTCCACGTCGTTTGGCTGCTGCCAAACCTGCCACCACCCGTTCTTGTGTCATGGCCCGCTCATATTGGGCAAGCGCACCAAATATCTGGAACAGCATTTCACCGGATGCCGTGGTGGTGTCCATTCCTTCGGTGAGAGAACGAAAAGCGACCTGTTTGCTTTTCAGTGAATTCACAATCGAGAGTAAGTGCGGCAAAGACCGGCCTAAACGATCCAGCTTCCAAACAATAAGCACGTCACCTGTTTTAACAAATTCCAGCGCACGTGCTAAACCAGGACGATCTTCCTTTGCACCCGACGCATGGTCTTCAAATAAATGTCGATGATCAACGCCAGCGCAAAGTAACGCATCACGCTGCAAGTCTGTGGATTGTCGATCTGACTCTGAAGAAACCCGCATGTAGCCGATAAGCATGTCGCAAAACCCATATTGTATTGTTTCCGTATGATACACCAATCCGACATGGTTTTTCGTACTATTTTATGGGCGTTTTTACTGGTTTTTTGAGTGCACGGCTTACCCTGTCGTAAAACAAATGTTTTGCGACATAAAAACAGACAATCTTACGGTGACAAAGTTTTCGGGGGCTCTTCTTCCTGGGGTCGCTGTAGCAAACGGAAATTATCGTACGCCAAGCAAAAAAACACATTAATCTATGAATGATTTTTTTCGCTCAATCACAAACGTACTATATGGTGGCCGTGCGTATGCGTAATCCAATGGGTTGATGCGGATAAAAAACCATTAACGTACGATTTTTCCGTTTTATACATCTACCCCTTGTTGATTTTAGGTGAAAGCACCTTCCTTTCTTGCTTAAGGAAGCTTCACACTGAGGATCGTAACATCGCGCTGAAGCACCATCTGCGCCTGCCTCTTGCTGGCATGTGATTTATAAATTACAATTACGAATGGTTGAGATAAAACAAACAGAGACTTTCCGACGATGGCGAACACATCTCAAAGATGAGCGTGCTCGTGCTCTGATTGCATCCCGTTTGGACCGCCTTAGCTTCGGTCATGCAGGGGATGTAGCACCTGTGGGACAAGGGATTAGCGAATTACGTATTCATTATGGTCCTGGATACCGCGTCTATTTCCACAAACGAGGTGACAAAATCATCGTCTTGCTGTGTGGTGGAGATAAGAGCACACAGGCAAAAGATATTAAGACTGCAAAATGTTTAGCTGCTGAATGGAGTGAATGACATGGCTGAAAAACTTACCACCTATGATCCCGCTGAAGATTTATCTTCTGATGAAGCGATGGCGACCTTTATGGCTGAAGCCTTCGAGACAAACGATGCCAGTTACATCGCGCACTCAATTGGTGTGGTTGCACGTGCAAAGGGTATGGCCGAGATTGCTGGCAAAACAGGTCTTTCTCGAGAGCAACTTTATCGCTCTTTTAGCAACAATGGCAACCCAACTCTGAAAACCACCCTTGCTGTGATGAAGTCTCTTGGTCTCGATCTGACGGCTAAGATCCATCAAATTTGATGGCTTTCGACAATTCCACCCTCAATATTTTTATTTCGTTTAATCCATTGCTACACAAATCTTTTAACTTACCCAGCTAAAGACAGTTAGAAATAGGTATTTACACAATCTAATTTACAGCTTCCTGCCTAGCGTTGTTGAATAAATAAAATGAGGTTAAAACTTTCCCTAGTTTTGTCCTCATTTCAAATTTTTACAGGCACTGGCATACCGAGTTGAGGAAAGCTTCACGTTGAAATGCCAGATTTACCGCTTAATTGCCAAATAATCGATTTGTTCAAAAACGCCTCCAAATGCCTATAATGAATTTAATTGATGACAATCCATCCAGTTTACCGCCAACCCAAGTTTCTCGATGATTGCTGGTACAGCGACTTTGGCTTTTGGGTGAATATCATGGAACAATATAACCCCATGACGCTTGATTAGCATAAGTGTCGTAATGCGATTAATTATGTCATTAACATCGACATGGTTATTCCAGTCTTGAGAATCAATATTCCATAAAGCAACATGTAAAGATTGGGATTGAAAGAAGTCGCCACTGTCAGCCTTCCGCTGTCCATACGGAGGGCGAAATAAAGGAAGTGCAGAATTTTTTTGTAAATTCGCATTCACTAGCGCTTTGGTTTTCTTAATAGAGTCTTGCCACTGATCCCATTTAGCGTGAGATTGGTGCTCCCATCCATGTAAACCGACGCATTGCGAGCCATACAGTTCAGTCATCGCTAATGAGCTCGTATTATTCAACCGTGCCTGGAAGTTTTCACCTAGTACAAAAAAAGTTGCACTTTTATTTTGCGCAGCCAGCATCTTCAATGTTTGGTCGGTCGTCCCTTGTGCATTGGTTGGGCCGTCATCAAATGTCAGAAAAAATTGACGATCTTGAACCATGTCGCCATTCCACTCGTTATTGTTGAATAGGTCAATTTCACTACTTACTTTTGGAAAAAGAGCTGCTAGACGTAATTGCTCAGCAATATAGGAGTGAGAAAAAGTATTTATATTAATTGCCCATGACTTGAGATCGTTAGGGATTTTTTGTACCGCACTAGTCGCAGCCTTTAGAAGCGCATCAGATGACGTATCTTCCACGCAAGTCCAATCACTGGAGATGCAGTTTTTAGCACCAAATTGGTAGTTATGCCAAGATTGCTTATATTCTTTTGCTAGCCACTTATCTACAGAGCCACGATTGATGCTTTTTATTTTAAATGATTCAAGCATGTCTTTATCTGACATTTTCTGCATATCTTGCAAAGCTAATAGATATACCAATATTGAAGCTCTCGAAGCTAGGTTAAACCCATTCACGGTATTGATTGGTTCATTCCACAGGCTTTGATCAGCCTTTGCGACAACAGATGGCCCAACATCAGACGCAAAGACGGTTGATGTATGTGTTAAACAAAGACAGAGTGCCGCTGCTAATGAAAGCGGTGACAGCCTGCGCTTGACTGAGCGCAGGCTCAACATTATTGAGCTCCTTTTTGTTGCATGCGTTGAATAGACTTATCATACACAGGGTTTGCTTTCTCGTTTTTTGCTAAACGATATTCGCGCAATGCGTCGATCCACTGGTTAGCCGCCTCATAAATTTTCCCATTATTATAATGAGCGCTTGCTCTTACAGTGGCAGCAGTTGAGCCGCTTGCTAACGCAATAGCTTTGCGGTTAGCCCATAATGCCTCGGCCACGCGTCCTGCTTTTTGAAATGCTAAGCCTAGATTACTATAAGCCTGCCCATAATTCCTGTCCTGATCAATGGCGCTTTGATATAAGCGAATGGATTCGTCGAGATTGCCTGCATGATAAGCATCTTCACCTTGTCTATTCAATGACTTTGCACTATCTAGGTCGCTAGCGCTATATGTCACTGGGGATATAGTTGCTTGGTTAGTGCTGCTCTCTAAATTTGGACCGTTTGTTCCACCCATTGTATTGATGTCCTGGATCTCACCTGATTCTGTTATCGCGAAGACTGTCCATAAATTTCCTATTGTATGAGTTGGAACGTAATAAGTCCTGATTAATGTCTGACCAACATAAACAAATACTTTTGCACCGCTGTTTGATAAGTCATGCGTGGTCGTGTCGGCATAATTGCTGAAGCTATGCACGGCGTACACATACCTCTCCCCATCGTGCTTACGCATAATTGTCGTAGTTTCTGGTCCGTAACCATCTGTATCATCCACATCCAGTAGCGCATCTGTACCATTTTTGTTCTGGAAGAAAATGTGGTTGTTTTTGAACAGTAGGTGGGAGTCTAAGTCTGGAGGAGTCGCTCCCCAGTTTAAAACAATGCGCATACCATCTAAATTGGTCATTACTGGACTAATGGCATAAGTCATCCCTGCGCATGGGCATTTCACCACCAAATTCGAGTAGCCAGCTTTCTTTACAATGAGTAATGCCGATGGGTCGTCTGCGAATGATGGGCTAAGATTAACTAACCCCTGTGAATTTGTGGTGCCAGTGGCTGATTGTTCTCCATTCTTCTGAAGAATAGCAGTTGCACCATTTATTCTTTGATCCTTAATTGTTGCGCTTAATATCTGAACATTAATATTCGCTGCTTGTGATTGTGCAACCATACCGAATGTGGTTGCGATTAGAAATGGTACGGCTTTTAAAAAGTTAATTTTTTTGCTATCCATTAAGCTGGTCTCCGATTTTTTATTGAAATGCATAATGCGTGCGAAAGTTTGTTAGAAATAGACAGTTCATCGGCAATCACCCCCAGTTTGTGAAGTTCCACCACCTTTTGCTAAGGCAAACTTGCTTAAACAAGAAAAAGAGGCTGAGACCGCATACAATTCTGTGTAAGCGCCATTCTTAAATATACCCTTTCAGGCGATATTCAAAAGCAATCATAAACTGAGTCATGAAAATACACCAGTTTTGTATGGACATCGTTCTTTTTTAGCGGCTGCCTGTATTGTTCAGCTGCATGTGATTAGGTTACCCTGGTAATCTCGATGAAGTATTGTCTTGACTGTGGAGTCCACTTTAAACAGTCGGTTGCCATGCATCCCATGCCCTTTCATGAACTCGTAGCTAATCCACAACCAAAAGGTCCGCAACAAGAGTCCGTCGCACCATCTAAACCTCGCAGCAAAGCGCCTTCTTCCCTCGATATTGCCGTGCCAACTCATCCGTGGCGATCATAGTTACCGTATTAAGCTAGATACCCCACTTTATTAAACGAGATTTTTATACCGAAAATGGTTGCTTCATGCCTATAAATTGTTGTTTTGGTAAGTTTCGATAAAACGAAGGTTTAATCGAACTCCTTAACTGAGCTACCTGTTCCGTTGCTTCCCAGACCCCAAACCCTAACGTTTGAATTCACCAGCGGTGCGCGGCTTCATCGCGCAGCGTCCGGTGGAATGATGGGTTGGACGGCAATGGCGCCATTCGTAGCCACCAGCTCATAGTGCTCCACCGTTGGAAACGGTTCATAGAAATGATGCAGTAGCTGTTTCCATTCTTGGTATTGCTGCGACTGACGAAAACCAATGGTGTGATCCTCCAGTCTTTGCCACTGCACCAGCAAGAGGTACTTCTCTTGTGATTCCAGGCAACGCTGCAACTGATGCGAAGCGTAACCGGGCATGGACGAGATAATGTCTTGTGCTTGGGAGAAGGCTTGCTCGAAGGCAACGCCCTCTCCAGCACGCACATTTAGTATTGCAACCTCAAGGATCATCGCTGTTTCCACTTTGACGCCCAACGTTAATTGGGCGTCATCACTGGGCCAGACCATCGACACACACGAGGCGGGCAGAGCTGCATTCGTCACGCACCGCTTTGAGCCCTTGGTACACGGGACCGTTGTAGAAGGACTCCCATGCTTGAACAGACGGGAACTCGATCAGCACGATACGGCGTGGAGACCAATCACCTTCATGGACCTTGTGCGGACCGCCGCGGGCGAGGTAGCGGGCACCTGCGGACTCAATCGCAGGCTTGACCTCGCGGATGAAATCTTGGTACCGCTCAGGATTGTGGATATCGACGTCGAAGATGACAAAGGCAGACATGGAGCCTCCGATGGTTAGTTGATGTGATCAGGATGAACGTGACGCCTAACGAGGCTGTAGAAAAACTACAAAAAAACATTTTGACAGCGAAATGGATGGGCAGCGAAACCATTCCTGACGTCGCGATCGTCGATCATGGTGCATTCTGTGAAGCCAATTTTCTTTGGTAGGTAATCGAAATATTTTCATTTAGGTTTTTCTACAGCCGCGCACCATGTGACCCAGCCCTTCAGGTTCCAGCAGGCTCATGTGGATGGTCGAAACTATTATCGCCATTCCTTGATTAGTACAGATGAGCCACACCAATCCTGATCCCTGATTTCTCATTTCAATACAGTCAGCGCGGCATCGTAGTTCGGCTCCTGTTTGATTTCTGGAACCAGCTCGGCATGCATCACCCTGTTGTTTTCATCCAGCACGATCAGCGCCCGTGCGCAAACACCAGCGAGGGGTCCAGTGTCGATATTCACGCCATAGTTGACCTTGAAATCCTGGCCACGCATGGTGGAGAGTGTGTATACATTCGGTGCTTCGGCACCACAAAAACGGCTTTGTGCGAAGGGCAGGTCGGCGGAAATGACGATGACCGCTATGCTTTCATTTGCCGCGGCGTTGAGCTTCTTTGTCGAAACCGCACACAGAGGCGTATCGAGAGATGGGACAATGTTGAGGATTTTCTTTTTTCCGGCAAAATCAGACAGTGAAACATCGGCGAGATCCTTGTTCACCAGCTTGAAATCCGGTGCCAGTTCGCCGATCTCTGGAAAGGTGCCGGTGACTTCTATGGGCTTGCCGCCCAAGGTAATGGTTGTCATGCTGTATTTCTCCTACTGACTGATTGAAAGGGTAACTTCAGCGTGCGGCACTGTAGTTAGAATATTATAAACACTATGTCTTACATTTTTGTTACGAAAATTGGCTCTATGCGCGCACTCAAGTTCGAAGTGCAAAGAACCGCTGGTTGTTTAGTATAAGACATTTCCACACCAACAAAGCATACCCCATCTTTGCTTCTGAATCCAAGCATTTTTCGAGGCGACATAACCTACTCTGTCCTATAAAATATATTTTTTATCCTATGTCTTTGTCAGCATGTTCGTAACCAACTTATACCAAAATACAACCCAACCACTCGCTGACCTAGATGCATTGGCAACGGCCTTACGTACCGGCCTGCAAACCGACCGCCTGCTGCGCCTGCACACCCCACTGGACGCGCATTATGGGGTCGTCTCAGAATTCGGAAATTATCGTACGTTAAGCTGCTGGCATGGTCTCGTCTCTCGTAAACGACCATTTTCGAGAAGCTTGCGTGAGAATGTGGGCCGCGCCAGTGCTGACCTTGTTTGCCCCATTCTCGATAACCGCTCTCGTATCGAACGGCCATGAATCCTGAGTTTCGAGAACAGCCTGAACGTCACTGCCAGGGTAATCCCCCCATTAATAACCGCAGTTAAAAGTAGAGGTTAAGCGGCCATAGCGAGTTTGTGTTTAGGCGGGATACCGCCAATCGCCGTGTTTGGTCGTTCGTTATTGTAAGTCCATAACCAAGCTGTCGCAAAGTTTTGCACTTCCTCGACGGTATCGAACAAGTAATGCGCCAACCAGTCATAGCGCACTGTGCGGTTATAGCGCTCGATATAAGCATTCTGCTGGGGGTTGCCTGGCTGAATGAAGTCAAGTTTGATACCCCGCTGTTCAGCCCATTCCTTAGTCATATTGCTGATGTACTCAGGGCCGTTGTCACATCGAATCACCTTGGGTACGCCACGCCATTCGATGATTTGTTCCAGTGACCGAATCACACGTTCTGACGGCAGCGAGAAATCCACATCAATACACAAACCTTCACGATTAAAGTCATCAATGACGTTGAATAGCCTGATACAGCGGCCATCCGCTAACTGGTCGTGCATGAAGTCCATTGACCAGACTTCGTTGATTTGTGTTGGTACGGCAAGCGCCTCTGGTTTCTCCCGTACCAGACGACGTCTGGGTTTGATGCGTAGGTTCAATTCCAGCTCGCGATATATTCTGTAAACCCGCTTGTGGTTCCAACGAAACTGTTTGGTATTACGCAGGTAAAAATAACACAAGCCAAACCCCCAGTTGCGTTGGTTGGTGGTCAAACGTATCAGCCAGTCGGCGATGAGGGCATTCTCTGACGACAGCTTAGCCTGATAGCGATAGCAGGTTTCGCTGATATTAAAGGCAGCGCAGGCAGTACTGATGCTGATTTGCCTAGTTTGCACTACCAACACAGCCATCTCGCGGCGCAGAGATGGCTTCACCACTTTTTTGCAAGCGCCTCTGAAACGATTTCGGCTTTGAGGCGTTCTTCAGCATACATCTTTTTAAGCCGACGGTTCTCGTCTTCCAGCTCTTTGAGCCTGGCCATCATGGAGGCATCCATGCCGCCAAATTTGGCGCGCCATTTGTAAAATGTCGCTGAACTCATGCCGTGCTCTCGGCATAGTGTAGGCACTGGCGTGCCTGCCTCCGCCAGCTTCAATATCTGCATAATCTGGTTGTCACTAAATCGGGTAGTCTTCATGTAAAAAATCCTCAAATCCTAATTAAGAAAATTCTACTTTTAAATGCACTTATTTGCTGGGGGGATTACCCCAGCGATAGCCGCCACGAGCCAAGCCACGCCGCTGTTGGATAAAACATTCCTTAGCGTACTTTAAATTCCCTTTTCTGAGTCGACCCCTATCTGACCACATTGTTTTCTGCTTGCTTGTTTTTCCAGCTTTTGTTACAAACCGTTAATTGTCTTCATCACCCCGATAGATCGCATACGTTGAGTTAGCTTCAGCCCCTCAGAAATCTGGGCATCAGTCATATTTGCAGAATCCTCATCGCGAAGCTTCGCTGCATTCTTGTAGTTCCCTATTGCGGCAAGATTAAACAAGGCATAAGCTATAACACTATCTTGCGCCACGCCGTGGCCGAGGGCATACAATACCCCAAGATCATATTGCGCTCGCGCATATCCCTGATCAGCTGCTTTTCGCCACCACGCAGCCGCTTGGCCGAAAGACTGCGGTACGCCTTCACCTAGAAAATACTGCCCACCTAGATTGGTTTGCGCGTCCATATCTCCCTGATCGGCCGCTTTTCGCCACCACGCTGCCGCTTGGCAGGCATCATACGGTACGTCTCCACTTATAAAATACTGCACACCCAGATGGTCTTGCGCTCGCGCATATCCCTGATTAGCCGCTTTTTGCAACCACTCAGCCGCTTGATCTAACTGGGTACGGTTCTCATACAGCAACGCCAATTCAAACTGCGCTTTAGAATCTCCTTGTTGAGCGTCCAAGCGAAGCCTTGTCAATGCGTTCACGTCACCTCGAGCTGCCGATGCTTCTAACGCATCGGCTTGTTCGGTTCTTAAGCCATCGGCATTAGCCATAATGGGTGGAATAGAAAGAACAAGAACGGTAGCAAATAAAGATGTACGTAATAGGTGATGTTTGAACATTTTTAAGCTCCAAAGAGGAAATCCTATGCAACTTTAGTGACGTTTGTTTAAACTCACCCAGTTAGAGTTATAGTCATTATTAAGCAACGACTTGTACTTTTCCGCCTCGATCAATGCTTGCTTAAAATCCATAACTATCGGTGCTGGCACTTCATCCTTTTCACGCCAGGTTTCATCTGTAGAGCCTTTCTCCTTCTCCCAATACACCAAAACGCCATTAACCCACCCCATAGTTTCCTGCGAAGATTCGTCCGTTTTATCATTCTCAAATAGGCGTCGTGTAGCGAATAACTCACCATCTTGGTAGTAATAATAAACTTTTGCAGATTGATCGGTTGAATATGAAAAAGATGAAATAAGTGTATCTGCGTTTGGCTCAAGCTCATTATTTGGATCAAAACCAAAATCAGCATCTGGATGGGAATTTTCGCAAACAACCTCTATCAATAAAAAACGTGATGGATACTGATAATAAGTAGCGTTGCATCTATTAAAGTGAAATTTGCTTTGAAAAAAAACGGGAGCAACCAATGTTTTCATTACAATTTTATTTTCAATCGAATGAGGTAGCTCGTCACGATCACTCAATATTTCTTCATAATCATTCAAAAGGTTCCAAACCCAATAGAACTTGTCTGTAAATTGACAACCAAAATCTGAACACCCCCTCTTACCAAGTATCAAAGAAGAAAAATCAACATCCGAGCCTTGGTAAAAATGGTCAAATGCAATGGCTTTAGAGTGTATCTTGGCAAAAACGGCTGTCAAACATGGATGCGCTCCAAGATAGTTATCTTCAATATTGGGATATGATGCTGTTGCGAAAGTAACTGTACTTTTTCCAGTTTCAAGAAGTTCCGGTCTTCCAAAACGAAATGAACCGTTTATCTCGTTTGATTTCATTACAATCGTACTTAAATAATAACTAGAAAAAATCCCGAGGAGCTTATTTTTAACGCGAATAGTTAATTCAGAACCATTCCACTTTAAATCTTTATCCGAAACAAATTCTGTTTTGAGATCGCCGTAACGAGTGCAGATTTCCCCACTGACAAAAGGACCTACAGGTCCACCATCGTGAGCCCCATTCGGCGTGCAATCATTGTGTGAATTAATGATTGGAATTACTTTGATGGGCTCGTAAATAAGGTTTATTTTTAAATTTTTTGGATGCAGTGTCGGCGGGTTGGTAGAGTAGAAATGTAAAGTAATAATTGAATGTTTACTATCATCTATCAGATTGGCATCAACTTCATTGGCAGAAGCTTCAGTCAAAATAATCAAAGAAGAAAAAAATAGCATGATGAATAAAGACTTTTTTGATTTTTTTTCCATGTCGGTTTAAAGTCCAAGTGCAATAGCCTCAAATTTCCCAGCCCAGTAAGCCTTAAAGTCAAAAGCGCCTACAGGGAGGAACAGTTCTGCTGGGCATTTCCAGCCCAATGATTTTCTGGGTCTGGTGTTGAGTTTCCAAGCGATGTCATCAAGCTGGGCTTGTGTGTATAGGGATAGGCTGTCCCTTTAGGCAGATACTGCCGCAGCAAGCCATTAGTGTTTTCGTTACGCCCACGCTCCCATGGGCTGTGTGGGTGAGCAAAGTATACAACAATGCCAGTCTGCTCAGTTAGTTTGGCATGGCGTTGTTGAATAAATCGATTATTTGGCAAATTAACCGCTGATCAGGCATCATGCGGCAAGAATGCCCTTATATGACATGGTTTGCAGATAGCTGGTTATACGGCAATATGCCTGTGCAAGTGATTGAGAGCGGAAGCAGCCTGACACTTTTTGTTTGACCTTGCTCATTCTTAAATCTCGTTCACCACGATTATTGGTAAATGGCACCAATGGATTTTTGGTAAAGAGCAACACCGCATCCGCGTATTTCTGCAATCTTTCGAGCAAGTTATGCGCATCCGACTTGGCGATTTTACCGCGCTTACCTTCGGGTTTGTTGGGTATGGCTGGCATTTCCAATACCCCTTTTGCAAGGATGCGTTGATAGTATTTATGCAGTTGCGCATACGCCTTGTCCGTGAGGCACTTGTCCTCGCGTTTGGAAACGCGTTTAATGTCAGATGTCTTTGGGTGATTAATGGGTTTGTAGTAAGTGTGCTGGCCGACGAGTGCGCACAATCATCAATTATGTAACAAGCCTAGCCAGACCTTGAGCGTCTTGATATCTTGCAACATGAGCAACTCTCTTTCCAGGTTGCTGACGGTCTGCTCGGCCCTTACTGTGTTGATGTGAAGTTGCTGCATGATGCTATCTGGACGCATCCGAACAAAGGGGAGGATGCCGAATTGCCCTTTAAACCTATCCTCTGTGTAAAAAATCTCCTGCTCCAGTTCGGCAAGCTGCTCTTTAAGAATCTTTGTGAAATGTTTTAACCTACTCTCTGAGAGATTATTAATGATGGTTTGATCAATATGCTCCAGTTCAAGTTGCAACTCCAATAATAGCAATAGGTTTTTCTTATCATAGGCCTGATTAACACGCTGCATTAGCGTCGTTTTCCGTTCGCGCTCCTCCGGGTTAGTTTCCCGATCAGGATGCAACATGCTGACTAATTTACGGTAGACCTCCCGTACAGACTGCCCGATCTCATGATCTTCAGCCTTTTGTTGCTCTTCTTTGGCAATCTGCTTTGCTGATTTTTTTCGTGAGGCTCGCCGTGCCGCTTGCGCCTCACGGGCAGCCTCAAACGCTGCCTGTTGTTCCAGCATACGTTCTTGAGCATGCTTTAAAAACGCTTCAGGTGACAAACCCTCCAGACCCTCACCCAGATCAACACCCATCATCTCTTCGAACATCAGCCTCATCTCGTTCGCCGCTGTCGATTCCTCGGTATCGTAGTTCGATCCACTATGCTTATTGTAGAGGCGCTTCATTTGCTCATCACCCAGATCGGCAGCCAAATCGCCTGCCAGATCACTAATCAGAAAAGCAACCTCTCGGCGCTCAGTGGCTGTTAACCCTTTCTGATCATAAGCACGATCCAGACAAAGCACCATCTCAACTTGTAGCTTTGTCGCGGATTCAATCAGCGGAAGCAATTCGCTAACATGGCGTTTTTGATAGTGCGGAATAATTTCTTGCCAGGCAGCCAGATAGGTGCGTTTGTCCTCAATCTTTTTGATCAGGGTATTAAAAGTTTTCTGCGTTCTGGACAAAGTTGACTGGTTTTGCCCAGTGGTGATACTGATCGCTTTGGTTTTTAGTGTAAGCATAATGCGTTGGTCGTTATGTAGAAATCGGCCTGACGGCCAGGTTAAATGATTAAAAGTTTCTGATGTATGTTTATTTGCAATCCTATCGGTATTATTGAACAAATCAGACCTTTTAAGCAATTATAAGCTCAAGAGGCATTATGTCGGATAACTTTACATCTGAGTATCTCCATACTGTTAATACCGACCCCAAACTGACCCAGACTACCGATATGCACCCACCCATCCACGCGGATCGACGTATTCCAAGGCGGGATAGCCGCCTTGCCGCGATGAGTTTGAAACCAGGTTAAATATTAAAACAGGCGCGGTGCGCTACGCGCAGAACGGCACGTCGCCCGTGAACGAATAGCCTGCTGGCAAGCCAGCCCCGACTAAATCACGCTCAGTCGCCAAAACCGCGCCTGACCGCTCAAGTCGGCTCTACCGAGGGCTATTTAACAAAATTTAGGGAGATAAAAAGCAGCTTGTAGGAAATGTCCTATTGAGACTTGGTGTAACCTGTGGCGCTCAATCGATCAGAGCTGACTTGCTGAAGCGTCAACACCCTTGATTTTATTTCGTGAAACTTCAACTTCTTCTTATCCAGGTTCCGTAGTGAGGCCCTGATGGATTGTTGACGCTTGCGCAGCGCTTTACGTTCTAATATTAGATCACGAACAATGCTGAGTAATTCAGTGGCGTTGTCGTAATTAAGATCTGAATAAGGCGTCTGTTTAATTTTAGTGTTGGGTGATACAGGTTTTGGCGTCATCACCCCATTCGCCTGTGGGATCCAGCAAACCAGCACAGGTGTTCTCCATTTGTCACCGCCTTTCAACTTCCACCACCTGACATCGATGCTGTGGTACATGCCAATTGGTTGTGATGTTCGTAAGGCTTCGGCGCTTAATTCGATTAATTTATCTAATTCGATCAACCGAGCATAGTATTCCATCAACAGCGCATTAAGCGCCCTGATCTCATCCTGAATTAACGGCGTATTGTATTCAACACCTACTTTAGATTCCTCGCCACCCCGTTCAGCCCACATACCTTTTTTAGTCGGTGCTGTAGGTCGTTTAATCGGCGGCCTAATTTGTTTGGATTTTTCCATGTAATGATTAGCCTGGGTGTCGATAGGAAATCTATTTTAGCTCAAACTTAAAGGTATTAGGCAGGTGTTGACAGTATGAAAAGAAAAGGTGCGCCGTGGTTATAAATTCAGAATTATTGTAGAAGTGAGCGCGGAATGGAAATCAATAATTTCTTAGGCAGGTTCATCCAGTTACAAGATTTAGGGAAAGGGAAAAGCACGAACTGGTTATCGTTAGAAAAAATTGTGGAGATGTAAAAGTGAGGTAAGCGCTGAAGATTTTAATATTAAAAAAGTAGCTTAATGTAATCCTAGCTGCGCTAGGATTGTTAAGCGTAGATGGTTATAAATTGAAGGGTTTGAGGTTTAGAAAAGTAAAGTTATTGGATATTGAAAAAATGAAGGATTCGACTTTGGTGGTGTTATAAAAAAGCATGGATTTTGGATTATATGAAGCGTGGTAAAGAAATTGTGACGCGCTACAGGGCTGAGTATCGGCAAGATAAAAATAATGGCTTAAAACGGCTTAAATTGAATAGCGGGAATTTATTTAAAAATTGAGCTGGCCATGAATAAAAAAATTAGCGATATTCGGTTGAGATGTTTTTCAAGATGAATATGAATATAAAAAATGTTTATTTGCAATCCATGGCCACCGCACAACAAATAAAATCCTTAACAGGAATGCGCACACCCACCCAAGTCCAAGTTGCCCTCCCCCATCCAAATAAATCCAAGGTGAAGTAAAAGCGCTTTCACCAACCAGGTTAAAACCATACATCAGTACGGCAATTTGATTGCACCTGTCGTGATGAAAAAATTCAAAGTGAAAAAGGTATTATGAATCAATGCTGAATTTTAATATCCCAATTTACCGTACCTATAAATTGAATTCAGATCATTTGTGGATTTGTAAATTATAAATTGAGTGCGGGAATGATGTGCGAGATTATTTTAGGCAGGTTCATCCAGTTGCTAATGATGAATGTGAGTTTAATGAAATTGTGAGTTTAAAAAAACGAGATTGCAGGACAGGTTTAAAAAAATGTATGACTGAGAAATATTTATTAAAAAAATAAATGATGAAGTTGAAATCTGGTGAGGACTAATCAGTTAAATAAAATATAGATTTTTATTTGTGCGACCAAGACGGGAGTTATAAAAAAATAATGAACTGGATAAAATTATATAAATTGTGGAATGGAATTTTGTAGAGAAACGGCACGACTTAAATAAAAATATTTTTCTGACAAGACATCTGACAAGACAAACGTTCATCACAGATTAAATAAATTGTACATTTTTAAGAAGAAGGAAACAGCATGCCCCGCCGTTCGATCTTGTCTGCAAATGAGCGCGAAAGCCTTCTGGCCATCCCGACAGCCGGGGATGAGTTGATCCGTCTGTATACCTTCAGCGAGGTCGACTTGGCACTCATTCGCCAGCATCGCGGTGCTCAGAACCGGTTGGGCTTTGCAGTTCAGCTTTGTTACATGCGCTACCCTGGCATCTTGCTGGGCGTTGATGCCGAACCTTCCGCCCACTTACTGAACATGGTGGCGAATGAGTTGAAGGTTCCCCGCGAGGCTTGGAACGACTACGGGCACCAGCGTGCCGAAACGCGGCGCGAACATCTTTTGGAACTCCAAGCCGCTTATGAATTTCAGTCGTTCACCACGTTGAGCCACTATCGGGCCGCAGTGCACAGCCTGGGTGAGCTTGCCTTGCAGATTGACAAGGGCATCGTACTGGCCAGTGTTCTGGCCGAGTCGCTGCGTAGCAAGGGGGTGTTGTTGCCCACCGTTGACGTCATTGAGCGTATTTGTGCCGAAGCCATCACCCGTGCCAACAAATGCATTTATGCGGCACTGTCAGATCAGCTGACCCGCGCCCACCGCCAGCGACTGGATGAGCTACTGTTGCACAAGGAGGGGAGCAAGACAACCAAGCTGGCCTGGCTGCGCCTATCACCCAAGAAGCCAAACTCGCGCCACATGCTGGAGCATATTGAGCGCCTGAAATCATGGCAAGCACTTGATCTGCCAGCCAGTGTTGAACACGTGGTACATCAAAACCGTCTTCTCAAAATCGCCCGAGAGGGTGGGCAAATGCGGGCCTTTGACTTGGCCAAGTTCGAGCCGCAGCGGCGCTATGCCACCTTGGTAGCGCTGGCCATTGAGGGCATGGCTACGGTCATCGACGAAATAATCGACCTGCACGACCGCATCATCGGCAAGCTGTTCAACGCAGCCAAAAACAAGCACCAGCAGCAGTTTCAGGCCTCCGGCAAAGCCATCAATGACAAGGTGTGCCTCTACAGCCGTATCGGCTTGGCGCTGATTGAAGCCAAGAAAACAGGCGCTGACCCATTCGCAGCCATTGAATCGGTGCTTCCTTGGGAAGACTTCGCCGAGAGCGTCAGCGAGGCACAAGTGCTGGCCCAGCCCGAGAGCTTTGATTTCCTGCACCGCATGGGTGATGGATATGCGACTTTGCGCCGCTATGCGCCTGAATTTCTGAATGTGCTGAAACTGCGTGCCGCGCCAGCAGCCAAAGATGTACTGGAAGCTATCGAGGCACTGCGCTTGATGAACTCCAGCAACGCTAAACAAGTGCCAGCGGACGCGCCCAGCAAATTCATCACGCCCCGCTGGGCACGGTTAGTCAAAACCAGCAATGGTTTCGACCGCCGTTTCTATGAGCTATGCGCCTTGTCGGAACTGAAGAACAAGCTGCGTTCAGGTGATGTGTGGGTGCAAGGTTCTCGCCAATTCAAGAACTTCAATGAGTACCTTGTCCCTGTCGAGAAGTTCACCACAATGCAACTGGCCGACGAATTGCCGCTGGCCGTGCCAACTGACTGTGACCAGTACCTCCATGAGCGGTTGACGCTGCTGGAATCCCAGCTTGCCAAGGCCAACTTGATGGCGCTAGCCAACGAGTTGCCGGACGCCATCATCACCACAGCCACGGGTTTGAAGATCACGCCACTGGACGCGGTAGTACCCGATGAGGCACAAGCCCTGATAGACCAGTCGGCGGCACTGCTGCCCCACATCAAGATTACCGAGCTGCTGATGGAGGTCGATGGGTGGACTGGCTTTACCAACCACTTCACCCACCTGAAGTCCGGCGACGTAGCCAAAGACAAAACATTGTTGATGACAACCCTCCTGGCTGACGGTATTAACCTGGGGTTGTCCAAGATGGCCGAGTCCTGCCCTGGCACCACCTACACCAAGCTAGCTTGGCTGCAAGCCTGGCACATCCGCGATGAAACCTACAACGCCGCCTTGGCCAACCTGGTGAATACCCAATTCCGGCAACCTTTTGCCGACCACTGGGGGGATGGCACCACGTCCTCATCGGACGGACAAAACTTCCGGGTAGGCAGCAAGGCCCAAAGCACCGGCCATGTCAATCCAAAGTACGGCTCGGAACCGGGGCGCACCTTCTACACCCATATCTCCGACCAGTACGCACCGTTCAGCACCAAGGTGGTCAATGTCGGGGTGCGCGACTCCACCTATGTGCTGGATGGCTTGCTGTACCACGAGTCGGACTTGCGGATCGAGGAGCACTACACCGACACAGCAGGTTTCACCGATCACGTCTTTGGCCTGATGCCCTTCGTAGGCTTTCGGTTCGCGCCGCGCATCCGTGACTTAGGCGAGACCAAGCTCTTCATTCCGAAAGGCGACACCGTCTATGACGGTCTCAAACCGATGATCAGCGGTGAGCGATTGAAGATCAAGCAGATTCGTGCCCATTGGGATGAAATCCTACGGCTCGCCACATCCATCAAGCAAGGCACCGTGACAGCTTCGCTGATGCTGCGAAAGCTAGGCAGTTACCCACGACAAAACGGTTTGGCGGTGGCACTGCGTGAGTTGGGCCGCATTGAGCGCACGCTGTTTATTCTGGACTGGTTGCAAAGCGTGGAGTTGCGCCGCCGCGTCAATGCCGGACTGAACAAGGGAGAGGCGCGTAACGCGCTGGCCAGGGCTGTGTTCTTCAACCGACTGGGCGAAATCCGCGACCGCAGCTTTGAGCAGCAGCGTTACCGGGCTAGTGGTTTGAACCTGGTCACGGCGGCCATCGTTTTGTGGAATACGGTCTACCTGGAGCGGGCCACAGCCACTTTGCGGAACCATGGCCAGGAGGTGGACACCTTGCTATTGCAATACCTGTCGCCACTGGGCTGGGAGCACATCAACCTGACGGGCGATTACGTCTGGCGCTCCAGCGCTAAGATCGGGGCAGGTAAGTTCAGGCCGTTGCGGCCGATGCCTGGGGCTTAACGTACTTTAAATTCCGTTTTCTACAGCGACCCCTACACAACTAAATCCTTTGCTCGACCTTAGGTAAATGCCCCTTATCGGCGATTGCCAAAGAATGTTATGTGCACTAGCGCACAGACTTAAGCATGAGCGAATGCTTCAATGAGCCTATGAACTCGTGCTTAATTATTCTCCCAGAGGATGGGCTATGAGGTTGAGGTGAAAAATGTATATCGGTCTCGGTACTGTAGTACTCATTGTTATTATATATCTTGTCTTTTTTCGTTAAATATCTCCTGAAACGATAGTCAAACTGGACGAGATTCAAGTGTAGTTTATCTAGAACCAGTTGCTGATTAGATATTGTCGATAATTTTTACCATGAAGGATTAATTATGAATAAGAAACTGTTAATTTCCACCTTGCTTTTAGCTGCGATTACCATACCATTTCAAGTAACAGTGGCCGCTGATCAAACAAGCACCCAAACTCAACTACAAACGCAGAATCAGATATATGGCAGTCAATTAATGACGCTTCAAGAACGTACAACTTATCGTAATGAAATGCACAGGGCAAAAACTGAGCAGGCGCGTGAACAAATTCGCAGCCAGCATCACGAACAAATGCAAGTTAGGGCTAAAGAACGGGGTGTTACACTGCCTGACAGCCCTCCAGCAATGGGAGGCGGTATGGGGCCAGGCATGAGTGGTGGGGGAATGGGACCTGGTGGAGGTAAAGGGGGTCACTGAGCATCATATTCAGCGAGTGATCCGCCCTAAACAACTAGCGGATTAAACCGGTCGATGCGACATAGCATAATCTGTTCGCAGCTATCTAACGCATAAATTAGGCACAAAGGATACGGCGATGTCATCACCGCACAAGCAATTATCAAAGAAATTCAAGCTGATGATAACGCTTATATCGCAACACACAGCACCACTTTCTTTCAAGAGCTGGCCAAAGGGCAGCATCCGCGGGCAACTGTAGTAACCTGCTCAGATTCACGCGTGCACACCAACATGCTAGACAAAACACCTGAAGGTGATTTGTTCATGGTTCGCAACATCGGCAATCAATTATCAACAGCCAAAGGTTCTGTGCAATATGGAGTAAATCATCTTGCTTCCTCTCTATTGATTTTTATTGGCCACTCCTCATGCGGTGCTATCAAGGCTGCCAGTGGTGACTATTCTACTTTAGAGCCGGAAATCAAGAACGAACTCGATACTATCAGCATCACAAAAGGCGGTTCCAATATTGATGGAGTAAAGACTAATGTCAATAACCAAGTGGCTGCGGCACTTAAGGAGTGGGCAGACAAAGTGAAGAATGGTGAATTATTGATAGTAGGTGCAGTATATGATTTTGCAGATGACATGAAACAGGGAGCAGGCAAACTTAACATTATCAATATCAATGGCAATACTGAAGCTAGTGAAATTGCGAAATCTCTTTCAGCAAAACCGACAGCAGCTCAACACTAGTTATACTAAGTGTAAAAAGTAGTAACGAAAAGCTGGTTAAATCCGGCTTTTCGTACTTTTACAAAGACTGCAAAGGCAGTCTGTTGCGTTTCACCCCTATTTTTTGATCTCCAAATGATTATGGATAGTATGAACACCATCAACGCTACGAACTAATTTGTCTGCATAATCAATTTGACTCTGATCATCAACAACACCTGTGAGCATGACATCTCCATTCGTGGTCACGGCTGTGATGCGAAAGCCTTTTAGAATATCATCCTGAACCAGCGCTGATCGTACACCCTGATCCACGCCGCTATCGTTAATGTGAGCCGCTTCAGTAGCACCCTGCTGAGTACTCGGCATCTCTGTGGGCTTATTACAACCAGCGATCAACATCGTCGCCAGCGCTGTACCCACAATAAGTAATCCTTTGTGCGTTTTCATCTTGAATATCTCCTCAAACAGATAACCATCAAATGATGGCTCCATGTGAAAAATTACTGCATTATTCCTCAGATAACTGTTCGCTACCGAACATTAGTCTAATTGTTAAGTAGCGTTTTGAATTAAGCCACTTTGTCTGAATGTTTGCATTACATATTGACCCGCCTCAAGAGAGGCTACATGACAAATTATCAAATTTGGTGGGTCAGCCGAAAATACAAAAGATGGATCAATCTACGGTGCAAGTTAACATTATGAGTAAGCATATGATTAAGAAAGGTCCATGCTGCAACCTTAATGCATAACAAATAAGTTCAGATGTGATCGCTGAGTGATCACAATCTGAACATTTAGTTAGGGCAAAACTACAGAGTCTAAAAGCACTATTTTAGCGAGTCTCAATTTACGACTATATTAGTTCTATTTACGACTTTATTAACCTATTTACGACTTTAATTGTGCAGAATATTAATTGCGCAGTATTGCGACCTACTCAACCGTCACCGACTTGGCCAGGTTACGCGGTTTATCAACGTCCGTACCTTTTTGTAGTGCTGCATGGTACGACAAAAGCTGCAAAGGTATGGTATGCAAAATCGGTGACAGCCAGCCAGCATTGTTAGCTACCTGCAGCACATGCACGCCATCACTGTTGGCAATTTGCGTGTCAAAATCCGCAAACACATACAACTCGCCACCGCGCGCGCGGACTTCTTGCAAATTGGATTTGAGTTTTTCCAATAAGGCATCGTTAGGCGCGATCGCAACAACGGGCATGTCTTTATCGACCAATGCTAACGGTCCGTGCTTCAGCTCACCCGCTGGATAAGCTTCGGCGTGAATGTAGGAAATTTCCTTGAGTTTTAATGCCCCTTCCATGGCGATGGGGTAATGCATGCCTCGTCCAAGAAACAAAGCATGCTGTTTATCAGCAAAACGTTCTGCCCATTGTGCGATCGCAGGCTCCAGTGTTAATACGCGCTGCACTTCTGCTGGTAATGCGCGTAAAGCGTGAATATATTTGGTTTCATCTTCTGACGTTAAGCGGCCACGCTGTTTGGCGATAACCATGGTAAGCAAGAATAATGCGGCTAACTGCGTAGTAAACGCTTTGGTAGACGCGACGCCAATTTCGGGGCCGGCACGGGTGAGGAAACGTAATTTAGAAGCGCGCACCAAGGCGGATTCAGGCACGTTGCAAATCGACAAGGTGTGCTCATGTCCCAGGCTCACTGCATGACTGAGTGCTGCCAGGGTATCCGCAGTTTCGCCGGATTGCGATAAAGTCACGACCAAAGCACGAGGGTTCGGCACGCTGATGCGATAACGGTATTCGCTGGCAACTTCGGCGCGACATGGAATGCCTGCGATTGCCTCTAGCCAATATGCTGCTACGCTGCCTGCATGGAAGCTGGTTCCGCACGCCAGTATGGCAACGGCATCGATTTGCGCAAAAACGTTTTCGGCTTCAAAACCAAATATGGCTGATGATAATTGCTCGCCCATCACTGCATCTTGCAAAGTATCGATCAACGCACGAGGCTGTTCGTGGATTTCCTTTTGCATAAAATGACGATAGTTACCCAATTCAGACATTTCTGACGACTGCTCTGAAACAAATACATTACGCGTAACAGCTTGCCCAGCCGCATCGTAAATATTAATTGCCAGCAGTCCGATATCAGCAATATCGCCCTCTTCCAGATAGATCATTTTCTGGGTGACGGGTAACAATGCGGATACATCCGAGGCGATAAAATTTTCTTCTATGCCCAGCCCTATCAGTAACGGGCTACCGCGACGCGCACAAACTAAACGTTGCGGCGCATCAGTTGCAACTACGCCGATAGCAAATGCGCCTTTTAAATCAGCCACAGCTTGTTGTGTCGCAATTAACAAATCAGGTTTTATTTTGTAGTAGTGGTGGACTAAGTGAGCGATTACTTCAGTGTCTGTTTCGGAAGTAAAAACATAACCCAACTCGCGCAAATGCAAGCGCAATGCTTCGTAATTTTCAATGATGCCGTTATGCACGACTGCGATAAGGTCATGGCTGACATGCGGATGCGCATTAGCTTCATTTGGCGCACCATGCGTCGCCCAGCGAGTATGTGCAATACCCAATCCACCATGAACGTGCTGTTGTTTGACAGCTTCCGCCAAGGACGCAACCCGCCCTATACTCCGTACGCGATGCAAGCCATTGTTGATAACAACCAGACCCGCTGAATCATAGCCGCGATATTCCAGACGACGCAGGCCTTCCAATAAAATTGGTACTACGTTACGTTGCGCTACTGCACCGACTATGCCACACATAATTTAACCCTTTGCTTTTTTGACTGGACGTTGCCAGCCTGTAATTGTTAACTGCTTGCTACGCGACAAAGTGAGTTCACCTGCAGGTGCGTCTTTGGTAATGGTCGAACCAGCCCCTATGGTTGCGCCTTTACCAACGGTAACGGGCGCAACTAATTGGGTGTCAGATCCTATGAAGGCATTATCTTCTATCACCGTACGGAATTTGTTCGCACCGTCATAGTTGCAAGTAATTGTACCTGCACCTATATTGACCTGTTTACCTACTGTGCTGTCGCCAACATAGGATAAATGATTGATTTTTGAACCCACATCTATCTGGCTATTTTTGATTTCCACAAAATTACCGACATGTACATCTGCTGCCAAAGTGGTGCCTGGGCGCAGACGCGCGTAGGGTCCAATATGATTATGCTCGCCCACCACTGCATCAACCAAATGTGAATATGGCTGGATCTGTGTGCCAGTCCCGATCTCCACATTACGCAACACACAGTGAGCGCCCACACTCACGCCATCAGCCAATTTAACTGCGCCTTCAAATATGCACCCGATATCTATACTGACATCACGACCGCATGTTAATTGTCCGCGCACATCGATGCGCGCAGGGTCAAGCAGGGTCACGCCCTGTATCATAAGCTGCTGCGCAACATGATGTTGGTGCAAGCGCTCCAACTCTGCCAATTGAACTTTGCTGTTTACACCCATCGTTTCCCAAATCGCAGCAGGCTGGCAAGTTTGTACCGCCACGGCATCGGCGACGGCCATGGCAATGATGTCGGTCAGATAATATTCACTCTGCGCATTGTCATTGTTCAACTGCGCCAACCAGGTTGCCAGACGCTTACTTGGCACTGCCATTAGCCCAGTATTTACCTCCTGTATCTGGCGTATAGCCGCGTCTGCATCTTTATGCTCTACGATGCGCGTCACTTGTCCTTGTTCATCACGCACAATCCGTCCATAGCCAGTGGGATCCGGCAGATTCACGGTTAACAATGCCAGCTCATCCTGTGCTGCAATCGTTACCAGAGCTTGCATGGTTGCAGACATCGTCAAAGGCACATCGCCATACAGTATCAATGTCACGTCTGCATCTGTCAGATGCGGTACAGCCTGCATCACTGCGTGTCCTGTACCATGCTGTTCAGCCTGTAATGCCCACACAACATCCCCCGCCGCCAAAGCCTGCGGCACTTGTTCACCACCATAACCATAAACCACACACATTTGCTGCGGTGACAAACTGCGGGCAGTATCGAGCAAATGCGCCAGCATCGGGCGACCCGCCAAGGGGTGTAACACCTTGGGCAAATCAGACATCATGCGTGTGCCACGCCCTGCTGCGAGAATAACTATGTTAAATAAAATAGCCATGATTGATTGAGAAAATGATTAATGAAGCAAGTATAGCAAATTGGGTTTTATTGTAGCTGTCATTATGACGTAAGCATTCTCTGTAACAATCAGAAACATAAAGATACATTCTGTCAAAAATTTTATTTGTCAGATTGACACTCTATAAATCGAGGTCTATATTCAATTACAAGACGTAACAAAATCAAACTAAACGATCTTATCTTTACCTGGTGTATATCATGAATAAAAAATCTCTGAATCACATAGGAAGTTTACGTTTAATTAGCGCCTCACTGATGATTAGCGGTTTATTTAACCCTAACGTTTATGCCAGTGATCCAGTTGTGAACACAACTGCTGCGCGCCACCAAGCCATGGCCGATGCGCGAGCGGGGCATTTGGAAGCAGCCATCAAGAAACTGACGGAACTCCACGCCAGTGCGCCAAATGATATGGTGCTCACAGCCGATCTGATGGTGTTGCTGCGTCAGGCTGGCCGTAACGCTGAAATCATTGCCCTCTCCCAACAAGCACCTATTACCAGCCTGCCAGACTACGCACTCATGCCATTAGCAGGCGCGCTACGTGATGAAAAAAAATTTGTTGGTGCGCAACACGTATTAGCGGATAGCCGACAACGACTGGGTTCCAAGGCACAAATTCTATATGCAGTGGTAACTGTAGAGGCAGGACAACCTAAGGAAGCGATTGCTGCCTTGCCGCCTGAAACAACTGCGAATCTGGATGGAGATGACTTTGCTGGTATGGCTTATGTTTACCGCATGGCAGGTAACCCAGCACAATCTGAACGTTTAGCAACCATTGCTTTAACAAAAGACCCTGACAATAAATTAGGTGCACGTGAACGCGTATTTGGATTAGCCGATTTAGGTGCGTCCAGCATGGCTTTGCAATATGCCCAGCAACGCCCCAAGATATTTACACAATATGAGCTGGATTACCTGAGTGCTGAACAATCGGCTCTAAACACCCGCAATGCGTACCAAGAGAGACGCCGACTCGACACGCAGGACACTTACCGACAACACAACCAGGCTCTGCAAGCATCCTTAGCCGAACTTGATGCCAATTTAGTCAAATTTGCTAACGAACCTGATTTACTTTTACGCACCCATTACGATCACATTTTCGTTCTGAGCAGCCTGGAAATGATGCCGCAAGCTATTGATGAATACTCTACACTCAAACCACCAATACCAAGTTATGTACGCGGAGCAGCAGCCGATGCTTATTTAAAAATGCACCAGCCTGAAAAAGCCGCGCCGCTTTATGAGCAGCTGATAAAAGAAAATCCGCTTGCCAACGTCGAAGTATATATGGGGTTATATTTTTCCTATGTTGAAAGCGAACGCTATGACGATGCAGCACGCATCCTGGCACACGTCGATAAAACCACACCGATTTGGCATAACGGCCAAGCCGCCAATGTAGAACGCCTGGAAAACTGGGAACGTGTTGACGTGGATGACCAGCTAGTGATGGATGCCGCCTATCGCAACCAAGACGCGTTAGCCGAACAACGCATTGATGCACTGGTACAAAACGCACCACGCAACGACAACCTCATCAATACTAAAGCCACCATAGAGCGCTGGCGTGGGCTGCCATTAAAATCAATGGTCACTACCCAACAAGCTGCTATATATGCACCCAACAACAAAGATACGCGTATTAACCTTGCGAATAATGCTAGAGACTTGGGTCAATATGATATCTGGGGCAAACAAATTACGTCATTAATGCATGATTTCCCAACTGACAATTCATTGCAAATCAAATCCAGTTATGAACAATGGCAGGATCGCAGCCGTCCGTCTATCAGCTCTGAATATACCTATGGAACCAGTCGCGGCAATGCCACGCTAGTCAGGGGTAGTGCAGATCAGGAACTGTTAACAACACTGAACTCGCCATGGACTGCATCAGGCTGGCGCGGTTTTGTGCAGCAGCATTATATTTGGGGCGACTACGATACCGGCGCACTTAACTACAACCGCTTAGGCTTAGGTGCCGAATGGGAATGGGGTCGTAAACATGCTTGGGGCGTGCTCAGCAATGATCAGTTGACAGGCAATCATGTCGGCGTTGCTGGCGGTTGGTCGCAATGGCTAAATGATAATTGGCAGTACACTATAGCAGGCGACACATACTCAACAGATACACCATTACGTGCAAAAGAAGTAGGATTGTCAGGCAAGTCTATCGGTGCGGGTTTGATTTGGAGACAAAACGAATCTCGCAACGCTTATATGAATTTAACCATGCTAGATATTAGCGATGGTAATAAACGTATAGATTTTAGTACCGGAATTAGTCAGCGGCTGTGGGCTAATGCTCACCACATTACCACTGGCGGTATAGATTTGGATGCCGAACGCAATACTCATACTTCTCCAAACGACAATTATTTCAACCCGGCCAGCACCGAAGGTGCTTCCCTACGTCTTGAACACAGCTGGATTACCGGCGACGTTATGAACGTTCATTCACTCAGTACTTTAGAGTAACCGCAGGTGAAGCACGGCAATCAGACTATGGCAGCTTCCCTACGAGCAGCGCATTTTATGAACACCAATGGCAAGTTAGTCGAGCATGGGAACTGCATTATGGTATAGGCTGGTCCAGCCAGTCCTATGATGGCCAAAACGAACAACGCACTTACGGTCTAATTGGTTTTTCGGGAGTATTCTAATGAGCCAACTTAATATACGACGTGCTACGATATGTTTACTTACCAGCTTGGCTATCACCAATTATGCGCAAGCTGACAACATAGATAAAGCCATACAACCCCTGTCAATATCAGCGATATCTCCTAATGTCAGCATCCCCAAAGGACAGTATGTCAGCCTTTGTTTTCATGACATTAGAGATGATGTAATACCCGCTGTCGATACTGATCCCTATGCAACAAATACCAGACGACTAAGCGAGTTTTTTGACTGGATGCATGCACATAATTGGCATCCAATATCAGTACAGCAAGTAATTGATGCCAAGAATGGCAAAGGCGAACTACCAGATAATGCCGTGCTACTTTCTTTCGATGACGGCCTCAGAAGTATCTACTCCAAAGTATTCCCTCTCTTAAAAACGTATCATTATCCCGCTCTATTTGCACTCGAAACCGACTGGTTAACACAAGTTAACCAAGCCCACAGCGTTAACTACCATTCAGAAAATTTTGCTTCAAATGATGCAACGGTTGCACCTGATACCAATACCGTCATCTATAACGACCTACCCCGCGATCAATCTGGCTTTATCACATGGCAAGAATTACAGGAAATGCAATCGTCTGGCCTAATCGAATTTGCCAGCCACACTAACGACTTGCATCGCGGCATACTCGCCAATCCTGAGGGTAATGTTGAACCCGCTGCGATTACACGAGAGTACTTCCCCAAGCTAGGGCGTTATGAAACTGATCAGGAATTCCACACACGGGTACTGAATGATTTACGCCTCAGCAGTAACATCCTGAAAGAAAAAACAGGTGTCACGCCAAGAGCGATAGTCTGGCCTTATGGTGCGATGACACCTGAAGTAGAAAGCATTGCGCGCGAAGCAGGATTTATTATTTCTTTCGGCTTAAGTGACAGTAAACTCAATACACAAAATCAAAGCCTGATGTCAGTAGGAAGGTTACTCATCAGCAGTGATCCGGATGCCGTTGCAATAGAGGCTCAAATTGCGCAATCTATCATTCCACCCAAGCAATTCGAACGTGCAGTTCAGGTGGATATGGATTATCTGTACGATCCTAATAGTGCAGAACAAACTAATGCTAATCTGAGCAAATTGCTTGATCGTATCAAAGCAATGCGCATTAGCACTGTTTATCTACAAGCCTTTGCTGATCCTGATGGTACTGGCAATGCCAAAGCACTATATTTCCCTAACAATGAACTTCCAATGCGTGCCGACTTGTTCAACCGCGTCGCCTGGCAACTCAGCACACGAACTGATGTACGAGTGTTTGCATGGCTACCCATGCTGGCTTACCAGTTACCCGACTCAGCTCAGCAACAGCGACTGTCAGTCAAAATTAAAGATGCTAAAGATCAGCTTGTTGTCGCTCATGGTGATTATCAACGACTCAGTCCATTCCTGCCTGAATCAGCCAAAATCATCGGCAATATCTATGCTGATTTAGCCAAAAATAACTCCGGGCTGGATGGCGTGTTGATACACGATGATGCTTATTTAGCTGAAAATGAGGATCAGTCTACTAACGAGCCTGGTGCACGCTGGCCTAACACCAACGAGGCTATTACAACCCCTGATTTGACACCCAGACAAAAAACAGATGCCTTGATTGCTTTCGGCGATGGCTTGATTAGTCGCATGAAGCCATACATTAACGTAAGTAACCCTTTCAGCGTTGCACGTAATTTGTATGCGCGCGTGGTGCTCGATCCGGCTGCTGAGAGCCGCTTTGCGCAAGCACTTGAGCCATTTATCGAACACTATGATTTTGTTGCCCTCATGGCCATGCCCTATCTTGATGGCAGCAATGAGCCACCTGCACAGTGGTTAGCGCAGCTTGCTGATGCAGTTAAAAAATCACCGAATCCTGATGCCACTAAAAAAGTAGTATTTGAATTACAAACCAAAAACTGGCAAACCAAAGAATGGATTCCAGCTACAACTGTTAAATCATGGATGCAGTTATTAACAAATAAAGGCATAACCAACCTGGCTTATTATCCTGATGATTACATCAATAATCACCCTGCGTTTCAACCAATCTATCAAGGCTTTAGCTTAAGCGAATTCCCTCATTATCAGGAGCCAAAATAAAATGGATACGCTATTCACTAATCTCACTACGTTCCTCTCAGGGAACAATGCCTCGCTCAGTGACATATTGTTCAACTATGCTTTCTTTTACCCACTAGCCATGGCATGGATGTGGATAATTGGTGGTTTATGGTATTACATACGATGGGAAAATCGTAATCATGGCGGCCCAGACACACCACCCGAAACAACGTCATACCCACCTGCGACCATACTCATCCCCTGCTTTAATGAGTCTATTAATGTTCGCGACACCATAGCCTACGCTGTTGCCAGCGAATACCCGGATTTCGAGGTCATTGCTATTAATGACGGATCTAAAGACGAAACAAAAGATATACTTGATGAGCTGTCCAAGCAATATAGCAACCTTCGCGTTATCCATTTAGCGCGTAATCAGGGTAAAGCCATGGCATTACGTGCTGGTGCAATTGCCGCTAAAAACGAATTCCTTATCTGCATAGATGGTGATGCGATGCTGCATCCAACGGCATTGGGCTGGATAGTTTATCACCTGAACTCTGGCAACCGCGTAGGTGCAGTAACAGGTAATCCTAGAGTGATTAATAGAACCACTTTGCTTGGCAAGCTACAAGTAGGTGAGTTTTCTTCAATTATTGGCTTGATGAAACGTGCTCAACGTGTCTACGGACGCATTTTTACCGTTTCTGGCGTAATTGTGGGATATAGACGTAGCGCTTTACATCGCGTAGGTTACTGGGATGAAAACATGGTGACCGAGGATATAGATATTTCATGGCGCTTACAAATGGACCATTGGGATATCCGTTTCGAACCTGATGCGCTTTGCTACATCTACATGCCTGAGACTTTTGTAGGGCTGTGGAAACAACGCTTACGTTGGGCACAAGGTGGCGCCGAGGTGCTGATGAAATATGCCAGCGGCTTACTAAAATGGCGCAACAGAAGATTCATATTGGTTGCCGTTGAATACATCTTGTCAGTAATATGGGCCTATGTGATGTTTAGTATCATTGTTCTGTATCTGGTAGGCCAACTAGTTCCTTTGCCACATGCATGGCAGGTAGCTAGCTTGCTGCCTCACTGGAATGGTGTTGTTCTAGGTCTGACCGCGATGACGCAATTCGCCGTGAGTCTAATTATTGATAAGCGCTACGAACCCAAAAAACAATTTTTGCTTAATTACTTCTGGATAATCTGGTATCCACTGGCATTCTGGCTACTATCATTATTAACCACTGTAGTTGCCGTACCCAAGGCCATTATGAAACGCAAAAGTCTGCGTGCCCGCTGGAACAGTCCAGATCGTGGCGTGCGTCCAGCGGAGGATATAGAATCATGAATACTCAACAACGCCCTCGTATACCTGAAATTATACACAGACCCGAATTAATTAATTTTCCATTACGGGAAGTATTCACTGTCATTGCCGCGATTGGCTGGGTGATTTGGCTATATATCATTTCCCCTCTGTTCGCACTATTAGCATGGCTGTTTGGATATAACCAATTCACTTCGTATGTTCTGGATGATCCACTTCATACCTTGGAAACATTACAAATATATTCTTATGCAGTACTTGCTGGTGGCTCGCTTTTTATCTTATGGGGAAGTTACAACTGGCTACGCTTCAGAACCAGTCAGCGCCGTGGTTTGGCACAAATTGCCAGCCCTGGTGACATTGGACTGAGCTTCGGGCTAACAGAGGAACAGGTAAAATTTGCGCAGCAGAATAAATCGCTTAATTTTTATTATAATGATGAAGGCGCAATCATCGCTATAGAAAAGTAAACATCTTGAACGGCTGATTTATTTCAGCCGATCTTGATCCTCACGCCTGAACTCACCCTCTATTACATCGTCAACAGGCTTAATTGTTTGTGAGCGACGACCGAACAAACTAGCAGGCACTAGTAGCAACAAAATTGCCAATACATCACTAATTACACCAGGGAAAATCAATAATCCACCTGCGATCATGGTGCGACCACTTTCAAACAAAGCCCGTATCGGTGAGCCACCAGTCTGCACAGCCATCATCATACGGCCTATAAATGCTAAACGCTCTTCAGCAATTAACATTGCGCCGGCAAACGCGGATGCCAACAATAACGCGACAACCCACCAACCTATGCTTTGGTACACTTTTACCAGCGTATAAATTTCCAGCGCAGGGAAACTCAATACTATAATGGCACCTATTAGAAACTTCATATTTTTCCTTACTGAACGCTTGCAAAGCGATTTGGTCTGACAACCACTTGTATGTAAATGGGTATAGCGCCCAATAATTACAAGCTTTGGAGATTAAAATTATTATGCGTATTTTCTTTATTTTGTTATTTTTATTCATGCAAACCATCTCAGCACATGCTGATGAGCTGCTTGAACCCGAACAAGCATTCAACTTTTCAGCACAATTGGTTGGCAACTCACAAATAGAAATACGTTATAAAATTGCAGATGGTTACTATTTATACCGCAACAAGTTTAAATTTAACTTAAAGGGTGCAGATGCAGGCACTCCAATTTATCCTGCAGGCATAATCAAAAAAGATCCTAACTTTGGCTCAGTCGAAATTTACCATGACGAAGTACGCATTAAACTGCCATTTACCCGAGGCTCGGAAAACACGATTAAACTGACTAGCACCGCCCAAGGCTGTGCTGAAGCAGGTGTATGTTATACCCCCATCGATAGCACAAAGTCATTTAATCTACCTGTCAGCACTAAACCCATCGCAAATCTTGCCACCCCAGCTCCAATAACTCAAGCTGGTACACTCAGTGCAAATGACTTTCTGTCACCAGAGCAGGCCTTTAGTGTAACGATGACACTAGTTAGTCCAACAACAATTACTGCTCATTTTAAAATTGCACCACAGTATTACCTATATCAAAACAAAATCCATTTTGCGATTAAAAGTCCAACAGACGTCAACATTAGTAAGACTGATTTTCCTGTCGCAGATATTAAACAAGACCCAAATTTCGGGCAGATGAAGGTTTACCACCGAGATTTTACGGTTGAGCTAACACTAAGTCGTGCGCTTAACGGCACTGAATCACTACAAATAAATAGTGATTATCAAGGCTGCAGTGAAAAAGGTATTTGCTACCCACCGCAGAAACATAGCGACACACTCGGAACACAACTTACCACCAACACAGCTTCAAATGCAGATACAGGTGATAATAGCCAAATCACTCAAGCCTTACATAGCGGACGCTTCTGGGTAGTAATGGTCACTTTCTTTGGTGCAGGACTATTATTGGCGTTCACGCCTTGCGTATTCCCGATGATCCCAATTTTATCAGGCATCATTGCAGGGCAAAAACAAGTTACACGCTTATCTGGTTTCTTACTATCTCTCGCCTATGTTTTAGGCATGGCAATTACTTATGCGGCGGCCGGTGTTGCAGCTGCATTATCAGGAACTTTGCTTTCCAACGCATTGCAGAATCCAATTGCATTGTTTATAGGCGCAGCAGTATTCGTCGGGCTAGCCTTCTCCATGTTTGGCTTCTTCGAATTACAACTTCCTAGTGCGGTTCAAAGTAAATTCTCTGATGCCAGCAATAAGGTAAAAGGGGGTAATTTTGTTGGTGTGTTTATTATGGGTGCACTATCTGCCCTTATCGTCGGTCCTTGTGTCGCCCCACCACTCGCGGCTGCATTGGCTTATATAGCCCAGACTGGTAATACTACATTGGGCGGCTGGGCGCTGTTCTCGCTAGCAATTGGTATGGGCGTTCCCTTACTGCTGATAGGCTTATCAGCAGGCACACTATTACCACGCGCTGGCGGCTGGATGAATGCTGTAAAATACTTCTTTGGCGTACTGATGCTTGCCATCGCGATTTGGCTGGTTTCGCCATTAATGCCAATTTGGGTACAAATGCTACTATGGGCCGGATTGCTCATTATTGCAGCAACCTATTTGCATGTATTAGACCCATTACCTGCTAATGCATCAGGTTGGATGCGTTTATGGAAAGGCTTTGGCGCTGTGTTAATGCTCGGAGGTATTGCCCTGATTGTTGGCATGTTAGCAGGAGGACGTGAGTTATTACAGCCATTATCGGTTTTCAGACCTGGCACTGCCGTAGCAGCAGAATCAAACAATAACGCTATTAAATTTGATCGTATTAAGAATAATGCTGATCTTGACGCTAAAATTAAACAATCTGCAGGTAAGGTAGTCATGCTCGATTTTTATGCAGACTGGTGTGTGTCGTGTAAGGAAATGGAACACAACACATTCAGTGATCCACGTATTATATCGAAATTAAAGGATATCGTTTTGTTGCAAGCTGACATTACAGCCAATAGTGCTGATGATGATGCCTTGCGTAAACGCTTTGCAGTATTTGGCCCGCCAGCGATAATTTTATTTGATGCACAGGGTAAAGAATTGCGTGAACATATTATCGGTTACCAGACACCTGAACAATTTAGCCTAACTTTGGACAAGCACCTTAACCCATAATGAAAAAATCTCTACTTATAGTTGCACTCATCGGTATTGCTGCTGGTGGATATTATTTTTACCAGCAAAATAACGCTGTGGGTAATAACCAACCGCAAATAATTAGCAAACCCAATTCTGATGCGATTTTTAAAGCACGTATTGCTGATTTAGCTGGCGTACGCCAGCCTCTTGCACAATGGCGTGGCAAAATATTGGTGGTGAACTTCTGGGCGACATGGTGCCCTCCATGCCGTCAAGAAGTACCTGAATTTATCGCCTTACAAAAACAATATGGTGATCAAGGATTACAGTTTGTGGGTATTGCGCTAGATGAAAAAGCCAAGATACAAAACTTCATGGATGAAGTAGGCATAAATTATCCAGTGTTAGTTGGTGATTTAGAAGCAGTTGCACTTGCTCAAACGAGTGGAAATCGCCTGGGTGGTTTACCTTATACGGTAGTTATTGATCAGAAGGGCAATATTGTTGCTACAGAAATGGGGGCGCTGAGCAAAGAAAAGTTAATCACCATTCTCACTCCATTGCTTTCAAAGAAGTCCGTTTAAATAGTCCTATTTTCATGAAACGTCTGGACAATAAGGCTTAATTTCGTCAAACTTGCGCCTATGAATGAGCTAACGACAAATCTGAGCAAACATATACTTGTATTGCACGGCCCTAATTTGAATATGCTGGGCGTACGTGAACCTAAGCACTATGGTTCAGATACGCTAGCTGACATCAATGCCCAGCTATACCAGCGTGCTAAGTCTGCTTATATATCATTATCTGATTTCCAAACTAACAGTGAAGCTGCGCTGATTGACCGTATACACGAAGCCCACGGCAATATTGATTTTATTATCATTAATCCTGCAGCTTTTACCCATACCAGCGTTGCATTGCGTGACGCGTTATCAGCAGTTGCCATACCTTATATAGAAATCCATTTATCCAACGTATTCGCCCGCGAACCATTCCGCCATCATTCCTATTTGAGTGATTTGGCGGTTGGCGTAATAAGTGGCCTAGGCTCGCAAGGTTACTTGCTTGCACTCGAATATGCTATCAACCAACTTACCATCAAGGCTTAAATCATGGATCTGAGAAAACTTAAAAAACTCATCGACCTCGTACAGGAATCTGGCATTGCCGAATTAGAAATTACCGAAGGTGAAGAGAAAGTGCGTATCGCCAGCGTACATGCTAATCAACAACCAGTGTATATGAGTGCACCGTCCTATGCACCTCAAGCACCATCGCCCATTGTAGCTGTTGCAGCGACTCCAAGCGTAGCCGTTAGTGAGCCTGCCGTTATTGAAGGCCACACTATTAAATCACCTATGGTTGGTACTTTCTACCGCTCTTCCAGCCCGGGTGCCAAGGCATTTGCAGAAGTTGGACAACAAGTAAATGCCGGTGAAACCTTATGCATTATCGAAGCAATGAAATTACTAAACGAGATTGAATCAGATCATTCTGGCGTCATTAAAGCCATCCTTGTAGAAAATGGTCAGCCTGTAGAATATGGCGAACCTTTGTTTATTATTGGCTAATCCCTTTCTCTTATCAGGTCGCTTATGTTTGAAAAAATTCTTATCGCCAATCGTGGCGAGATTGCGTTGCGTATCCAGCGCGCATGTCGCGAAATGGGTATTAAAACCGTTGCTGTCCATTCCGAAGCGGATGCAGATGCAAAATATGTAAAGCTTGCAGATGAGTCTGTCTGTATCGGTCCTGCAGCTTCTTCACTTAGTTACTTAAATGTACCTGCTATTATTAGCGCTGCTGAACTTACTGACGCTGAAGCAATTCATCCTGGTTATGGCTTCCTTTCCGAAAATGCAGACTTTGCTGAACGTATCGAAACTTCCGGATTTGTATTCATCGGACCACGTGCAGAAACAATACGTTTGATGGGTGATAAGGTTTCAGCAAAGGATGCAATGAAAGCTTCGGGTGTCCCTTGCGTACCTGGTTCCGACGGCGCGTTACCTGATGATCCTGATGAAATAAGACGAATAGCTAAATCTGTTGGCTATCCTATCATTATCAAAGCCGCTGGTGGTGGTGGTGGTCGTGGTATGCGTGTTGTTCATACTGAAGGCGCACTATTAAATGCCGTAGCCATGACGCAAGCTGAGGCACAATCTTGCTTTGGAAATCCTGTAGTCTATATGGAGCGCTATTTACAAAAGCCCAGGCATATTGAAATTCAAGTGCTGGCAGATGAACATGGTCATGCAATCCATTTGGGTGAGCGTGATTGTTCTATGCAGCGGCGTCATCAGAAAATTCTGGAAGAAGCACCAGCTCCAGGTCTTGACACCAAATTACGTGACAAGATTGGTGAGCGATGTGCAGAAGCCTGCCGGAAAATTGGCTATCGTGGTGCGGGTACGTTTGAATTTCTTTACGAAGATGGTGAATTTTTCTTCATAGAAATGAATACTCGTATTCAGGTTGAGCACCCTGTCACCGAACTTATTACCGGTGTTGACTTAGTACAAGAACAAATTCATATCGCTGCAGGCGAGCCGTTACGATATAAGCAAAAGGATATTGTTTTCCGTGGTCACGCCATTGAATGTCGTGTCAATGCTGAGCACCCTTATACGTTTGTTCCATCTCCTGGTCGCATTACCGCTTATCACGTACCTGGCGGTCCTGGTATACGTGTTGATTCACACGTGTATCAAAACTATTTTGTTCCGCCTCATTACGACTCCATGATAGGTAAAATTTTAGCGCATGGCTCTACTCGTGCACAGGCTATCGCACGTATGCGTACTGCCCTAATGGAAACGATTATTGAGGGTGTGAATACTAATATACCGCTTCATCAAGATTTAATGCAGGATGCTAATTTTATAAATGGCGGCTCGAGCATTCATTATTTGGAACAAAAACTGGCTACGCCTCACTCATAATAGGGACTATCATGCCTTGGCAATCTGTTACGCTTCCCGCAACTGCTGATGAAGCTGAACGCCTATCTGACGCGCTTATGGATGTCGGTGCGTTATCTGTCAGTATCGAAGATGCTGCGGCAGGGACAGATTATGAAGCACCTATCTTTGGTGAGCCTGGCATGCCTGTTGATGCCCTCTGGCGTGACAATTTTGTTGTTGCTCTATTTGAGCAGAATGCAGATGTTCACCACATCCTAAGTTTGGCAGCGGAACATGCTGTATTCAACTTACCTTCCTATGTGATTGGCTTAGTAGCTGAGCAAGACTGGGTCAGATTAACTCAGTCTGAATTCGATCCAATTCAAATCTCAACAAGGTTATGGATTATCCCTAGCTGGCACGATGCCCCAGATAGTAAAGCTATTAATTTAAAACTCGATCCAGGCTTGGCTTTTGGAACAGGCTCGCATCCGACAACTCGATTATGTTTGCAGTGGCTTGATCAAAATATCCAAGGACACGAGTCTGTTCTAGATTATGGTTGTGGCTCTGGCATACTTGCTATTGCTTCGATTAAATTTGGCGCGTCTTCTGCAACTGGTGTAGATATAGATCCACAAGCTGTCATTACTGCACTGGATAATGCTACTAACAATGACGTTACTATTGCTTTTTATACGACAGAGAACGATCACTCCTCACCTGCTGACATTGTCATAGCGAATATACTAACTAACCCATTATTAGCCTTGGCTCCCCTACTTGCTGAGCGCTGCAAGTCACATGGTCGAATTGTGTTATCCGGTATACTTGCTTCACAGGCTGATAAGGTTATTGCGGTATATAGTTCTTGGTTTGATATTGCTGTTTGGCAAATCGATGAGGGTTGGGTATGTTTGGCTGGTGAGAAAATTTTGTGATCTTACATACTGCCTGTCCTATTTGTCACACTGTTTTCAAGGTTGACGAACAACACCTTTCTAGTGCTCAAGGTATGGTACAGTGCGGTGTTTGTGGTATGGTTTTTAATGCCGCTCAACATATACAACCCTCTGTTCATACACAAAGTCCTGTTGTAAGTTCTGTACACATAGATGAAGTTGAAACTCAGACTCTTATCACTAATTCTGATTCTATTGAATCAGATATTATTATTGAAGAAGAGTTACCTGCTGTTCACGAAACAACCGTGACAGATGACATTACTACCAATACTGACCATTCGTTAATCTCAAGTGATATTATCGATTCTGCATATGCGACAGATGTACCTATACAGTTTAAAAAACAGATCAGTCGCAGTCGCAAAATATCTTACGCAATGGGAACCATGTTATTAACAAGTTTACTACTGCTGCAAATTAGTATTCCGTATAGATACCAGTTATCTTCGTCTCTCCCAGTGCTTAAACCTCTCTTCAATACACTTTGCGAGGGTCACCTTTGCACTATGGAACCTCCATATGATGTAAGTCAAATTGAACTAACAAATTCAAATTTCGAAATTGAACAAAAAAACAAAAAATTTATTAAGGTCACACTAGCGCTTCAAAATAATGCTAACTATAAATTACAGTTTCCTAGATTTTTACTAACATTGTTAGACAGTGATGACACCGTGGTGAGTATACGAAAAATTTCACCTGATGATTATATTTCTTTCAATAGAGACTTTTTACAGCCTCACGACGAACGTATTATTAAATTAGATTTATCTGTTAATGAATCTGCTGTTTCTAATTATAAGATTCGATTTTTCTGATCAATAAAAAAGGCAACCTAAGTTGCCTTTTTTATTGATCAGAATAAATTCTAATTAGTGGTGTTTACGTAAACGCTCAATAGCAGCAATCTGAGCAATTGCCTCAGCAAGCTCTGCTTGAGCCTTTGCATAATCCATAGTAGAAGCATTATTTTTCATTGCTTCCTCTGCACGCTTTTTAGCTTCTAGCGCACGACTTTCATCCAGATCTTTGCCACGAATCGCGGTGTCAGAAAGTATGGTTATCATATGCGGCTGTACTTCTAACATGCCACCAGAAACAAAAATTAATTCTTCTTCAGCAACATCTGGTTTTTTGATACGTACAGAACCCGCTTTAATATTGGTCAGCATCTGTGTATGACGAGGATAAATACCTACCTCGCCCATAGCTGCTGGAACAATTACATATTCTGCCACACCTGAAAACAGTGACGCTTCTGCACTAACTATATCAACATGAATGGTCATAGCCATAATTCTTTCTTCCTCGCACTTGGTTAACGGGCGTAACCTAGATTACGCCCTAGCCAGGATTACTGAATGGTTTTAGCTTTAGCAACCGCTTCATCAATGGTACCTACCATATAGAACGCTTGTTCTGGCAAGTGATCATATTCACCGTTAATGATAGCCTTAAAGCCGCTGATAGTATCCTTCAGTGAAACATATTTACCTGGAGCACCGGTAAACACTTCCGCTACGAAGAATGGCTGTGACAGGAAGCGTTGAATCTTACGTGCACGCGCAACTGCCAATTTATCTTCTGGCGCCAATTCATCCATACCCAGAATTGCAATAATATCGCGCAATTCTTTGTAACGTTGCAATATAGACTGCACACCGCGGGCTACGCTGTAATGCTCTTCACCAACTACTAAAGGATCTAATTGACGTGATGTTGAGTCTAGCGGATCAATAGCTGGATAAATACCCAATTCAGCAACTTGTCGTGACAGAACAACGGTCGCATCTAAGTGAGCAAAGGTAGTTGCTGGTGATGGATCGGTTAAGTCATCCGCTGGTACATAAACAGCTTGAATAGAGGTAATCGAACCCTTTTTGGTTGATGTGATACGTTCTTGCAAACGACCCATCTCTTCAGCCAAGGTTGGTTGATATCCCACAGCTGAAGGCATACGACCCAGCAACGCGGATACTTCCGTACCAGCCAAGGTATAACGATAGATGTTGTCAACGAATAACAACACGTCACGACCTTCGTCACGGAAAAACTCAGCCATGGTCAAACCAGTCAAAGCAACACGTAAACGGTTACCAGGTGGCTCGTTCATCTGACCATATACTAGCGCAACTTTATCCAGAACGCCGCCGTCTTTCATTTCGTGGTAGAAGTCATTACCCTCACGAGTACGCTCTCCAACACCAGCAAATACTGAATAACCACTATGTTCAATAGCGATGTTACGGATCAGTTCCATCATGTTAACGGTCTTACCAACACCTGCACCACCGAACAAACCAACTTTACCACCCTTAGCAAACGGACAGATTAAATCAATAACCTTAATACCCGTTTCCAGTAGTTCATTGGATGCAGCCAGTTCATCGAATGCTGGCGCTTTACGGTGTATACCCCAAGAGGTTTCATTACCGATAGGACCTTGTTCGTCGATAGGATTACCAAGCACGTCCATAATGCGACCCAAGGTTTTTACACCCACTGGTACTGAAATAGCAGCCCCAGTGTTGCTAACTAACATACCACGACGTAAGCCGTCGGTAGTACCCATAGCAATTGCGCGAACTACGCCATCACCAAGCTGTTGTTGAACTTCCAACGTCAGCACAGGCGACTCCATTTTTAATGCATCATAAATCTTAGGCATTGCATTACGTGGAAATTCCACGTCCACAACTGGGCCAATGATTTGTACGATTTTGCCTTGACTCATCGTCGTTCCTCGAAATAAAAATACTTAAACAGCCGCAGCACCTGCTACGATCTCAGATAGCTCTTTGGTAATGGCAGCTTGACGGGTTTTGTTATAAACCAGTTTCAGCTCACCAATCACATTTTTTGCATTATCAGATGCAGCCTTCATTGCAACCATACGGGCACTTTGTTCACAAGCCATATTTTCAGCCACGGCCTGGTAAATCAAAGCTTCCACGTAACGAACCAATAACGCATCAATTACTGCTGGCGCCTCTGGTTCATATATGTAATCCCAATGATGAACTGGTTTACCATCATCGGGAGCAACTAGTGGCAATATTTGCAGACTGACTGGTTCTTGTTTCATCGTATTTACAAACTTATTGTAAACAATATGAAGCGCGTCAATTTTGCCTGCCATGTAAGCATCTAACATGACCTTAACTGGGCCAATTAATGTTTCCATGTGTGGTGCATCGCCAAGCGCTACAACATGCGAGACCAAATTCGATCCCGAACGCTGCAGAAAACCCAACCCTTTATTACCAATTGCAGTGACATCAATACCAATCTTTGCAGCATCCCATTGTTTCATTTGGTTTACTACTACACGCAGTACGTTGGTATTTAATCCCCCACACAAACCCTTATCAGTACTAACAACAATTAATCCCACGCGTTTAACTTGATCACGTTTAATGATAAATGGATGTTTGTATTCCGGGTTGGCTTGAGAAAGATGAGCGGCTACATTTGCAATTTTCTCGGCATATGGTCGTGCTGCACGCATGCGCTCTTGCGCTTTACGCATTTTCGCTGCTGCAACCATTTCCATAGCACGAGTGATCTTCCGCGTATTTTCTACGCTTTTGATCTTAGTCCGTATCTCTTTACCTGAAGCCATGATTGTTATCCAATCAATAAACGGCTGAGGACTTGAATTCCTCAATAGCCTTAATTAAAGTAGCTTCTACATCCGCTGGCATATCACCCGTGCTTTGCATTTTATCCATCAAATCGCCATGCTTTGATTTTACATATGATGCCAAAGCTGCTTCAAACGCTAGCACTTTCTTAACTTCAACATCATCCATATAACCTTTGTTCACAGCAAACAATGTCAAAGCCATTTCAGCTACGTTCATTGGTGCATACTGATTTTGCTTCATCAACTCAGTAACCAGCTTACCGCGTTCTAACTGCTTACGTGTAGCTTCATCCAAGTCCGAAGCAAACTGTGCAAATGCAGCCAATTCACGATATTGCGCCAATGCCAGACGTGTACCACCACCCAGCTTTTTGATAACTTTAGTTTGCGCAGCACCACCAACACGCGACACTGACAAACCTGCGTTGATAGCTGGACGAATACCTGCGTTAAACAAGTCAGTTTCCAAGAAGATCTGACCGTCAGTAATCGAAATTACGTTAGTAGGTACGAATGCAGAAACGTCACCTGCTTGCGTTTCAATCACTGGAAGCGCTGTTAATGAACCAGTTTTGCCTTTTACAGCACCGCCAGTTAATTTTTCAACTTGCTCAGCGTTAATACGTGATGCACGCTCTAACAAACGTGAGTGCAAGTAGAATACGTCACCAGGGTATGCTTCACGACCTGGTGGACGACGAAGCAACAATGAAATTTGACGATAAGCCCAAGCTTGCTTGGTTAAGTCATCATAAACAATCAGCGCATCTTCACCGCGGTCACGGAAATATTCGCCCATTGTGCAACCCGCATACGGTGCAATGTATTGCATAGCTGCTGATTCAGATGCTGTAGAAGCTACGATGATGGTGTGACCCAATGCGCCATGCTCTTCTAATTTACGAACTACGTTTGCCACTGACGATGCTTTTTGACCAATTGCTACATAGATACAGATTACACCAGTACCTTTTTGGTTGATTATTGCATCAACAGCTACTGCAGTTTTACCTGTTTGGCGATCGCCAATAATCAATTCACGCTGACCACGACCAATAGGCACCATCGCATCTACAGATTTCAAACCTGTCTGTAGTGGTTGTGTAACTGATTGACGTTCAATAACGCCTGGCGCAATTTTTTCAATTGGTGAAGACAGTTTCGCATTTATCGGGCCTTTACCATCTATAGGCTGACCCAACGAATTTACAACACGACCAATTAATTCTGGACCAATAGGCACTTCCAAAATACGGCCTGTACATTTAACTGTATCGCCTTCGGTAATGTGCTCATATTCACCCAAAACAACAGCACCAACAGAATCACGCTCCAAGTTCAGCGCCAAACCAAATGTATTGCCTGGAAACTCTAACATTTCACCTTGCATAACATCTGACAGGCCATGTACGCGAACGATACCATCGGTCACGGACACAACTGTACCTTGGGTACGTAATTCAGCAGCTACTGCCAAATTTTGAATTTTACTTTTTATGAGATCACTGATCTCTGTGGGATTGAGTTGCATTGATAGCTCCTAACGGAATCTCTTTAACGTTTTAACGCGTACGCCATGCCTTGTAATTTACCTCGCACTGAAGCATCATACACTTCATCGCCAACAGCAACGATCATCCCGCCTATTAGAGCTGGGTCGACACTTACTGTAGCACTTACTTTACGATTAAATTTTTTCTCAAGACGGACGGACAGTTCCGCAATTTGTTCTGCAGTCATAGGATAGGCACTGGTCACTTGCGCATCTAGTACACCACCTTCTTTTGCTTTAAGCGCTTCAAATTGATGCACGATTTCTGGCAAAACATCTATACGATTGTTTTCTATTAACAATGTAATAAAGTTTGCAATACTTGCATCAACTTCCTTGCCCAAAACACCAAGAAACAACTCAACTAATTGAGCTGCTTCAACTTTTGGATCATTTGACAAACGCTGCATCTCTGCATCAGACGCAACCACTTGTACATATCCTAACTGGTCAGACCAAACATTGACGGCATTTGCTTCTTTTGCCAAGCGAAAAACTGCTTCTGCATAGGGGCGGGCGACGGTTGCAATTTCAGCCATGATTAAAGCTCGTTCTGAATTGCGATTAACAAATCAGCGTGTGCTTTTGCATCAATTTCACGACGCAATATTTTTTCCGCACCAGCAACTGCTAATTCAGCAACCTGGCCACGCAAAGCTTCTTTTGCACGAACCATTTCTTGCGCAACGCTCGCTTGTGCACTTGCAATCATACGATCCGCTTCTGCTTTAGCTGCTGCTTTAGCTTCTTCGATTAACTGCATTGCACGCTTATCAGCTTGCGCAATGATTTCTGCGGCTTTTTGCTTAGCTTCATGCATGTTTTCGCTTGCACGTTTTGAAGCAAGCTCTAATTCATGCTTACCACGTTCACCTGCAGCCAAACCATCGGCAATCATTTTTTTGCGCTCATTCAGCGCATTCATAATCGGCGGCCAAACAAATTTCATGCAAAACCAAACAAACACGAAAAATGTTATAGATTGACCGATTAGGGTAGCATTAATATTCATGCCATTACCTTTCTACGGTGTACGGTTATTTAACCTGCAACCGCGAACAATACATACATTGCCAAACCAACAGCAATCATAGGTACCGCGTCAACCAAACCCATGACGATAAAGAATTGGGTACGCAGCATAGGGATTAATTCTGGTTGACGAGCAGCGCCTTCCAGGAAACGGCCACCCAAAATACCAATACCGATAGAAGCACCTAAAGCACCCAAACCCATCATCATTGCACCAGCTACATACAGCACTGCGTGAATCATATCCATTTACTACTCCTTTAATAAAAAACCAACAATTAACAAAAACAAATTATCAATGATGCTCTTGGTGCGCCATATCTAAATACACTATGGTTAGTGTCATAAATATGAATGCCTGCAGCGTTACAATCAGAATATGGAATACTGCCCAACCCCATTGCAACACGCCACCAAACAAACCAATTCCTACGCCGCCACCAAACATCAGGGCTATCAAGATGAATATCATTTCACCAGCATACATGTTACCGAACAATCGCAACGCCAATGAAACCGGTTTGGCGATCAAGTTCACACCCTCAAGGAATATATTGGCTGGAAGCCCTGCTTTACCGAAAGGCTGTAAAGTTAACTCTCCAACAAAACCACCAACACCTTTCATTTTAACGCTGTAATACAGCACTAAGAAAAACACTGAGATCGCCATACCAAATGTTGCATTCGGATCTGTACTTGGTACAACTTTAAAGAATGGCAGACCTAAATGATGTGCAATCTGCGGAACCCAGTCCACTGGCAGCAAATCCATCAAATTCATTAATAATATCCACACAAATATTGTTAATGCCAGTGGGGCAACCAATGGGTTCTTTCCACTGAAAGAACCACGCACACTGGTATCAATAAACTCAACTATCCACTCTACGAAATTAAGCACACCATTTGGCACACCAGCCGACGCTGAGTTTGCTGCGGCACGAAATACTAAAAGAAACACCAAACCTAGAAATATAGACATCCCTATCGTATCTAAATTTATTGCCCAGAAACCCATAGCTTTGGCTTCTGCAGCAGTATGTGCTACCCCCATAGTACCGTCCGGCAAAGTACCATATGTAAGGTTTTGTAAGTGATGTTTTATATATTCGGAAGAAGTTATTGCTTCAGTTGACATGTTTTGCACTCTAAGTTTCAGTTTTTATTTTTGCTGGATACCTAACAAGCAGGATACCCAACAAAAACACCAATTGTTCTATCATAAATCCAGTTAATACGACCAACGGAACGAGATGTAACTTCGCCATCATGCCCATTGCTAACAACCCTGCTATTAATATAAATCGCTCTAATCCAGATCGATACAACAACGCCAATTCTTGCTCTTGCGATTTTACTGGCCGTTTGTGTGATTTATATAATCGCCAATACAACATACCAGTATTTATTAACGCGGTTACTTCACCATATAGTAATGATTTTATCCACTCTGGCCGGATATACCCCAGCAGAAATAGCAAGATAATACCTATCATTAATTGCAATTTAATAACAGTTTTAATTTCCGCTGTTGCCATTTCCGGTAAAAATACAATTCGGCTCAATTCATTTTGCCTATCGAATTGTTTATGACAGGCGTACCCCTAATGGTGATATCTCAGCATATTACAATACTCTTATGATTTTATGCAACTTATTGCTTTATCCAGCCATCCTGACTCTTAACTGAAATTTCTATAACCTATTGATTAGGCTATCTAAATGTTCAAAATTGTCATACTCTATTACCAATCTTCCCGATCCATTTTTTTTGCTGGTTATTGTTACTTTGGCTCCAACTTTATCTGACAAGGTTTCTTCTAACGCTACAACATCCCGGTTAACCTTAATTACTATTTGTGGTTTTGGTTCTAGAATTTCCTTAACACGTCGCTCTACTTCACGTGTCGTTAATGATTTACTAACAATTTCCGTGCTGAGTTTAACTTGTTGTATTTCTTCAAGCACTAGTAATGAGCGTGCATGACCCATTTCTAATTTTCCGGTCATCACTAAATCTTGTACTTCCGTTGCAAGATTTAACAATCTCAGCAAATTTGTTACCGCGCTACGTGATCGACCTACCGCATCTGCTGCGACTTGATGCGTCATCTGGAATTGTTCTATTAGACGCTGTATGCCTAGCGCCTCCTCAATCGGGTTAAGATCTTCCCTTTGTATATTCTCTATTAATGCCATGGCCAATGCGGCATCGTCTGCTACTGTTTTTATCAATACAGGTACTTCAAACAGACCAGCGATCTTTGCTGCCCTCCAGCGCCGTTCGCCAGCAATAATTTCCCATTTATCATCTGCCACTGCGCGTACAAGAATTGGTTGCATCAACCCTTGCGCCTTGATTGAAGCCGCCAAGGAATTCAAACTCTCTTCATCCATATACGACCTAGGCTGATATTTTCCTGGCTGCAGCTTTTCCAAACCCAGTTGTTGTAGCTCACCATGATTTTCTGATGTGGTATTATCATCGCCTAGCAATGCATCCAACCCTCGTCCTAATCCTCTTGTTTTCTTCATTACCATTACCTTTATGACTTAGTACGTGTCAACATTTCCTGTGCCAACGCGATATAAGCCTGTGCACCTTTTGAAGCAGCATCATAGACTAATACAGGCTGACCATAACTTGGTGCTTCTGCCAATCTAACGTTCCTTGGTATTACCGTTTCATACACTTTATTGGTGAAATGATTCTTCAGCTGTGTGGAAACCTGTTGTGCCAAAGTGCTGCGCGGATCAAACATTGTTCTCAACAAACCTTCCACTTCTAAGTGTGGATTTAAATTTGCTCTAATTTTTTTAATGGTATTCACTAAATCTGACACGCCTTCAAGTGCATAATATTCGCATTGCATTGGGATGATCACTGCATCAGCAGCAGTCAAAGCATTCACAGCAAGCATATTTAAAGCCGGTGGGCAATCTATCAGCACATAATCATACCCTTGACCTATACCAGCCAGCGCCTCTTTCAGGCGCGTTTCACGCCCGTCAACATCTACCAACTCCACTTCGGCGCCTGCTAAATCTCTATTTGCAGGAAGCACATCAAATTTACCCGTAGGGCTATATTTCAATACTGCATCAGCACCCACCAGTCCCAACAATACATGATATACACTATGCTTCAATTCACGCTTATTTATCCCACACCCCATGGTGGCATTGCCCTGAGGATCCAAATCTACTAACAGCACCTTACATTTAAGACTTGCAAGGCTTGCCGCCAAATTGACAGCTGTAGTGGTTTTACCCACGCCGCCCTTTTGATTCGTAATTGCTAATATCTTAGTCATTTTTTCTTCATTACCAGCAAATGACGTTGCGCATTTAACATAGGAACCTCCAGTTCATACACTGCTTCTGTCTGTACAAATTCTGGCAAATTTTCCAACTCTTCAGTTGGATATATACCCTTCATTGCATACCAACGCCCATCATCCGTGAGCAAATGTTGTGTTAATTTAGTAAACAGCGCCATTTCGGAAAAAGCCCGAGAAATTATTCCATCAAATTTTTCCGTGTCAGACAAGTCTTCTACCCGCCCAGCTTTGACAGTTACATTTTTTAAACCCAGTTCTATTTGCGCTTGCTGCTGAAAAGATGATTTCTTTTTATTGCTATCTGATAGAGTAATTAGTAACTCAGGTCGCAATATTGCCAATGGGATTCCTGGCAAGCCCGCTCCCGTTCCTACATCCAACAAACTCTCTGCTTTCACCCATGGATTTACTGACAAGCTATCTAACAGGTGGTGGGGCAACATATCTTGCTGATCCCGTATTGCAGTTAAATTATGTATACGATTCCATTTAACTATCAACTGCAAATACTGTATTAGTTTATCGGCTTGCTCATTAGCTATGGTTATGCCCATTTCAGCGGTATGTTTAATAAGAGACTCTCTCATTCAACCTACCAATTTTTTACGGCCATCGCCATGTCGTTTCATATATACCAACAGAATCGAAATTGCGGCCGGTGTTATCCCGGATATACGTGATGCCTGACCGATACTTTCTGGTTTATGCCGATTCAACTTCTGTTTTACTTCTATAGACAAACCTGGCACATCGTTATAGTCCAGATCCGCTGATAAAGACTGCTCTTCTTGGGTTCGCGCCTTATCAACTTCATCTTTTTGCCTGTCTATATAGCCTTGATATTTCGCACGTATTTCCACTTGCTCCGCAGCTACCAGATCTTCTAAACCCTGCCCAAATTGTGGCAACCTTTTTAATGATTCATAAGTAACATCCGGCCGACGCAGCAAATCATGCAGGTTATATTCACGCTCAATTTCTTTACCCAATACACTCATCGCGTCTTCTTTACTCAATGTATTAGGCTGTACCCACGTTTGCTTCAAACGCACAGACTCAATTTCTACCATCTCGCGTTTTGCACAAAAGGCGGCCCAACGCTCGTCATCAACAACACCAAGACTGCGACCAATTTCGGTTAAGCGCATATCTGCATTATCTTCACGCAAGGATAAGCGATACTCCGCACGACTTGTAAACATACGATATGGCTCGGTTACACCCAGCGTCGTCAAATCATCAACCATTACGCCCAAATATGCTTCATGCCGCCCTGGGTTCCAACTTGGTTTATCTTGTGCATACAATCCTGCATTGATGCCTGCAAGCAAACCTTGTGCTGCGGCTTCTTCATAACCCGTAGTTCCATTAATTTGCCCTGCAAAGAACAGACCACTAATAGCCTTGGTTTCTAATGATCGTTTTAATCCACGCGGATCGAAATAATCATATTCAATTGCATAGCCAGGACGAACTAAGTGCGCGTTTTCAAAGCCTTTTATTGATCTTACTAATGCCAACTGTATATCAAACGGCAAACTTGTAGAAATGCCATTCGGATAAACCTCATGCGTTGTTAAACCTTCTGGCTCAACAAATATCTGATGCGACAATTTATCTGCAAAGCGAACCACTTTATCTTCAATAGAAGGGCAATATCTTGGGCCCACCCCCTCTATTACACCCGTATATAAAGGTGACCGATCTAGTCCAGAACGAATAATGTCATGGGTTAACTCTGAAGTTTGCGTGATCCAGCATGGCAACTGTTGTGGATGTTGTTCACGCCTACCCAGAAATGAGAACACGGGCTCAGGATTATCACCAGGTTGAATCTGCATAACAGAATAATCAATAGTTCGACCATCGATGCGTGGTGGTGTACCAGTCTTTAATCGCCCCACAGGCAGATTCAATTCTCTTAACCTATGTGCCAAACTGATTGCAGGTGGGTCTCCTGCACGCCCTGCCGCATAGTTTGATTGCCCTACGTGTATCAAACCTGCAAGGAAAGTACCCGCTGTCAACACCACTGATTTAGCGTTGAAAATCAATCCTAGTTGCGTTTTTACACCAACGACTTTATCGCCTTCCAATATCAAATCATCCACCGCTTGTTGAAACAACCATAGGTTTTTTTGATTTTCAAGGCGACTTCGAATTGCTTGTTTATATAATATTCTGTCTGCTTGTGCCCGAGTTGCCCTTACCGCCGGGCCTTTAGAAGAGTTTAATATTTTAAACTGTATTCCACCCTCATCTGTGGCTGCGGCCATTGCACCACCTAATGCGTCAATTTCCTTTACTAAATGCCCCTTACCTATACCACCAATGGAAGGATTGCACGACATCTGTCCCAACGTTTCAATATTATGGGTAATTAATAATGTGCGTAAACCCATCCGGGCTGGCGCAAGCGCGGCTTCAGTTCCGGCATGTCCACCACCAATTATTATTACATCAAAACGTTCTGGAAAATTCATACTTGGATACTCAGTTATTTACGACGATATTGATTACAGACTCTCATTGTATCAAACACAATGGACGCGTTAATTAATTTTTGGATAATCTTGAATGTTTCACGTGAAACATATGAATTGCTTAAAAAATAGACAGCTCAAAATCGCCTATATTCAATTTAAATTTAACCGGCTATACAGAACGATTAAAATATCAAAAAATCGCCCCAAAGGGCATATATCGCGATCTTACTTGCCAATACAAAAACGACTGAATATTTCGCCTAATAAATCATCAGCACTAAAGCCACCCGAAATAGATGCCAATGCAAATTGTGCTAAACGCAAATCTTCTGCTAACAATTCCAACGAGTTCGCTTGTACCTCTATGGCGCACTCTAAATGATGTTTTGCCAAACGAATAGCATTTAGGTGCCGTTCACGCGCAAGAAACACACTGCTCATTTCTGTTTGCCATCCCGCTACTGATAATAACAACGATTTAAGCTCAGCTATACCCGTACCCAATTTAGCGGAAACATAAATATCACCTGCCAATTTTTCCGGACATTCCAGATCAATTTTATTATGCAGTGTATATAAAGGTAAATTAGCTGGCAGTTTTGCAATAATAGTATCTTCAACTGAAGTTACGCCATGCTTAGCATCAACAAGCAACAATGCTAGACTTGCTTGTTCAATCGCTCGCCATGTCCGTTGTATCCCAATAAGCTCAACTTCATCTTCGGTGTCACGCAAACCTGCGGTATCTACTATGTGTATGGGCACACCATTTATTTGTATAGTTTCACGCACCGTATCACGTGTAGTTCCTGCAACTGCGCTAACAATAGCCACTTCCTCACCAGCTAACCTATTAAGCAAACTAGACTTACCAACGTTTGGTTGCCCAATTAATACCACACTAATTCCATCACGTAACAAGCTACCTTGTTTGGCGCTTTGTTCAACCTGACTTACTTGCTGACATATATTTGCTAATCTATCGAATGCTTTCGCAGATTGAAGAAATTCAATCTCTTCTTCTGGAAAATCCAAGGTGGCTTCAACCAACATACGTAAATCTATCAAACCCGCAACTAATATTTCAATTTGATTGGAAAACTCACCTGTTAGTGAACGCATCGCTGATTTAACAGCTTGTTCAGAGCTGGCATCTATTAGATCGGCAACACTTTCAGCCTGAGCTAAATCTAATTTATCATTGAGATAAGCACGCAAGGTAAATTCACCAGGCTCAGCTAAACGAGCCCCAAGTTGCAAACATCGCACCAATAGCATATTTAATACTATAGGTCCGCCATGTCCCTGCAACTCAATAACATCTTCACCCGTAAATGAATGTGGGCCTGGAAAATATAGCAAAATACCTTCATCTATAATTTCGCCAGTATCATCAAGGAATTTTACAAAATGTGCATGACGCGGTATTGGGTTAATACCGCTGATTTGAAATGGAAACGTACTTAAATTAGCACCAGAAATACGAACTATACCCACACCACCGCGCCCAGGCGCAGTGGCAATTGCAGCAATCACATCACGTTTAGCGTTTTGCATTACCTGCTTGTGCAGCCTCGTGTTTACGCGTAATAAACCACTGCTGACTTATTGATAATATATTGTTTACGACCCAATATAATACTAATCCAGCTGGAAAGAAGAAAAAGAAAATACTGAATGCTACCGGCATAATCATCATTACTTTTGCTTGCATAGGATCCGGTGGAGTTGGATTCAAGCGCGTTTGCAATATCATAGTCAAGCCCATAATAATCGGCAAAACGTAAAATGGATCTGGCGCTGATAAGTCGTGAATCCATCCAATAAATGGTGCCTGGCGCATCTCAACACTGCCTAACAATGCCCAATACAGTGAAATAAATACTGGAATTTGTACAACTACAGGCAAACAACCACCTAATGGATTTACTTTTTCTGTTTTATACAAATCCATCATAGCTTGATGAAGTTTTTGTCTATCATCGCCAAATGTTTCTTTTAAACGTTGTAATTTAGGAGCCAATCCTCGCATTTGGGCCATAGATTGATAACTTTTTGCCGATAACGGAAAAAACATCAATTTAATAAACATAGTCAAAATAACAATTGACCATCCCCAGTTCCCAACTACACCATGTATTTTTTGAAGTGCCCAGAATATAGGACCTGAGATAGGAGTTAACCAACCATAGTCAACAACATAATCCAGCCCAGGCGCTAAGGCCGTTAACGTTTTCTGGATTTGTGGACCGGCATACAAAGGAACTGTAAATGACGTGCTTGAACCTGGTTTTAATTCACCTTCTGGCAATATCACACCAGCTCGATACAAACCATTACCCAAGGCTTCTGCATAAAATTCTCTTTTTGCTCCATTATTAGGTAACCATGCAGATACAAAATGATGTTGCACCATTGCTACCCAACCATCATTTGCAGTTTTAGGATAAGTTTGATCGCCCTTATCCATTTTATGAAAATCCAGCTTAGTAAATTTACTTGCTTCTGTATAGATTGCTGGGCCTGTAAATGTATGAACCATTTTAGATTCACCATCAGGGATTTTCCCATCACGTAATAACTGGAAATACGCCTGTAATGGTATCGATAACTTTCCAGTATTTGTTAAATGATAAGTTAAATCTATTTTGTAACTATCGCGATAAAAAATGTATTCCTTAGTTACTTGAATACCGGTCTCTTCATCTACCCACGACATAGGTACAACTAACTTATTTTGATTTTCAGCTAAAGCGTAATTGTTAGCTGCAAAAGAAAAAATGGATTTATGATTTGGTAAGTTTGTTCCAACCAAGCCTGATTGGGCGACATATGTATGATTGGATGTTTGTTCAAAAATATGAAGATGTCTCTTTACATCAACAGGGTCTTGATAATGCAGTATGGATAAACTACGTATATCCCCGCCATCGGCATCAATTACCGCATGTACTAAATCTGTAGTGACATTGATTTGCGCACCATCTACTAATGCACCATCCGCTTTTTTAGCATCTTGTTGAATTACTGCCTGTTTATTTATAGTGGGGATTATTGGCGCATTAATATTTGAAATGTCATTTTTTGTACTAGTTGCAGTACTATCTAATGCTTTAGGGGCTGTTTCTTTTTGCCAATTTTCCCACAACATTAATAAGGAAAATGAGAATACTACAAACAATATGAGTCTTTTAATATCCATAAATTAAATCGCTAATCTTAAAAATTAAGGTACAGGATCATAACCACCAGGGTTATGTGGATGACAACGTGTTATGCGCCGAAGTGCTAACCAACCACCTTTAAATGCACCATGTTTTGTTAATGCTTCTACAGCATATTGCGAACAAGTAGGCGTAAATCGGCAACTAGGCATAAGCATAGGACTTATAGTGTACTGATAAATTCTTACAAATATAATTAAGAGTCTAGACATCGTTTACTTTTTTTAAATAAAAGTATAAGTTCATTGCGAACTACGTTAGATTCGTCTTTGGTAAAAGGTTTATTAATGCGAACGATATAATCTAAATTAGGTAATTCATTTCGATGCAGTCGAAACATATCGCGAACAACACGTTTTGCTAAGTTACGTGCAACTGCTGTTCGTAATTGCTTCTTACCTACAACTATACCTAACCTTGCTGATGAATTTTCTATATTTGGTTTCGCATAAATATTAAGATATTGACCAGTTTTTCCACAACGGAAATTAAAAACGGATGAATACTCATCCGTTTTTAATAATCGGCAACTTCGTGGAAAAGTATACCTAATATTCATAATACTAGCGATAAACTACCTTGACTCACCTACAGCAAGACGAACACGCCCTTTTGCACGACGTCTGTTGATCACTGCACGACCACCTTTAGTCCTCATACGAACTAAAAAGCCATGGGTACGTTTACGACGGATAACCGAAGGTTGATAAGTGCGTTTCATAACAAAATCCTAATAAATTAATTCCGTAGAACATACTATTAAACTATCTTACAACCCCTATTGTCAAGTGAAACCTTTTGTTTTTATAGAAGAATCAATTAATCTACAGCAAATATTAAATTAC